>CAZQUW010000285.1:2860-8012 GCA_964596215.1 uncultured Planctomicrobium sp. | reverse complement strand
CGAGCCGATTTCTGGCGCTCTGTGAATTCTTTGCTCCCTTCCACTCCTTTGCCTTCTTTAACACATTTCAACTTTTGTACAGATCCAGGGTCAATACAATTCAGCGTAACCTGCCACAGCACCCCCTCCCGCTCGGCCCCCTGCTCTGCTTGTTCGTCATCAGTCGGTTGTTATTCGGATTTCGACATTCGTCATTCCCCACCATCCCGTTTTATCATGCTGGCGATGCACCAACCAAATCTCACCAATGCACAAACACTGACGCCTTTCGCCACTCGGCCCCCCGCGGATTCAACCGAAATCGAGTGGCCACAGCATGTTCGCAAGCAACTCGCTCGCTCATAGGCGCCCCCGAACTGGGAAGCACTGTGGACCGCGACAACGCCACGGATTAGCCGTAACGGTCCTCCCGGCGACCTTCGCGACAGGCGTATTGAGATCTTCTGGAAAACGGACTACGTTACTGTGAAGATACTGCGCCCTGATCAGAAGTCAGATCGAGACGATCGATCTGACGCGACGGGATTGTCATGTGACTGAAAGACGACTTTAGTGAAAATCCAGCATCAGAAACTCGTGAAACTGCTCCAGCTGGCTTACTCAGCCGAGAAAGCCGCCGCGTTTGCGTATATCGGCCATGCTGGTTCAGTGAGAAACCCCGCGGAGAAACTGGCGATCAAGCAGATCGAACTGGATGAATGGCAGCATCGCGAAACCGTGCTCCGGATTATGCAGCAATACGACATTCCTCCATCACGGTACAATGAAATCAAATATCATGTCATCGGCCGGATCATTTCCTGCAGCTGTTACATCATCGGGTGGTTCATGCCGTACTACTTTGCGGGCCGCCTGGAAAGCGGAAACGTCTGCGAATATTTCATCATGATGAAATATTTCAACGAAATCGGGATCACCGCGCACGACGCAGCGCTGTACGAGATGGGCATCAAAGAGAAGGAACACGAAGTCTATTTTCTGAAGAGCCTTCAAAGTAACCGGCTGTTGCCCCTGTTCGAACGGATCTTCGGCTGGGGCAACACCAGCCGCCTGAATGACGTGGATCTGGAACACAAGCATCCTGTCGACGAGTCAAAGGTCTATTGCAAACACCGCCAGTAGCCAAGCCGGGGTGACGCGGGCCGGCACTCCTGATATGGTACAGGTCGGCTGACTTGGGTCAGGTTTTCCGCAGTCTTCCGCAGAGTTTTTAAATGGAGTACCGTCATGACGATGCGCACGATTTATGGTTGTCTCACCGTTGGAGTCATGCTGACTACAATGGCAATGAGTGGAACTGCCGAGCAGACGAACGACGATTTGATCAAGAAGGATCACAAGCAGATCGAAGGGACCTGGAGGATCGTGTCCCTGGAAGTGAACGGCAATAAGTCGGCCGAAGAGGATGTGAAGAAGCTCACGGTCGTGAACGGCTCGGATGGCACCTGGACTCTCCTTTCAGAGGGCAAGGAGTTGATCAAAGGCACGAGCACCATCTACCCCACACAAAAGCCCAAGATCATCGACTTCACGCCGACCGAGGGAGATCAAAAGGGCCAGTCGCATCTCGGCATTTACGAACTCGGCGAGAAGACTCGCAAGCTCTGTTTTTCGCCCCCGGGAAAGCCACGGCCCACCGAGTTTACGTCGACACCCGGCAGCGACCAGATCCTGGTCCTGTTTGAGCGGGAAAAGGCCAAGTGACGTGCGGGCGATCACGGAGTCGATCACCACAAAACTCGCGTCCCTGTTTGTTCGCATTCCAGCGTCCGCCCTGGATTCGGTCAACGGTCCGTTGCGGCACACCATTGAGAGTTCGTAATGATTTCGAGCGGACGTAAGAAACCAGTCCTGAGAACTTTCTCGATCCTGTCCTGTGTTCTGTTCGCTGCTGTATCGTGGGATGCAGCAGCGCGCGAGCCCTCCGCGTTCCTCAGGAACGGCATCACCGCCCATCGTGGCAATTCCAGTGAATATCCAGAGAACACCATGCCCGCCCTGGTGAGCGGCATGGAAGTTGGCGCGGACTGGATTGAGCTGGATATTTTCCGTACCAAAGACGGCCAGCTGGCAGTGATCCACGATCAGACCACCGGCCGCACGGGCGACAGAAACCTCAATGTGCCGGACTCGACGTATCAACAGTTGCAGGCCGTCGACGTGGCCACCGACTTTCGCCGGCGAACCGGCCAGACGACCGCCGAGTGTCCGCCGCTGACGATTCCCAAGCTGGAAGACGTTCTGCGAGTCGTCATGCAGCAGAACCGCACGCGCGTCTCGATTCAGCCCAAGATGGATTGCGTGGCGGAAGCCATCCGCCTGGTCAAAACCATGCAGGCCGAACGCTGGGTGGGATTCAATGACGGCAACCTGAAACTCATGTCCGAGGTAAAGCGCCTCGCGCCGGGGATCCCCGTCTTCTGGGACCGCGGTGCCGATACGAATATCGACGACGACATTCGCATCGCCCGGCAGCATGGTTTCGAAACGCTGGTGCTGCAGTACAGCGGCATTACTCCCGATAAATTGCAGAAGATCAAAGCCGCCGGCATCATGGTCGGGGCCTGGACGGTCAACGACCGGGCGACGATGGAGCGGTTGCTGAAGCTGGGTGTCGAACGCATCTATACCGATCACCCGCGTCTGCTCCTGGACCTGAAGGACGGACTGCGTTTCCACAACGTCACCTGCCAGGGGACATACCCACACCACCTGCAGGGCATCTGTGCCGACCGCGACGCCATCTACTGGTGCTTTACGACGACGCTCGTCAAAACGGACCTCGACGGGAAGGTACTCAAGAGTGTGCCGGTCGCCAATCATCACGGTGATCTCTGTTTCCAGGACGGCAAGATTTATGTCGCGGTGAACCTCGGCAAGTTCAACGATCCCCGGGGTAATGCTGATTCCTGGGTCTATATTTACAATGCCAGCGATCTGTCGCTGGTCTCGAAACACGCCACGCAGGAAGCCTTTTACGGGGCTGGTGGCATCGGGTTTCAGGGAGGCCATTTCTTCGTCGTGGGCGGACTCCCCGAGGGCCTCGAGGAGAACTACGTCTACGAGTACGACGACAAGTTCAAGTTCATCCAGAAGCACGTCATCAAGAGCGGCCACACCCGCCTGGGGATCCAGACCGCGACCTTCGCCCATGACCGCTGGTGGTTCGGCTGCTATGGCACCCCGCAGATCCTGCTCGTCACCGACGTCCGCTTCAAGCTGCTGGGCCGCTATGAATATGATTGCTCGCTGGGCATTGTCGGCCTGCCGGATGGCCGCTTGTTATCAGCCCAAGGCCGGTGCGAAAAGGGCATCTGCACCGGCAGTGTCCGGCTGGCGATCGCCGACGAGAAAGCCGGACTGCGCATCGTGAACCAGCCAGTGTCTGATAAAAGCCCCTGAAACGCGACACCAACTAGCCCAGGCACTGCTCGACCATTTGATCGACCCATAGCAGTTTCTGCCTCTGCAATGATGGTAGCGGATGGAGAAATTTGTTCGTTGCTCCCTCCTTGCATAAGCCTCTGATGACTTTCCGCCGGGCAATCTTTGACAAGCAGCGATCAATCAGCGGATCAAGTTCCGCGCTCACTCCCCAGGCGCGAACCACCGGAATCGCCTGGTGATTGCTCAGCTTCAAACCCAGTTCGTCTGTTCGCCGGGCAGAGAAAATAGAATGCGAATCGAAAGCCGCTTCGGCTTCCAGGCGCTGAAACTGCTTGAAGAATTCCACGCTTTTAGAACACCGCAGATCGGACAGGTTCAGCACCCGGACATGTCTCCAGTTGCAGTAATGCATCACTCGCATGACTTGATATTGCGTGGTGTCGGGCTTCGTCGGCACCAGCGAGATGGGCAATTGATGGATGGCATCCGAGCGAATGTGATTGTGGACTTCCACCAGCGGTCGGGATGAGCCCGGATTCATCATCACAAACACCGCATCCGGCTTGCTCCTGCACAGTACCGACAAATTCGTCGGCGTGCGGCTCGGCTGCACGATCTCCAGGACGCTGCGACATTCAACGACATGCCGGGGGGCAACCTCCACCGAGTAAAAGTGGCCGAAGATGTCGTACCGTTGTTTTAATTCCTCCGCTGGAATGAACCGCACCATTCGTTTCGCTACTCCTGAGAAATCATCCATATGGGGCCCAATATCACTATCTCAGCCTGGCCTGCGCCATCACTGGGCAGGCGGCTGAAAGAGTCGGAATGTCTTGTAGCCGCCACCGATGTTCGCCACGGAAAACCCATGGTGCTTCAGAATCCGGGTCGCCAGGTAGCCGCGCTGCCCCACTTGACAATAGGTGGCAATCATCCCGTCGCGGGGCAATTCCTTCAGGCGAGAACGCAGTTCATCCACCGGAATGTTCACGGCACCCGGAATATGACCGGATGAAAACTCGTCCGGCGTCCGAACGTCCAGCAGGAACGGTCGCTCGGCAGTGGAAGCCGCCAGCACCGACTCGACGTCAACCTGCGGATGATCGCCACGCAGCAATCCGCCTGCCACGAAGCCCGCCATATTGATCGGATCTTTGGCCGACCCGAACTGCGGTGCGTAGCATAACTCCATCTCTTCC
Source organism: uncultured Planctomicrobium sp. (assembly GCA_964596215.1). GTDB lineage: Bacteria > Planctomycetota > Planctomycetia > Planctomycetales > Planctomycetaceae > JAKFVC01. The sequence goes on along the minus strand of CAZQUW010000285.1, from coordinate 3,426 downwards.
AGATCGAAGACGGTCAGACCGGCCTGGATCGCCACCGCCAGCACATCAATCCGCTTGTCGACACCGGCACCTCCTACCCCCTGTGCCCCCAGTATCTGGCCCGTCGTGGGATCAAACAACAGCTTCAAGGCCATGGCCTGCGCTCCGGGATAGTACCCGGCATGGTGCATAGGATGGACATAGATCTTGCGGAACGGACGATTGGCCCGGCGCAGAACTTTCTCGGAGGCTCCCGTCATCGCAGCGGTCTTGTCGAACACGCCCACGATCGCGGTCCCCTGCGTTCCCCGGTATTTCATCGAGCGGCCGAACACATTGTCGGCAGCGATCCGGCCCTGTCGGTTCGCGGGTCCGGCAAGCGGCACCTGAATCGCGTCGCCCGACCCAAAATCCTTGATCTCGACGGCGTCACCCACCGCATAGATGTCCGGGTCTGTGGTTTGCAGCTGATCGTTCACCCGAATTCCGCCCCGCAGCCCGATCTCCAGCCCGGCAGCCACCGCCAGTTCATTCTCCGGTCGCACCCCCACTCCCAGGATGACCAGTTGGGCCGGCAATCGCTGCCC
>CAZQUW010000285.1:0-2760 GCA_964596215.1 uncultured Planctomicrobium sp. | reverse complement strand
CGCCACCGTCCACCCGTTCCTTGATCTGGTCGGTGTCGTGCAGGTTCCGCAGCGTAAACACGCCTGGCAAGTCCATGCCGGGAATCGCCGGGCGAAAGGGAGCCGCTCCGGTGGCCAGGATCAATTTGTCGTACGTTTCTTCATAAACCCGGCCCGATTCGAGATCGCGGACTCGAACCTTCTTCGCAGTCCGGTCGATGGCTTCGACCGACGACCGGGTTCGCACGTCAAGTTTGAACCGGGAACGCAACATTTCCGGCGTGGTGACCAGCAAGCTCTTGCGTTTGGCAATCTCGCCACCAATGTAGTACGGCAAGCCGCAGTTCGCGAAGGACACATCCGGCCCACGTTCAAACAACACGATCTCAGCGTCTTCAGACAGGCGGCGGGCACGTGCCGCGGCCGACGCTCCTCCAGCGACCCCACCGACGATGAGTAATTTCAAGATCCAATATCCTTTGGCACTGACGAGACACTTTCACCAATCGAACCGCTGAGCACTCGATGAAACACGCGGGTTCGACACGATCCGAACCGGAATCATACACCAAGTGCCCTTCCCACCAGAATCCCCATCAGCTTTTTGCAGCCTCTGCTCCCCTCGTAGCAGGCGGGAACTGCCCCAAAATACCCGGCAATCTGTTCGTGATGCCACAGTCTCAATTGAACCCGACTGTCCGATCGAGTAACACTCGGACAATGTCCAGCGGCATTTGTGTGGCGGGGCCGAAGGTTTCGAAATCGCCCTCGCTCCCAGGCATCAATCGCAACTCGAAGGTGGAACCAATGAGTGAACATCAGGTCGTGGCATTTCGGGCGATCGACGGTCCAGTGAGCAAGAAAGATCTTCAGTTCATGCAGAAGCAGTCGTCACGCGCGGAAATCACGCCGTGGGCCTTCGACAATGAATATCACTACGGAGACTTTCACGGCGACGCCGAGGAAATGCTGCGTCGGGGCTATGATCTGCATCTGCATTACGCGAACTTCGGCACCCGAACCCTGATGATTCGCTTGCCGAACGGCTTGCCCGACAAGAAGGCTGCCGCGCCCTATCTCACTGCAGATGGCGTGCAATTCGTGAAGGACAAGCAGGGTGCCGGGGGTATCTTGTCAATTTCTCCCTTTCATGAATCGGGCGAACTCGATGAGATCTGGGAATTCGATGAGTTGCTGGAAGAACTGCTTCCGTTGCGAGCCGAAATCCTCAATGGTGATCTGCGACCGCTGTATCTCGCACATCTGGCAATGGCGTGCGACCAGAATCACCCCCGCGACAAAACGAAGGAAGCTCCGGTTCCCGCGGGACTGGAGAAACTGACCCCAGCGCAGACGGCTTTGGCCGAATTGTATGAGATCGGCGATTATCTGATTGAAGCAGCTGCCCAGCAGAGTCCGCCCCTGCCCTCAGAAGATGAACCGCGAACAGATTATGCGGGCTGGCTGGAGGGACAACCGACGCAGAAGAAAGATGAATGGCTGGCACAACTGATGTCTGATCCAAATTCCAGCATCAGAAAAGAGATCCTCGCCAAATTCCGTCAGTCAGCTGAAGTATCGGTTTGGCCAACGGTACCGGCCAGCCGGACAATTGCGGAACTCTTGGCCACCGAGGCAGACCTGTTTAAGAAAGCCAAGCAGAAAAAGGACAAAGCGGCAGAACTTGCGAGAGCCAGGAAGATGGCTGCAATGGCCGCCGACCCCGCACCGACGCTGCTGGAAACCGAACGCCTGGCCGCGATCGGTGGAACGGACTCCTACAATCAAGCCGCAAACTTGTTAGCGGAACTCCGCGACGCAATCCGCGGGACAACTCATGACGGCCTGGCCGAACTGCAAGCCGCAAAACTCAGAGACACACATCCCACAATGAGCAGGCTGATCGCCGCCTTACGCCGTCAGGGATTCTTACCCAAAAAATGACCTGCAACCTGCGTTACCCAAGCTCAACGTCGAATGCGGCACGGTAATGTTGCCATCATGCCTGACGCCTGAGCGCAGTCGCAAAACAGTGCCACCCAGCCGCAACGAAGCCATTCAACGAACGTATCTAAAATCTGCAAAACTTGAACTAACCTGCACCTTAAATTCCGCCGCTCTAGCTTAAGCAGACGGCACAACGCTATCCAAGCGCCCACAAATCGAGGGTAAGTCTTCAGGCGAAGCAGCGAAATTGGCCGGCACGGGAAATGAATGCTAAGCTTCCCTACATGGAGCGAACTTGAGTGGTTGGCTGCCGGCAAGTCTCCTGGTGCGTGATCGGGGGACACTTCCACGGAACGCTGAGTTTCCCTGGACCACTCGGTGTCTTACTGAAGAGGGTCTTTCATGAGAACGTTCATGGCGATGGGGATGGCGATCGGTCTGCTGTTTGGCGCAGGTCCGGTCCACGGTGAAGAAACGCTGCAAGGGACTTGGAAGCTCACAGCGGGCGAGGCCGATGGCAAGCCACTCTCGGAGAAGCAGCTTAAAGATGGGAAGCTGGTCATCAAGGGGGATCATTATACGGTAACACTGGAAGGCAAAGTCACCGCCACGGGTGTGCAGAAACTGGATCCGAAGCCCAAAACCAAGACCATCGACATCCAGGACGACAGCGGCCCCAACAAGGACAAAACCTGCCTCGGTATCTACGAAGTCAAAGGCGATGAGTTCCGCGTCGCATTTGCTCCCGCCGGAAAAGCTCGGCCGTCGAAATTCTCCACGGCACCCGACAGCGGACATTGGATGCACGTCTGGAAGCGCGTGAAAGAGTAGGCC
>CAZQUW010000284.1:0-8016 GCA_964596215.1 uncultured Planctomicrobium sp. | reverse complement strand
TCGACGCGTAACTTGGGCTCGCGGTAGGTCTGGCTCAGCGGCTCCAGGATCTTAATCAATGCGGTCCGTTGGGCGTCGGTCAGCTGGGATTTGACCTTGTCGAGTGCTGCCAGGGCATTCTTGATCTGCGTGAATTGGGCGAATTCCTCAGGCGAACCAACTTTCTCGGGTTTGTCCGTGGCGTTCTTCAACACTTCCGAAAAGACGTCGAACCCGGCCGTCGAATCCTGGCGAGCCAACCCCACCGCAGCGTTAATGCGAGTGCTGATGTCGGCATCGACCAGCAGCACCTGCAACCGCTGCAAGGAGACCTCGCCGGGCAGCAATCCCAGGATGAAGGTCGCCAGTTGCCGGACCAGCGGGGCCGGATCGGCGGCGGCTTCCAGCACGGCGGGCTGTACCAGCTTCAGGTCCAGCGGCTTGTTTTCTTCGGTGGCACGACCCGCGATCACCGCGATTGAGCCCAACGCGTTTTTGCGGACTTCCAAATCGTGGTCCGGCTGAATTGCCAGGGCCAGCGCCGGCAGCACGATATCGGGCTGGTGAAATAGTCCCAGCGTTCGGGCCAGGATGGCTTGCTGCTTGATCGTCGCTTCGTTGGCGGAGGACGTCTTCAATTCCTTGATCAAGTAGTCTGACAACTGCTTGGCAATTTCCGGGTTATCGCGAAGTTTCGGGCCCGGCGTGGTGGAGCTTTGCTCGGCCAGTAATTGCTGGGCGAGGCCAAAGATGCCGCGTGACCGGATGTGGTCCTGTGGGCTTTGAATGTCGTTGACGAGGGTTCGCCAATCCTGTTCGGCACTGGCCATCCGCGAAACCAGCAGCCAGACCACGATAATTGCCAGCACAATCAGCCCCGGGACTAGAAACAGCTGGGCAATGAAACCTGCCGAGGGAGGCTGGACCGGAGGCAATTCTTCGGGCAGACGGGCGAAATCGGATTCGGGCGTTTCTGTGGACATGTTGGTTCGAGCGGGTCCGTAATCAGTGATGCGTAGTCATTCCATCGAGGATTCGTGTCCTCATGACACGATTCTAGTCGCAGGAACGAGCCGAGTGGTAGGACCAGTCCCGCATCTCGCTGTAAACCGAGGCGACCGGAGGGCGTAGGGATGCCAGACTTGTGCTGTAAGTATTATGGAGCGTTATGTTTGCGGTGCCGCGTCGTCACGTGCTAACAACGCGGCATAATCCTCGGGGGTGTCGAGATCGACGATGACACCCGGGTCAGGCACTGGAACTTCCTGAATGACCTCAGAATTCTGCCGGACGAGCCAGTTCAGGCCGCAGTCGGCAGGAATGCCAGCCACTTCCGCAGCAAAATTCCCGGAAAACAGGGTTGGATGGCCCCTTTGTCCCGCATAAGTGGGAATGAGAATCCGGCGTTGTCCCGGTTGCCAGGCGGCCTGTAACGCGGCAACAGTTGTACGGGACACAATCGGATGATCGGCAGGGATCAGCAACCAGCCGCAGGCTGGCAGATGTTCCATTTCCGCGGCAGCGATTTTTAAACCGAATTCCACACTGCTCCGCATATCGGGCGGATCCGTGGGGGGCTGCAGGGGAATGGCCTGTGCCGCGACAACGGCGGCGAGCAACGCCTCATCACCGGCCCGCAGTACCACGTACACCCGTTGCACACCGGCGGCATGCAGTTCGCCCACAAGATGCGCGATCACGGTCGTGCCACGCCAGGGGAGCAGCAATTTCGGCCGCCCCATCCGCCGGCTCAAGCCAGCCGCGGGAATCAGGGCGATAAGTTCGGGTGAAGGCATAGATTTGCTCAGGGGGCGGATCTACGATTTTTCGACATTGGCCCGGTAGTCGCTGGTTTGAACCGACCATGCACGCAAACTTTCAGGCCCAACGGTGCTCAATCCAAATCCTTGATCGGATGGTATCGCGACACCCGTAAGTTTGCAGCATGTCACCTCCAACCAATTCCTGACCAAATCTCCGTGTTCTCCGTGTCTCCGTGGTGAATTCTTCCACAAACACGTCGCAAGGCTGGCAGACGAAGCATTTTTAGCCACGGATTCACACAGATGAAACACGGATGTATCCAGGCAGAACCCAAACGAATTCGGCAATTCCCTTGATCCTGCGACCAGCGAATTCACCTCTGGGCAGACGTTTCGGAAACGATGATCCAATCCGTGTTTCATTCGTGTGAATCCGTGGCTAAAAAATCCTCACGAGTTCCTGAACAAATCTCAAAGAACGCCATCCGAAATCTCAGTGTTCTCCGTGTCTCCGTGGTGAATTCTTCCATAAACATGTCGCGGGCTGGTCAGAACACGGACGGGCCGGGAGACCCGTCCCACTGTAGGCTGTTGCTGATGATCACGAACCACCTAGCATCGTTTGTTTTGAATCCGCTATATTCCGGATTCCAAATCCGCGTCTCCTCGGCCAATTTCGAACAATCGGAGACCCGACCCGGTTCTGTCTTCACCTTTGAAAGGTCCGCATGAATACCCCCAGTTCCGCTCAAGGCGTCTATTGGGACTTGAACGATATCTACAAGGGGCTCGACGATCCCCAGATCGAGGCTGATTTGCAGGCCTGTCAGACCGGCAGTGAGCGATTTTCCACGACTTATCGCGGTCTGTTCGCCAGGAAACCCTCACCGGAGCTCATCCGTACGGCCTTGGTCGATCTTGAGAATCTGTACCAGAAATTGTCGCAACTGGGAGCTTATGCCGGACTGCGAACAGCGGTCGAGAACCTGAATGTCGGTTGCCGCCAGCTGGAAGATAAGATCGATCAGGCTTCGGTCGAGATCCAGAACCGCCTGACCTTCTTTGATCTGGAATGGCTGGAAGTTCCCGAGGCTGACGCCTTGGCCCTGGCGGATGCTCCCGAACTGCAGAACTACCGGCACTATCTCATTTCCAGCCGCCGCTACAAGCCGCATACGCTCGGCGAGAAGGAAGAAGTACTCCTCAATCAGAAGTCCTTGACCGCCCGCGGGGCCTGGGTCAATCTATTTGATGAGTTCCTCGCGTCGCTGGAATATCGGCTCGATTACAACGGCGAAGTGCAGACGTTGACTCAGCCGGCCCTGCTGGCACTTTCCTATCAGCCTGACCGCAATCTACGCAAAGCGGCCCAGGAATGCCTCTACAACGAGTTGTCGAGTCACGAACTGGTCCTGACGAACGTCTACAACGCGATTACCCAGGATCATGGTCTGAACGATCAGATTCGGCATTACGCGAACCCGATCGAAAGCCGGCATCTGGCGAATGAAATTTCGCCGCAGGTCGTCGAACGGATGCAGACCGTAACCGAGGCCAACTATGAGATTGCCCATCGGTACTACCGTTTGAAGGCCCGCCTGCTGGGGCTCGATAAGCTGGCGACGTACGATCAATATGCCCCGGTTGCCACGAAGATGCCCAGTTGCACCTACGAAAACGGCCGCGACATGGTGCTGACGGCGTTTGGCAAATTCGATCCCTCGATGCAGGGAATCGCCAGCAAATTCTTCGAGCACAACTGGATTGATGCCGAAGTTCGCCCCGGAAAACGTGGCGGAGCCTTCAGCGCCAGTATCGTGCCGCCGATTCATCCTTACGTGATGCTCAACTGGACCGACAAGCTGCGCGACGTGAATACGATGGCCCATGAATTGGGACACGGCATTCATCAGTACCTGTCGCGTGAGCAGACTTACCTGAATTTCCATCACCCGCTGCCAGTGGCCGAAACGGCCAGCGTGTTTGGCGAATTCCTGACGTTCGATCATTTGATGGGGATCGAGCAGGATTCGGAGGTTCGACTGGGATTGCTCTGCAGCAAGATTGAAGACGCCTTCGCGACCGTCTTCCGCCAGAACGTCCTGACGCGGTTCGAGCAAACCGCACATGCGGCCCGGCGCGAACAGAAGCTGTCGAGCCCCGATATCTGCCAGTTCTGGTGGGATGCCAACCACGCGTTGTACGGCGATGCCGTCGACATGCTGGAGCTCTACAAGTGGGGCTGGTCGTACATTCCGCACTTCATCCACACACCGTTCTATTGTTACGCCTATGTGTTCGGCGAACTGCTGGTGCTGTCGCTGTATCGCATGTACCAGGAAGAGGGCCGGGCCTTTACGCCACGGTATCTCGAACTGTTGCGTTCCGGCAGCAAGTGGGCCCCGGCTGAATTGCTGCAACGGGTGGGGGCCGACATTACCGACGAGCACTTCTGGCAGAAGGGTTTTGAAGTACTTCGCGGCCTGGTCGACCAGGCGGAAGAGTTGGCGACGAAATTGGGACGTTAGGAACTGATTTGTAGCCTGACTCTCCCGAGTCGGGATCTCTCCGTTTTGAATACTCCCGACTCAGTGAGTCAGGCTACAGACTTGTCCTGCTGGCACATCATGCCCCATGACCAATCTCCAACCAGTGCCGGCGCTGCCGTTCGCGAAGTGCAGTTCCAGCACAGTCCGTCCCTCCCTGCGCTTCTGGAGCAACTGCGGATTTCGTTGCTGGTATCGACTTATCAGGCGGGAAAACTCATTGCCGTGGGTGCCCGCGGCGGTCAGCTGGCCTTATCGTTTCACAATTTCGATCACTGCATGGGGATCGGAGTCGGCCCGGACCGGCTGGCGATCAGTGGAGGCCAGCAGATCTGGACCCTTCGCAGTATGCCGGATCTGGTCCCGAAACTTGAGCCTGCCGGACAGTTCGACGGCTGCTACTTGAGCCGCTCCTCGGTGTTTACGGGGCCCATTGATACGCACGAGATGGCCTGGGCCGGTGACGAATTATGGGTCGTGAATACCCTCTTCTCGTGCCTCTGTACCGTCCATCCCGATTACAACTTCGTGCCGCGCTGGATGCCTCCGTTTATCTCGGCTCTCGCGCCGGAAGACCGGTGTCATTTGAATGGGATGGCCTGGGATGCTGGGCGACCGAAATTCGTCACTGCCATGTCGGAAACCGACACCAAAGAGGGCTGGCGTCCGGACAAGGCCCATAGCGGTTGCGTACTGGAAGTGCCGTCCGGTCGCGTTGTGGCCCGGGGCCTGGCGATGCCCCATTCGCCGCGGTGGTACCAGGGGAATCTGTGGCTGCTCGATTCCGGTCGCGGTCAGTTTCTCCGCCTTGATCCTGCAACGGGTCAAAAGGACATCGTCGGCGACCTGCCCGGCTACACACGGGGGCTCGCCTTTTATGGGGGTTATGCCTTCGTCGGTCTTTCCAGAATCCGCGAGACCAGTACCTTCGGCGGCGTGCCGCTGGCCGCGCGTCGGGAGTCGCTGAAGTGCGGCCTGGCGGTCATCGATCTGACCACTCGCGCCTGTGTCGCGACGCTGGAATTCAAGTCGGGCGTGACGGAGATCTTCGACCTCCAGGTTCTGCCCGGCACGTCGCATCCCGCCCTCCACGGACCACATGCCGAGACCGACGGACAGCCACCAGTCTGGGCAGTGCCGTCACCCTGGCCGGCGTGGAAGTGACCGCGCACGTGGGACGGGTCTCCAGACCCGTCAGAACCTGTCACGATCGGCTTTAAATAGATCAACGCCTCGCGAAATTCGCGAGGCGTTGACGCGTACGACATCAATTATTGCAGGCACGGACGGGCCTGGAGACCCGTCCCACGCTGCCTGTTTCCAGCTCGATCAGCTCTTGGCCAGATCTCGCAGCACCTTGTGCAAAATACCGCCGTGCCGGTAGTACTCGACTTCGACCGGCGTGTCGATGCGGCACTTGGTCTGGAAGACGACTTGCTGACCGTCTTCGCGAGTCGCCGTGACCGTCAACTCCTGCAACGGCTGCACCTTGTCGTCGATCTCCACGCGGAAGGTTTCCGTCCCATCGAGACCCAACGATTCGCGTGATTGTCCGGGGAGAAATTCCAGCGGCAACACACCCATTCCGACCAGATTCGACCGGTGAATGCGTTCGAATGAGGTTGCAATCACGGCTCGGATGCCCAGCAGATAGGTGCCTTTGGCCGCCCAGTCACGCGATGATCCTGTGCCATATTCTGCACCGGCGAGAGCAACCAGCGGAATCCCCGCGGACTTGTACTTCATCGCGGCTTCGTAAATCGAAGTTTGCTCACCGGTCAGCAGATACTTCGTAACCGCTCCCTCAGTCCCCGGGCACAGCAGATTCTTCAAACGGATGTTGGCGAAAGTGCCGCGGGTCATAACCCGGTCATTACCCCGGCGGCTGCCGTAGCTGTTGAAATCCGCGACCGGCACGCCCTGCTCCTGCAGGTACAGACCCGCGGGCGAGTTGGCCTTGATGGCTCCCGCCGGGCTGATATGGTCGGTCGTGACTGAATCACCGACTGACACCAGCACCCGCGCCCCGTGAATCGGCTGGATGGGGGCCGGAGTTGTGGGCATGTCGACGAAGAACGGCGGCTCCTGCACGTAGGTGCTCTTCGCATCCCACTGGTACAGGTCCCCTTCCGCTCCCGAAATCTTCTGCCATTGTTCGGGGCCTTCGGTCGCATGACCGTACTGCGTGACGAACATCTCGGGGGTCATCGACCGGCTGATGGCGTCTGAAATTTCCTTCTGCGTCGGCCAGAGATCCTTCAGGTAGACATCCTTGCCCGCCTGATCCTTACCGAGCGAATCCTGGGCCAGGTCGATGTCCACAGTGCCAGCAATCGCATAGGCGACGACCAGCGGCGGGCTGGCCAGGTAGTTGGCCTTCACCTGGGGATTGATGCGGCCTTCGAAATTGCGATTGCCCGAGAGAACCGCGGCGGCGACCAGATCGCCACTGGCGACGGCTTCCGACACTGCCTGCGGCAACGGCCCGCTGTTTCCGATACAGGTCGTACAGCCGTAGCCGACGGTATTGAAGCCCAGGGCATCCAGCGATTTGTCCAAGCCTGACTTCGCCAGGTATTCGGTCACCACCCGGCTACCGGGGGCCATGCTCGTCTTGACCCACGGTTTGCGAGTCAGCCCGCGTGCCGCAGCCTTTTCGGCAACCAGGCCGGCGGCCAGCATGACGGACGGATTGCTGGTATTCGTGCAGCTGGTGATGGCCGCAATTACGACCGCACCGTCGGTGATCTCGCCACCGGTCTTGACCGCAACGGCCGGTGAGACGGCCGGCTTGGCGAAGCCATCCTTCAGATCCTTGTGCCATTGAGTCTGCATGTCCTTCAGCAGCACGCGGTCCTGGGGACGCTTGGGGCCTGCCATCGAGGGAACCACGGTTGCCAGATCGAGTTCCGCGTAGCTGGTAAAGACCGGCTCGGGTGAGGCCGCAGTCCGGAACAAGCCCTGCTCTTTGTAGTAGCGCTCGACCAGATCGACTTCATCCGCGGTGCGGCCGGTGCGACGCAGGTAGTTCAAGGTTTCGTCATCGACCGGGAAGAAGCCCATCGTGGCCCCATACTCGGGAGCCATGTTGGCGATCGTCGCGCGGTCTGCCAGGCTCATGCTGGCCAGTCCCGGGCCGTAGAATTCGACGAACTTCCCGACGACCTTATGCTTGCGGAGAATCTGAGTGACGGTCAGTACGAGGTCGGTTGCGGTGGTCCCTTCAGGCAAGCTGCCGGTCAGCTTAAAGCCCACGACTTCCGGAGTCAGCATATAAATCGGCTGACCCAGCATGACCGCTTCGGCTTCGATACCACCCACGCCCCAGCCGACGACGCCCAGGCCGTTGATCATGGTCGTATGGCTGTCGGTACCGACCAGGCTGTCGGGATAGGCCACGCCATCCTTGGTCAGCACGACCTTGGCGAGGTATTCCAGATTGACCTGGTGCACGATGCCCGTGGCGGGGGGCACGACGCGGAAATTGTTGAAGGCCTGCTGGCCCCAACGCAGGAACTGGTAGCGTTCCATATTCCGTTCGAATTCGAGTTCGACGTTGCGGGTCAGCGACAGTCCCGAGGCAAACTCATCGACTTGCACCGAGTGATCGATGACGAGATCGCATTGAACGAGCGGATTGATCTTCTTGGGGTCACCACCCATGCGGACCATGGCGCTGCGGAGGGCGGCCAGATCGACCACCGCCGGCACGCCGGTGAAGTCCTGCA
>CAZQUW010000283.1:4462-8035 GCA_964596215.1 uncultured Planctomicrobium sp. | reverse complement strand
GAGATGCTGCCGGTCTATCTGGATCGCACCGCAGAGGCCCATACCGAGGGGGGCTATGCGTTGTCGCTGACCCGAGAAGGCTGGCTGCAATCCTGGATCAGGCTGCGCACCAACGAGCACGACGAGCAACAGCGGTTGGCCGGCATGCCGCTGTTTCATAGCGTGAATCACGTGCGGGCCGTCAAGCCGGGCGCGGCGGTCCTCGCACAGGTGAAGTCGGTCGACGGTACCGAGTACCCGGCACTGGTGGCGCAACAGTTTGGTCGCGGGCGTGCGGCGGCCATGTTGATCGGCGACTTGTGGCGCTGGAATTTGCGGCGACCTGAAGGTGCCGAAAGTGATCTGGAGAAATCGTGGCGGCAGACAGTGCGCTGGCTTGTCGCGGATGTGCCGGGGCGCGTTGACGTGGAAACCCGACGCACGATGGCTGGGGCAGCGCCTGCGGTGCAGGTCCTGGTTCGAGTTCGCGATCAGAACTTTGAAGCCCTGGATAATTCCACCGTCTCCTTGAAGATTCAAACCCCCGACAAACAGGAGATCGAGCTGAACGCTGAAAGTGGTGATCAGGCTGCCGGGCAATACACGGCACTGTTCGCTCCGCGGCTGCCGGGGGCCTATCGGGCCAGGGTGACCGTCACGGCGCCCGATGGTAGCGATGTAGGGCAGCGTGAAATTGGCTGGACGGCGGAGCCCCAGTCGGAAGAGTTTCGGACACTGTCTGTGAATCGCCCGTTGCTTGAGCAGATTGCCCGGCAGAGTGGCGGTGAGGTCATTGATGTCCGCCGATTGGATCAGTTTGTCCGCAGTCTGCCGAATCGCAAAATCCCGATCATCGAAACGTGGACCTATCCGTTGTGGCATCAGTCATCGGTCTTTCTAGTCGCCCTGAGCTGCCTGATTGGGGAATGGGGCGTGCGACGTTGGAAGGGGCTACCTTGAAGAGGTCCCCGGTAGTTGTCGGGTTCGCATGAGCTGTAACTCCACCATTCATGCGAACTCAGTTTGTGAGACTGTCATCACTGCACATCGATAAGCACTTATGAACCCAATACTCTGCCTGATGTGTCTGCTGCTTCCCGGCCAGGTGCCGCCGAGGGAATCGCACGCGAACGTCGTGGTTGTCGTAGGGGCCGAGGGGACTGAAGAGTACGGGAAACAGTTCCATGAATGGGTGGAGCGGTGGAGCGATGCGGCGAAGCGTGGCGGAGCGCACTTTGAAACCGTAGGCATGGCGGACACGACCGAGTATTCCGATCATGACCAACTGCAGCGGCGGCTGGGCGAACTTAACGGTTCGAGCACTCAGCCAGTGTGGCTGATCTTCATTGGACACGGCACATTTGATGGCAAGGTGGCGCGGTTTAACCTGCGTGGTCCGGATGTGTCGCTGCCGGAACTCGCTGCCTGGTTGAAGCCCCTCGACAGGCCGGTGGCCATCGTTAACTGTGCCAGCTGCAGTGGTCCGTTCCTCCAGGAGTTGTCTGGTCCTCAACGCATCGTACTGACCGCGACCAAGAGTGGTCACGAATACAACTTTGCCCGGTTTGGGGATTACCTGTCCGCGGCGATTGGTGATCCACAGGCCGATCTGGATAAGGATGAGCAGGTCTCGTTGCTGGAAGCTTATCTGCGAGCCTGCTCGCGCGTGAGGGAGTTCTACGAAGGCGAGGGGCGGCTGATGACCGAACACGCGCTGCTGGATGACAATGGCGATCGCCTGGGCACGTCCGCAGATTGGTTTCAGGGCGTGCGGGCTATCAAAGCGGCGAAGTCGGGGGCGGCCGTCGACGGTCAACGAGCAAACCAGTGGCATCTGATTCCTAACACCGCAGATGAGGCGTTGACGCCCGAACTTAAGGTCCGCCGTGACGAGTTGGAACTTCAACTGGCGCAATTGAGAACCGTAAAGGGGCAGATGCCAGAGGCGGACTACCTGAGGAAGGTGGAACCGCTGCTCATCGAATTGGCCCGGCTGTATGAGTCTGCTTCTAAGGGAAGCCCCGCGAAGCGGTAGATTTCGGTTACCGGTCAGGTTGGGTGAACTGGACTCTGGCATGCGCCCGCGGCTCCCTCGAATTGCCCCGTCTGTGATTTCACAATAGTGCAGTACGCGATAGACTGACGCGGAACTGACCGCCCCCTTCCGGGCTTGCGCTTTCATCCCATGTATGCGGGTCTTCCAGTGGCAAATTCTTTTCGTGATGAACCCATTCGCCCCGGCGGTGCGCGCCAACCCAAGCCCAGCCGGTACGAACTGACGCTGTTGCGGGCGCTGGCTCGCCAGTTTCCCAATATTGATTCGGCCTTTGCCGAGATCGCCCGGCTGTCTGCGGTCCTGACGTTGCCCAAGGGGACGGTGCATGTCATCAGCGATATTCATGGCGAGCACAAGAAGCTGCGTCATGTGATCAACAATGCGTCGGGGACGTTGCGGCCGCTGGTGGAGTTCCTGTTTAAAGACAAGCTGGAACCGCGCGAGTTCCAGGAGTTTCTGACGTTGATCTTCTATCCCGCTGAAGTCACCCAGCGGTTGCAGGAGAGTCTCACGGACCAGGAAGAACTGCGGTGCTTCGCGCGGCGGACGTTGCGGCATCAGTTTGATCTGGTACGCGTGCTGGCCTCGCGCTATAGCCTGAAGCGGGCCATGCAGGTCTTTCCGCGAGAATACGCGGATTTGTTTGCCGAGATGTTGCATGAGCCGACGACGGAACGCGGTCGCGAGTTTGTGGAGGCGATCGTGGATGAGATGCTCCGCCGCGGTCGCGCACTCCATCTGATTCACATCACCGGCCGGCTGATCCGCAACCTGGCGATTTACGAATTGATCATCGGAGGGGACTGCTGGGATCGCGGACCGCGTGGGGATCGGGTGGTCGACTACCTCCGTGAGCAACCGACTGTATCGTTCATCTGGGGCAATCATGACATGGCCTGGCTGGGGGCTGGCCTGGGGCACGAAGCCTTGATCTGCCACGTGCTGCGAGTCTCGTTGCGGTATCGGCGGCTGGGGCAGTTGGACGAGGGCTACAGCATCCCATTGACCCCTCTGGAGCATCTGGCACGCACGGTCTATGCCGATGATCCGGCGGTCCATTTTATGCCCAAGTCCAGCGGCATGCGGGCGGATGTCATTGTGGCCCGCATGCAGAAGGCGGCGGCCATCATGCAGTTCAAACTGGAAGGCCAGATGATCGCCCGTAATCCCGATTGGGAGATGGATCACCGACGTCTGCTGCACCGCATCAACACACTCCAGGGAACGGTCGCGGTTGATGGGGTGACTTATCCGCTGCGTGACACGCACCTGCCGACGCTTGATCCGCAACATCCTTACGAACTGTCGCACGAAGAACGAGACTGCATGAACCACCTGCGGCACTCGTTTATCAGCAGTCAGAAATTGTCCGAGCACTTGAAGTACATCGTCAGCAATGGATCGATGTATTTGCGTCGCGACGATCATTTGATTTTTCATGGTTGCGTGCCGTGTGACAGCCAGGGTGAATTCCTGCCGATGCCTGTCGACGGCCAGCAGATGAGTGGCAAGGCCCTGTTTGTCGAGATTGAGAATGT
>CAZQUW010000283.1:0-4362 GCA_964596215.1 uncultured Planctomicrobium sp. | reverse complement strand
GAATCGCCGCTGAAACGCAGCGGAAAAGCGATCACGATCGATGGAGCATTTTCGGAGGCCTATGGCGACCATGGCTACTCACTGGTGTTGGAAGCGAACCGGACCGTCCTGGCGAAGCATCACCATTTTGAATCAGTCGAAGCCGCCATCCGGGACGGCGTGGATATCGTGCCGAGTGTCTCGGTGGTCCGCGAATGGGAGCGGCCCCGACGCATGGCAGACACGGAACGTGGCGAGCAGTTCCGGTGCGAGATCGAAATGCTCGAACGGTTGATCGAGTTGTACCGCAACAATGACTTGAGGCAGGATGACTGGCGCCAGGCCGTGCGGCAATAGCTCAGCGGACTGAGAAGTTTAGAGCTTTCATTCTCCTCATAAGTTGAAGGTTTAAGGAGTTCTCACGCCCAGGGCGTTCACTGCGCCCGGGCGTGAGAACCTACTAACGAAATTCCGACTCCTTACATCCCGAAGATGGTTTCGACGTTTCCGCGTAGCGTAAGCCGGCCCAGTTCGAGGGCACGTTCCTCGCTCCAGCCGCGGGTGATGACGAAATCGTCCGCGAGAACCTTCGCCAGGACTCGGCGGTACATGGTGAATTTCGGCAGGCCGAATTCGAGTTTATACATGTCGCTGTAGTAGCCGATCTGCTTCGTCTGCGGGACCGCCTGCAACCGGCTGCGACAATCATTTTCGATGTATGCCGGGATGTTCGAATACCACCAATGTCCGTTCGTGATGACATTGGGGAAGATCCAGGCATAACTCACCAGTTCGTGGTTGCTGCTGTTGGCCAGCACCGAAATGGGGAACGTCACCTGCGGGAAGGCGTTCAACAACTTCTGATATTGAATCAACGAGCAACGCTGATCGAACAGATCCTGCCCCTGGTAGACACCATCCGCATAAACGCGTCGATTGACCCCGATCATCAGGTCGAAGGGGAGTTTGTATTCGACACAATATTGCGCGAGGTTCCAGAAGACGAAATTGCTGAGCGTCGTCGCCTCACTGCTGGACAGGGGCTGGCCGCTGAGGGCCGCCCGCAAGGGAGCTTCCACTTCAGTCGTGGAGACTGGTGCCGGTTCAAATGAGGGGGGCAGTGAGATGGCGCAGGCTCGGCAGCCGTTGGCTGTGAAGTGCTGGAACAGCTTGCCCAGCGCGTCAACCAGGGTTTGAGCGTTGGAAACAGCGACACCAGTGGCCTTGGCAAGCCGCTGTTGCGTTTCCGGCCTGGCGAGATGGAAGACCAGGTCGTCCGTTCGCAGGCAGGGGATATAACGCTGCGTATCGAACCCGGTCAGCGGGTCATCAAAGTCGTTGGTCAGGAAGACTTTTTCCAGCCGGCTGATTTTCAGGACTTGCTCTTCCCAATCGGGCTGAGCCATTTTCTGGGCCGCCGTGTCGTACAACGCTTCCCAGTTGTTGAGCGTCAGCCGGTCGTCCTGGAAGCCGAAGAAGACCTGGCACATTTCAATCAGCCAGCTGTATTGAATTGTGTTCTCGAGGGCACTCAGTTTGCCGACCAGGCGGTGGACCTTTTCTTTAGGGGCCAGGCCTGGTTCTTCGATCTGTGATTTCGGCAGCCCGGCGGAGTGAGCCAGTTCGGTGTAGTAGTGGTAGCCCAGCAGATCGGCCAGCGTGGTCGAGGCCGCGGCGTGCGGGTTAATGTGCGAGTGCGGGTCAATCAGCGGCAGGCGGTGCAATTCATCAGCCAGGCGGCGAGTCAGATCGATCGATGACATAAGTAGCCCTATTGAAGTAAATCTGTGTCGCAGAAGTCGTCCGACTTCCGGGTGCCCCAGTGAACGCAGGCAGAAAATCTTCCGAATTCTGCTTCCTGAACAGTCGAAACATCATACAGCGCGGCATTCAAAATGTGACCAGCGAGACCAAGTCCTGGCACTGCAGCTTTCCCTGGTGAAAGTCTGGCGTGAAAAATTTGCCATGGGGGATCCGCATCGCCGCTGCATGTGCTTGCTGTCTGTGCTTGCTTGACCGGAATGCCACGCGGCGGTAGCGTGTCAGCCGGTGACCTCGCGGCATACGCTCGAATCCCTGCGAGTCCCCCATTCTCCAACGAAATTCGGATTAAGATGTCGAATCGATTGCCGATGTTCGTCAAACGCGACTTGGACGGTTTTTTTGGGTTGTTCATCGACAATCTGGTCCAACTGCTGTTGATCGTCGCACTGTGCGAACAGACCTGCGGGATGACGGGAGCCGAAGGTTCCCGGTTGCTGTATCAGATGATTCTGCCTGGTGCGGCGGTCAGCATCCTGGCGGGAAATCTGGCCTACGCCTGGCAGGCTCACCGCCTGGCAAAACGTGAAGGCCGCACCGATGTGACGGCGTTGCCTTATGGAATTAATACCCCCTCATTGTTGGTTTACGTATTCTTCGTGATGGCTCCCGTCTATCAGAAAACGCACAGTGCCGATGCCGCGTGGCGGATGGGGCTGCTCGCCTGCCTGGGAAGCGGGATCATCGAGTTTTGCGGATCTTTTATTGCGGAGCAGATTCGGCGCAGGACACCCCGGGCAGCCTTGCTTTCGACCCTGGCGGGGATTGCCGTCGGTTTCATCGCGATGAAGTTCGCTCTGGAAATCTTCGACCGCCCGCTGGTTGCCATGTTACCGCTGGCCATCATCCTCATCACGTATTTCTCCAAGGTCCCCTTTCCGCTCGGTTTGCCCGGCGGGTTGATTGCCGTTGTGCTGGGCACCGCGTGTGCCTGGGTGTTGCCGTCCGTGCTGCCCGCCAGTTGGGGCGGACCTGCCATGAGTCCCGCGGCCGTCACGAAGGCCCTGGAACTACGTGGCTGGTACCTGCCGCAGTTTGTGGGAGGGCTGCTGTGGGAGATGTTGCAGAAGCCCGATGAGTGGATTGGGTTCCTTTCTGTGATTGTGCCGATGGGGCTGTTTAATGTGATTGGCAGCTTGCAGAACATCGAATCCGCCGAGGCTGCTGGCGACCGCTATGACACGGCGACTTCGCTGGCGATCAATGGCGTCGGAACAATTTCCGCCGCCCTGTTCGGCAGTTGTTTTCCGACCACGATTTATATTGGCCATCCCGGCTGGAAGGGACTGGGGGCCCGGGCCGGGTACTCGACGTTGAATGGCATGGCCGTCACTGCGATCTGTCTGACGGGCACGGTGGCCTTGATCAACAGCGTCGTGCCGATGCAGGCAGGTATCGCGATCGTGTTGTGGATTGGCATTATCATTACGGCTCAGGCTTTCCAGGCGACTCCCTCCGAGCATGCTCCCGCCGTGGCGATTGGTCTGTTCCCCGCGATTGCCGCGTGGGGAGCGACTGTCATGATTGGTTCGCTGTTTGTCGCGGGGGGCAAGTCGGCCCAGGATCTGCTGACCGCGAATCCAGGGCAGGATGTCAATGGTTTTCTGATCCATGGCATGTTGATCATGGAACGCGGCTATATTTTTACGTGCATGATTCTGGCCGCGATCAGTGCCTTGTTGATTGATCGCAAATTCTTCTCCGCAGCGACCTGGTCGGCGGTCGGTGCCTGTTGTGCGGGAATCGGATTGACTCACGCTTATCAGTTGTCTGGCAACATTGTCGACTATCAGTTCATCTTCGCTCCCACGGCCAAGGGATTTCTCGCGTTTCATGCCACCGGCATCGCGGTCGGGTATGTCTTCTTTACGATTGTCTTCGTGGCGTTCGGCATCTATCACCGTCGGAATCCGCATCTGGAAACTACCGCCCATTGATCGTTGAAACGCTCGCGTGGCCTCGCTTCGTAGCCTGACTCTCCAGAGTCGGGCGCTGCTTGGATGCCTCATCCGCCCGACTCTGGAGAGTCAGGCTACGACTTTGCGGCTACGGCTTAGTCACCTCCGCGGTCCGTTTGCCGTCACGGCAAACGCTGATCCGGCGTGCGAAATGACGTGATGACGGTACGGTCCAGCGGCCCGGGTTCACCTCTTTGCGCCTTGGCGAAGTTGCGTGAGATTTTCCTCGCCTCCGAGTGACAAACAAAACTCGCGACTTCTTTGACTTCTTTGGTCCCTTCGCTTTCTTCTCGGGCCAAATCATGTGCCGAGTTCTCGCGCACTCTTTGCTCCCTTAGGACTTTTACCTCCCACACGCTGTTGAAGAGTATTCTCACGCAAAGGCGCCAAGGCGCAAAGGGGGCGGTTCCAGTGACTCGAGTC
Source organism: uncultured Planctomicrobium sp. (assembly GCA_964596215.1). Taxonomy (GTDB): domain Bacteria; phylum Planctomycetota; class Planctomycetia; order Planctomycetales; family Planctomycetaceae; genus JAKFVC01. The sequence goes on along the minus strand of CAZQUW010000283.1, from coordinate 181 downwards.
ACCTCTTTGCGCCATGGCACTTTTGCGTGAGATGCTTCCTCGCCTCCGAGTGACAAACAAAGCTCGCGACTTCTTTGACTTCTTTGGTCCCTTACCGTCCTCCTTGGGCCAAATTCATGCGCCGAGTTCTCGCGCACTCTTTGCTCGATTCGCTCCCTTAAGAGTGTTACCTCCCGCATGC
>CAZQUW010000282.1:0-8040 GCA_964596215.1 uncultured Planctomicrobium sp. | reverse complement strand
TCCCGCAAAGCCACTCAACGCCAGTGGAGACGCCAGGGACGGCAAGGACCGACCGTCCGGGAACTTGAAGGTGGGGCTTAGACACCACGAAACATCGGCCAAGTCCGATCGGTGTGCGGGTTGCGGGCGGATTGTTATCAGACTGGCGTCTGCCTGCCGCGCGAGCTAGAATTGTCTGCGTCGTGACGCTCGACCGACGGCCGTTATGGTCTGAACCGAGCCCGCGTCAAACTCATACAGTCTGTCGAAACGCTCGTGTCCCGGGGAGATTTGCCCGGTCACCGCGGACGGTTCCTCAGCTGCCCAGAACTCCAGCCTCACAGACGCAGGGAATGAGAGGCATTGGAGTTTATTTGCTTTTGAGGCTCCTTGCGAAGCGCTGCGAAGCGATTCTGAGATATGCTGGACACTGAATAGTGCCGTAGAATCGCAGGATCAATCCGCGTGCGGATGAAAACTGCCAGTCGATTACTTATAAACGCTGACAAAACCACTGCGTCAGTTCAGAACTGCTGGAAGTACCGCGGTTTTGAACTTCCCGCAACCGGTTTTGTCAGGGGGTCTTAGAGACTCGCCAGACGCCCTCGCTGGTGACAGGAAAGGTTGACATGCAAGTCGCAGTCACGTGCAAGCACGGGACGATTTCCCCTGAAGTTCAGGAACATCTCCGTAGCAAGTCTGAAAAGTTGCTGAATTTCTTTGAACGCGTCACGGCGATTAATGTGACCGTCTCATTTGATAAATCGCGGTGCCGCGTTGAAATCCTCGTTGATGCCGAACACAAGCATGACTTTGTGGCGCATGACGAAGGGGACACTGTGACGGCCACTTTCGATAGCGTGCTGCACAAAATGGAGCAGCAGATCCGGAAGTATAAGGAAAAGGTTCAGGATCACCGCGGCGACGTCACCATTCGTGGTGCGGCCCCGGCAGAGTAATCCCCCGACGGCGAACTGCGGCGATCAGCCGCAGTGATCGGCATCATAAGTAAGTCAACCTGGGGTGCCCCTGTTATTGCAGAGCACCCTCGCTGCAGCAGAACGAGATGGGGCGTGGCGCGCAATGCCCCTTCCACTGGACTGCGGCACTCGCGACAATTGAGCTATCGAATCACTGGAAGAGACCAGATCAGTATTCCGGCCTTGGCGTGGTCGCTGAGGAACCATCCGGAGCGTTAAAGGAGCCGTCAATGAAGTTAACCGACTTCGTCGTGCCGGGAGCCGTGATCCCGAGTTTGCAAGTCAGCAACAAAGAAGCCGCCATCCGTGGGATGGTCGATAGCCTGGTTCAGACCGGGAACATTAAGTCGGGTGATGCAGACGGTATCGTCGCTGCCATTCTGAAGCGCGAAGAACTGGGCTCAACAGGCATCGGCCGCGGCGTTGCCGTGCCGCACACCAAGCACGCTTCAGTCGATCGCCTGATCGCCACCGTGGCGATTGCTCCGAACGGAGTCGATTTCGCCAGCCTGGACGGTGAAGACGTCTACATCCTGTTCCTGCTCGTATCGCCCCCGGACCGCCCCGGCGATCACCTGCGCGCCCTGGAAAACATTTCGCGGCACTTGCGAAATGACCACTTCTGCAACTTCCTGCGTCAATGCAAGGATGCTGCCGGCGTCATCGAGTTACTCGAAGAAGCCGACAATAACCAGCTGAGCTAACGCGTGTTCGATGACCGGAAGCCGGCAATTTTAATCGCCCGCCTTCCGGTCAGTACCGTGCATGCCGTACCGTTCACGAAAATCGCCAGATCGCGGTGCTCTGAAAACCCTCTCAGCAGGGTCTAAGAGTCCCGAACAGCAGGCAGGGGAGTATCGCGCCACTCCACTCCCTGCGCCATTCAGTATGCGTCGTCTCCAGGAATCCGATTGCCGTTCACCATGGCCACCGCCATTATGGACCCGAGTACCGTCAGCCGAGAAGTCGTCGTAGGCCTGGAAGAAGGGTTACACCTGACTCCCATGCGGGCCGTGACGTTGCTGGCTGAACAGTTTGCGTGCGATATCTCCATTCATAAGGGGGATCGCGCCGTCGACGCCAAAAGCATGCTCGATCTGATGACCCTGATGGCCGAACACGGCACTCCCCTGTTGCTGACCGCACGCGGTCCCGACGCCGCCGCCGCCATCCAGGCTCTCGGCGATTTGTTCGATGGCAACTTCCGCCCGTCATGACCGGTCCGAGAACAGACGTGTTGAGCCCCGGTTCGATCTCTGCGACAGCGGCGTCACATCCGCTGACCGCGTAACGCGCGGCTCGTGAGTTCGCCATGCGAAATCATCAATTTGGGTGCCACTGGCACCCCACTTCTTAGCTTTGACAGTGCATTAAAACTCGCGGGGCAGATTCCCGTCAGCCCGATTAAAGAGGTCCTTGTAAACGTTCTGGTTGATGTTTTGGCTGATAAATCGTACTGCTCCGTCTCCGATGGCGAAGTGGCACCCGCCGACGTGCGAACTACTGAAACCTCCAACTTTCAACAGCGCGGCAGCCGCACCATCCGCCCCTGCTGGAGGTTCCACTTCTGGGTTTGCAGCCATGCCGAATCGCCCTGAATTGCTGTCAAAGTTGATGGCAGTCCCGCCATTCCGCAACGAGACCCGTGTGCCCGAAGCCCAACTGAGACTCTCACCAGTGGTCAGTTTCTCGCCAACGAACAAGGTATTCGACACGCCATCCGGAATCTCCTCAAAGCGAATACTGCTGTTCAGAAACAATACGCCGTTGTTATCCGCGTCGATCGGCGCTTCCGCATCATGGTGGCACCCCGCATAGCTGCTGGGGCCATACGGCCCGACACTCGAAGGACAGCTTAAGACCGACAGCTTGACCATCGTCGGGCCCGGATTATCAGTATCAAAGTTGTCGCCCGGGCCTGCCATCGGCATCCCGCCAGGCACGTCGCCCGCAGCCTCTCCGCCCACTCCCGCGGGCGCGGCGGCCCCCGTGTTCTTCGGATCGTAAACGCTGACATTGAAGTCGATCTTCTGGTAGACATTCCGCTGATCGAGATAGGGCAGGATCTGAACGATCCAGCCCATATGATAACCAGCCGGTTCGTTCTTGATTGGCCCGGTCGTGTTCACACAACCCGGGGGCAGGCGTTCGTGCGACATCTCGTAGTTCTGCAGCGCCAGGCCGATCTGCATCATGTTATTTTTGCATTGGGTCCGGCGCGCGGCTTCGCGAGCCTGCTGCACGGCCGGCAGCAGCAGTGCAATCAAGACGGCGATGATCGCGATCACCACCAGCAACTCAATGAGTGTAAACCCGCGCGTTGGGCGGCGAGGCTGCCGGGCCCGGTTGTTGAACATTAGATTCATGTTGTCGTTTCCATTCGTGATTGAAGTCTCGCCGGTCATTCGGCGAGTTGAATTCTTGTGACGTACGCTGCTCGACCGGCCGAGGAAATCATTCCGGTCTGGTGGTTCCCTTCCAGGTTCCATCGCGCGTGACCCGCACCTTGTGATCGGAAGCGGCGGGGTACTCGGCGACGACGTGTAGTGTGTGCTGCCCCTCTGCGGCATCGGCGGCCGGGGCCGAGACTTCGATCCTGACCCGTCCAGCGTCTGCTCCTCCGAGTTCGACGGCAGGAATCTCCCAGGTTTCGCCGGTATATGCCGGGTTCTGGTTCAACTGCGCGCGGGCCAGCGACCAGCCCGCTTCTGCCAGCCAGTCGGCCTGGACCCGCCGTCGCTCCTGAACCATCCGTCGCGACCCGGCAATTGCCAGCTTAGCCAGCGACGCCGACAAGGCGGTGACCAACACGAGACACACGATGGCCCACACGGAAACCGCACCTCGGGGTCGTTTCGGCGGCGGGCATTTGCTGCGAGGGATTCGGTACATGATCTTGTACGGCTCGTAAACCAGGGCCCGACTCGCTGAGCTGGGCGTTCTGCAGAGGAAATACTCCCGACTCGACGAGCCGGGTGACGTTCTTGAACTTTCATATCAATCATCGCGATAGTCGCGGCCGACGATCGCATCGATACGGACTTCGCGCGCGTTGTCCGCGGGTTGTCTGGGATCCAGGGCAAAGGTGTCAGGGGTCTCCACGACCAGGGTCAACAGGCGGGGCGGAGTGGCCGATTCGACGATGCGAAACCGCGTTCCCGGGAGTCGCAGCGGATCGTGCGAGGCCACAGGTTGTGCCGGCCGTTGCTCGGTCCGCAGGATTCCCCGGGGCTGGATTTCGTACTGAATCTTCCGTTGATCTTTACCGGTGATCCGCACGAGGGGCTGCTGGGGATTGTCGGCAGACACCTGGAGATCGATCGCCGCATGGACGTCGGCGCGGAACTGGCGCGCCAATCGCGACACCGTGACCAGTCGCGCCACGTGTTCGGTACCGTTCCGCTCTGACCGCAGCAGGGTCGTCAAGATCTTGGCCGAGATGCCGGTCATGGCCGTCAATAACGCCATCGTGGCCAGTAACTCAATCAGCGTCCACCCGCACCGCCTGTGGGTGGACGACCGGCGTGCCTGCGCAGCGCCCGCGTGATTAACCTGAAGTCGTTGTGAATTGTGCATTATGGCACCTCCCGCGGTGCGAAGACCCAGGCTGTCAGTCGCAACGGAGGCCGCCAGGAGTTGCCTCGATCCCGCCAGCGTATTTCACCCGACAGTCGTTTGCCGGGCCGTGGCTGCTCGATGGTTTGCAGCATGATTCGTAATTCTCCTTCCGGCAGACTCGCCGCAGCCGACGCGGACAACTTCGCTTGCTGGGCCACTTCCGGCGTCAGCTCTCCCCATGGCCTGGCGGCCAGTCGTTCCAGCTGATTGCTGAGTTCCTGCGTAGCGAGCAGCGTCCGTTCCGCAGTCCGACGATTGCTGCCCACCGTAACCAGAATCGTCACCGTCAACACGGCCGCCGTGCCAATGGCAATGCTGGCGATCAGGGCCTCCATCAACAATCCACCCCGGCGCCGCCCACCACCGGGGGCCGACCTGTTCCAGGTCATTTTCGAGGGTTGATCAGTACGTCTCATGCTTGAACCTTATGCGCCTCGTGGCACCCTGTCTTGTCACTGAAGACTCTACTACGGAACGAACTCAGCGCGTTGTTTTAAACAGCTCAGCTCAAGTCATTGAGCAGCTTTACCAGGGGCATAAAAAAGGCCAGTGAGATAAACAGAATCACGATTCCGATCAGGACGATGCCCACGGGGTATCCCACTTCCATCAGTACCCGCAGCCGATACCAGAACTGATCTTCCATGAGCTCGGCGATCTGGTCGAGCACCCAGGGGATATTTCGAACACGTTCTGCCGACTTCAACAGCGACGCGTCACCGCGGCGAATCATCCGCTGCTCGGAAAGTGAATCGGCGAACGGTTTGCCCTGCTGCATATCCTGATAGATGACTTCCAGCCGGCGCTTGGCGACCTGGCTGGGATGTGACCATACCATGGCCTGAATCCCGGGACCGAGTGGCCGGCGTTCCCGGATCAGTAAGGCCAGCGTCCGCAGAATGGGGGGGCCGTTAATCCGCGGGGCGAAGAACTTGAGGAGCGGCCAATCGCGTTCGGTATCACCGACGGCCAGATATATCGCTACCGCCACCACTCCGCCCAGACTGAGGGGGATGAACAGGTAAAAATACTTCACCGCCATGTCCGAGACAAAAATGAGATTGACGGTGACTTCCGGCAGCTCGGTGCCAAAATCGGCGAATATCTTTTTGAACTTGGGGATGATGTAGTAACAGACAAATCCCACGATCTGCGGGATAACGATCAGCGGAACCATTAACATCAGCATCGAATTGGCGGCACTGATCAGCTCGGATCGACGGTCGTGCTGACGCGCATACCCGACCGCCAGGGTCTCGGCCGCTTGCGCGAGGCAACCCGTTTCTTCGCCGACCCGGATCAGCATGACGCCTGAAAATGGTACCAGTCCCGGCTGCCGTTCCAGGGCCGCCGACAGCGACAAACCGGCATTCAGATTCTCGGCCAGCAACTGCAGACGCAGGCGATGCCGGCCCCACAACCCCGTGGACAGGGCATCGACTTCCGGCCCTAATGGCAGACCGCGTTTGATCGCAATGGCCAGGGTCCAGATCAGGCTGCTTTGACGGCTGGCCCGATCCATCCTGGACAACAGCCACAGCATGGGCGCGGCCATCACTAAAAAGAATGCGAAGCAGACCAGATTGAGCAGGATGCCGATGACGATCATGGCCACCGTCCAGCCATTCCAGCGCAGCTGGTTCGACAGCGGGGCACTGGCCCGCAAATCGGGACCGATCACCAGCAGCAGGACACCCACAAACACGTAGAGCACCATAAAGAACGCCAGGATCGTGCCGATGACGACGCCCCCTGACTGGTCTCGCATCACGGGCCCCGCCAGCCAGCCGGGATTCGACGACATCAGTACGATCGATATCAGCGACGCCCCGGCCGCGAGCAGATGATCCAACCCCAGGTAATAAATGAAGCTCCGCAGTGAATTGCGGCTGGTCTCCTGTCGCACATTACAGATCGTCCGTGCGAGCACAATCAGCCCCACGCCATAGATCGCGCCCCAGACGCATAACGCGATCACAGACAGCAGGCCCGAAATCAGCAGGAGCGGAATAATCAGGAACATAGTGTTTTATCGCTCGAGGACCACTTCGCGAATCGTCAGAATCCGATGGCACATCTGCCCAGAACCCACGCGCACTACAACGTCAGCTCAAGTCATTCAATAATTTGATCAGCGGTAAGAACATGACGACGACATACACGACGATGCTGATCACCGTCGCGATCAACATGACAGGCTCCAGCAGAGGCAACGCGATCAGTGATATCGACTTGGCGCGGAGCTGCAGCAATCTGGCGGTGGCCCGCAGGGGTTCCGCGCCGTCGGCCCCCTGTGCAGACCAGCGCAACATCTGTTGCAGATAGGCGGGCAACGCGCTGGCCGACTGATTGAAATCAGCAGGATCATCGCCCAGTCGCAGGCGGTCGGCGATGGCGTCGCAACACACCCGCAGATCCGCATCATTCGCCCCCGCAGCCGACCAGACCACGGCCTGCGGCAACGGCACTTTGCTTTCCAGCATCAACGCCAGCAAGTTGGCGAATTCACTCAGGGCGGTCAGCCGATACATCGAGCCCACAATCGGGACACCACACCAGATGCGGCGCCGTTCTGCGGCCGACATGCTGATCAGTACTGCGGCCAGCACCACCCCCACCACCACGAGGGCCAGCAGCGTGAACACCGCATTCCACCCGCGGGCCAAGTTCGAAACGGCAATCAGCTGCTCTACGATGGAGGGCAACTCCGTGCCGAAGTCTGCAAAGATCTTGGCAAACTGCGGCGTCACGGCGACCAGTAAAAACAACCACAGTCCGCAGATCGTCAGCATCATCAGCCCGGTGTAACTCATCAGAAGAAAGGCGCGTGACCGTAACTCGAAGTTCGTCGTGGCGGTCCGCATCGTCTGGCTGAGGAGATGATTGATCGCCCCTTGCGGCAGCCCGCTGCCGAGGATCGCGGACACCGCCGGCGGCAGTCGCAAGGCGGGATTCGACAACACCTGTTCCAATGATTCGCCGGCCTCTAAAGAATCACAGACTTGAATCAGCCGGTCCCGCAGCCCGGATGAGCAAACCTCTTCCGCATAGGCGCGCAACGATCCCACCAATGGCAGCTGGCTCTGCGTCGCGTTCGCGATCTGCTGGGTGATGGCCGCCGCTTCCGCAAAGGAGAGATTCCCCGTCGGTTCAGCCATCAGCTGCAGCGCGGTGACTTGCAGTCCGGCGGCCAGCAGCGCCGCGCGGGCCTCGGCCGGGTCGGCACCATCGACCTCGCCGACCAGCGTCTCGCCATTGGGATGAATTGCGGTGTAATGAAAACGTGGCATGGGAAAATGGTTACTGGAAGCTAGAGTTCAATGTCTAACAGTGATTTTCACGTTGAGTCGCGTAGGTCAGGCTGTGCCTGACGATGGCCCTGTCATGAAACGCGTTGTGTTGCCAACAGCGTCAGGCACAGCCTGACCTACCTGCTAGCTACCTGCCAGCTGCCATTCACATC
>CAZQUW010000281.1:6968-8147 GCA_964596215.1 uncultured Planctomicrobium sp. | reverse complement strand
CTGGCGGGTTTCGTGTCGCAGTGGCTCAATGCTAACAGCGCGAATGCGGTCGACAGATTGGGATCACCTTCATTCCATTTGCGTTCGTCATTGACCCAACTGCCGTTTTCTCGCTGAGCTTTGGTGAGAAATGCAACCAGATCGCCGCGCCAGTTGTGTTTCGTGCCCGATTTGTCTTCGACTTCGGCCACCTCCATCGCGTCTAATGCCTTGGCGAAAGTGTGCAGGTAGTAATACAGTCCCTGCTGTTCCAGGCCCGGATTTTCCTCCACCGTATAATGCTTCTGAATCCAGGTATAGGCGGCTTTAACACGCGGGTCATGCTTATCGACTCCCGCATACAGCAGACTTTTCAAGCCGGCGTAGGTCATGCTGCCGTACGATCGCAGGCCGCCATTGGCCTCTTTGCCGGCAGCCGAGGACCCTCCTCCGGCAGGCGTGTAGTAAAAGCCGCCGTCATTGATCTTGGCGCCGAACGGCGTGTCATTCTTCTCGGATTCCAGGTTTTGTGAACGCGAGATAAAAACCAGCGCCTTCTGCAGTGCCGGGTCATCCGGCTTCGCTCCGGCTGCCCGCAACGCTTCGACGAGATAGTGGGTGTTCGACATATCGGGCCGCGAAGTGCCTCCGTAGCCGGCGCCGCCGTAGATCGGATCGGTTTTTTCCTTGTTTTCTTCCTCGTCCCATTGCTGCTGGCGGATGAATTTGTCGGCCTTCGCGATCACCTCCGTGAACTTGCCGTCCGCATTGGCGGTCTGCAATGCAAGAATGATGATGCACGTTTCATAGTTTCGATAGTTGCTCTTCACAAAGTAGATGCCACCGTCCGGCTGGACGTGCTTCAACAGGTGCTGCAGTGCCTTTTGCACCAGCGGGTCGTCCACTTTGACGCCATTTTCCAAAGCCCCGGTGAGTACCAGACCCGTCAAACCGGGAGCCATGGGGCTCGTCCAGCTGCCATCTTCCGCCTGGCTGGACCGCAGATAGTTAATGGCCTTTTCACGGACCTTTGCCAAGTCAGCGCTGGGCTCTGCGGCGGCGACGATGCGCGTCGTATAGCTGGCCGCGACGCCTAACGCACACGCTGCAAGAAATGTTCGTCGCGATTGCTGTCGATCAACGTGAAAATTCCGCATGACAACTCCTTGGATGCACTACGATCAGGCCGACGGTGGCCAC
>CAZQUW010000281.1:5776-6868 GCA_964596215.1 uncultured Planctomicrobium sp. | reverse complement strand
TGTGCGAAATACATCTGGGCAGTATCTATGGTCCCACCACTTTTCCGGTCTCCTGCCCTGTCAGTGCCAGCACGCTTGCGACATGGCCCGCTATGGCGACAATGTGAAGGGACTCGGCAGCTTTGTAAATCGCCTCTGCCGGGCTGAATTACCCTCAACACCATTTCCGCCTGCGCTTCGAGAATCATTCATGCGAGTTTTATCCGGCATTCAGCCTACCGGTCGTTTTCACTGGGGCAACTACTTCGGAGCCATTCGGCAGTACATCGACCTGCAGAATCATGAGCAAGCGTTTTACTTCATTGCCGATCTGCATGCGCTGACCACTGTTCGCGAACCGGACGTCCTCAGAAAGAACATCCAGGATGCCGCACTGGATCTGTTGGCACTGGGGCTGAATCCTGATCAGGCCGCATTATTTCGCCAGTCAGATGTGCCGGAAGTCTCGGAACTGCAGTGGTTGCTGATGACGGTAACGCAGATGAGCCTGCTGGAAAAATGTGTCTCGTACAAGGACAAGAAGGCGAAGGGCATCCCGGCCGATGCGGGGCTCTTCACCTACCCCGTCTTGATGGCGGCCGACATCCTGCTGTATGACAGCGAACTGGTACCGGTAGGAGGGGACCAGATTCAGCACATTGAAGTCACGCGCGATATCGCCCAGCGCTTCAACAGCATCTTCGGTGAAGTGTTAGTCCTGCCGAATGCCAAAACGCTGGATGAATCGGCCAAAGTGCCGGGCGTCGATGGCGAGAAAATGTCGAAGAGTTACGGCAATACCATCGAATTGTTCCCGGGGGAAAAACCACTCCGCAAGCGAATCATGTCGATCAAGACTGACACCACGCCCGTTGAAGACCCGAAAGATCCCGACACATCCGCGATCTATCAGCTGTATCAGCTGTTTGCCGCGCCTGCCGAGCAAGCTGCGTTGGCGGCTCGGTATCGTGCGGGGGGGATGGGGTACGGCGAGGCTAAGCAGGCCCTGTTCGAAGCGGCCTGGTCGTATTTCGCCGCCGCCCGGGCCCGACGCGAGCAATTTTCTGCGGATCCGGCCACTGTGGAGGACATCCTTCAAGCCGGTGCGAAACG
>CAZQUW010000281.1:4366-5676 GCA_964596215.1 uncultured Planctomicrobium sp. | reverse complement strand
GCGAATCGCTTGAGATACTTGGGATTGAAGCCCGCCGTCAGCCCCATCATGTCGGGGGTCACTAAAACCTGGCCATCGCAGTCGGGACCGGCGCCGATGCCAATGGTGGGAATCGGGATGGCTGCAGTGATCTCTTTGGCGATTTCACGCGGAATCAGCTCAAGGACGATCCCGAAGGCTCCCGCGTCAGCGGCCGCTTTCGCATCGTTCAACAGTTGCTCCCGATCGCGCTGGATGCGATGCATCCCCCCATACATCAGCATCGACTGGGGCTTCATACCGACATGCGCCATCACGGGAATTTCGGCATTCGTCAGGCGACGAATGGTCTCTGCCTGGTTGACGCCACCTTCCAGTTTGACCGCCGCGGCACCGGTGCGTTTGATGATCTGGCCGGCATTGCGAATGGCCTCTTCCGGGCTGATATTGAAGGTCAGGAAAGGCAGATCGACGATCACCAGTGCCGACTTGACTGCTCGGCAGACCATCTCGGCATGGTAGATGATTTCCTCGAGAGTGACTGGAAGTGTTGAGGACTTCCCCTGCACCACCATTCCCAATGAATCTCCGACCAGGACGGCATCGATTCCCGATTCATCCAGGATACCAGCCCACAGATAATCGTAACCGGTCAGCATCGCGATTTTCTCACCACGCTGCTTGGCCCGCACAAAGCGAGGAACGGTCATGGCGGGGCGTTCGGTTGGAGTGGGTTTCGAGGGGTCGATCATGGCTGGTGACATCATTCTGAGCGGTATTATGGGACGGCCTGCAATCCAACCTTAACGGAATTGCGGCCGCTGCAGAAGCGGAATTTGTAGCCCGAAACCTCAAGTCGGGGGTGTCAGTGCAAGAGCCCCCGACTGGGAGAGTCCGGCTAAGGTGCCGACTGCTAAGCAGATTGACACGTTCGCTGAAGCGCTGGTTCAAAAACTTTCATCCGGCCGCAAGAAACGCCAGCACCCCTCGGCCAGTTGTCCCAGTCGTACCTTGCCAATCCGCACGCGCATCAGACTGAGGATTTGCAGGCCGACCGCGTCGCACATCCGGCGAATCTGGCGATGTCGCCCCTCGTGCAGTTCAAACCTTAAACGGTCCTCTGAGATCAGTTCGACTTTGGCCGGGCGAAGACGCTTACCGTCCAGGCTGAGGCCCTCGCGCAGCATTGCCAGTTGTTCGTCCCGTAATTCGCCGCGAAATCGAACCATGTATTCCTTTTCGATTTCGCCCTGCTCTGAGGTCAACCGCTTGGCCACACGGCCGTCGTTGGTAAAGACCAGCAATCCCCGTGAATCGATATCCAGGCGGCC
>CAZQUW010000281.1:0-4266 GCA_964596215.1 uncultured Planctomicrobium sp. | reverse complement strand
CCATCCACCAGGACCAGTCCCCGCTCGATGTACTCATCTGCTTCACGTCTCGAGCAGAGCCCCCGCTGGGCCATGAGTTTCGACAATCGGACAGGTTCGGCGGTCATCGTACGAGAGTTTTTCTGGAAGTATTTATTGCGGCATAGCCAATGCAAAGTTGACCAGAGCAGCTTAGCAGAAAGCTGCTATCCAGAACATACGCAGCGGCCGATGCGGGCCCCTTGAAACGGGCTGTGGAAAATTCGCACGGGATCGCCTGCGATTCGAATTCGCGATTCTACGGAATAGCTAATCGCAATGTAGTCAGTCACTTGTGGCAGACGGCTGCCGACACTTGCTGTGTTCCAAGGCCGGAATCGGTGCCGCGAAAATGCATCACGGCTGCGCAGTCTGCGTTAAATGTCATGAATGTGTTAAATGCAAGGATTGCGTAAGAGGGCCGTGGACATCCTTAAAGATGAGGTGTATCTTTGATTCCGACGGGAGCCTGTGTCTTTTATATGTTCCGCATCGGCTCAGCGTGCGCGCATTGACCTGCAGATTTGATGAAAAATTCAGAGCCCTCGGCTTTCGAATAGCGGTGTGCCAGCTGATGAAAATTCCTGGCCCCATCGCACCACTTAACTCAATCCCTATCCACCGGAGTTCTTAAATGGCGACGTTTTTCAGTGTGTTCGGGTCCCTGGTGCAGAGTCTGGAACGCAAACCGCGAAGCCAACGGCTGGCACTTCACCGGAGAACGAACTCCCTGACAACGGTGGAAGTGCTTGAGGTGCGGACGCTGCTGTCGACGTTTACCGTGACCAGCCTGGGTGACGACAACATTGGTGAAGGTGACTCGGGGGACCTGCGGTACGTTATTAATCGGGCGAATTCGCTGAATACCGGGACCAAGGATACGCCGGATGTGATTCAATTCAGCGGCGTCACCCTGACTGAGGATGCGCATACGATCTTCGTTGGCCAGGGCCTGGCGGGAGCCAATCCGCTGCCCGGTCTGACCGCCGTCGTGACGATAGACGCGACCACGGCTGTCGGGTTTGACAACGTGGGGGGGCTCATGCTGACGCTGGATGGCAGTCGGCTGCGGGGCGATGCCAATGGTTTGACCCTGCTGGGCGGCGATGCAATCGTTCGAGCGCTGGAGATCGTGAACTTCCCCGGCAATGGCATTCTGGTGCAGTCGTCCGGTAACACCATTGGTGGCGACGAGGTCGGCACCCTCAACGGTCAGCCCAACAACCCCGCGGGCCGGATTACGATCGCCGGCGAGCACGGTACGACGCCCCCTGTTGTGGTGCGGCCTCCGCAAGGTAATGTGATCTCGGGCAATGGCGGAGATGGCATCCTCATCATTGACGGCGCCAACGACAACATGCTGCAGGGGAACTTCATCGGTACGGACATCGCCGGCACTGCGGCCCGCGGCAACCGGGGAAATGGCGTTTCGATTGTCAATTCGGACGGCAATCGGCTGTATGGCACTACCCCGATCGATGCCAATAACCCGTTTGTGTTTTACAACGTGATCAGCGGTAACCGGGGCAACGGGCTGGTGATCAACAATTCCGACAATACGATCATCTACGCCAATTTCTTCGGTCTGGGGGCAGACAACAATACACCCGTCGGCAACCGGCTGAATGGCGTGCTGATCGAAGGTGATTCCGATCAGACCCGGTTCGGCCTCAATATTCCCTTGGGAAATGTGGCTGCTGCCAACGGGCGAAATGGAGTGGAAGTCAAGGATTCGGCTTCTCGGACACTGTTGATGAACACGTTCGGGGGCATTGCCGCCTTTAACCCCGGGGCACAAGTCGCCAACCGCCGGAATGGCGTCCTGATCACTTCGGATGGGGGCGGCAAAGTTTACGAGGACACCAGTTTCAGCACCGTCATCCTGACCTGCCAGTTCTCGGGCAACGACCGCAACGGCATTGAGATCAAGGGCAATGCCGCGGGTGTGCAGGTCAGTCAGTCGGTGATCGGCATGCAGACGAATGGCAATATTGCGGAACCGAATCAGCGCAATGGGATCGCCATCAGCGGCAAGGCGTCCGGCATTGAAATTGGTGGTTTCGAGCCATCGGTACTCGGCGGCTCAGAAATTCCGGACGGGGAACTTCCGGTTTTGGAAGCGGCTAACCTCATTTCGGGCAACCTGTGGAATGGAGTCTCGATTCGTGGCCAGGTCCAGGGCATCAAGATCGTTAACAGTTTCATCGGCACTGACGTCACCAGTGAGCAGGCCGCGGCGAACGGCCGGAACGGCATCCTGATTGACGGTGTGAATGACGTCCAGATCGGCCTGGCGCCGGGTGCCGTTGATCCAACCGGCGGGGAGGTCACTCACCTGGACCGCAACATCATCGCCTTCAACACCGAGAATGGCATCCTGGTCAAACGCGGAACGGGCAACAGCATCCTCGGCAACTCCATTTACAACAATGGAGGACTCAGTATCGATCTGCAGGGGGGCAGCCTTAACAATCTGCCAGTCCCCGTCATTACTTCGGCAGAAATCGGAGCCGCAGGTGCGACCAGTGTCATGGGCACTTTTACGGCCCTGGCCAATACCGTCTACCAGATCGAGGTGTATGCCAACACTTCGGACAGCCTGGGATCTGGCGAGTACTTCCTGGGCTTCGTCGATGTCCTGACTGACGGGACTGGGCTGGCTGAACTCATGCTGGGTGGATTGATTGATCCCGAGCCAACCACTGCACTTTACATCAGTCTGACGGCAACCAGTCCCGATGGAACGACGTCGAAGTTCTCCAGCCCGGTGCTGGCGACTCAAATTGTTTGAGTGTTGGTCTGAGGACTGCCTGGTTTTGTAGACCAGGATTATTCACGGAGCCATTCACGTAGCTTGACTCTTCAGAGTCGAGTGAATTTCGCAGACCACGCGCTCACAAGTTCGCGTCGACGACCATCGGCGCGTGGTCCTGGTCGATGAGATCGCAGGAATTCGCCCGACTCTGGAGAGGCAGGCTACGTGTTCTGTCGTGCCAGTCACTGTGAGCCCAGATTGATAATCGCCGCTCTGTGGCGCATTCTCTGATCGGGATGACTCACCCACGGGGGGGGCCGCGGGTTATCGAATGCTGAGGTCTTCAGGCCGTGGCAGCTCATTCAGCTGGGCCAGTCCGAAGAGTTGCAGAAAACGGGGAGTCGTATGGTATTCAACCCCATTCCGCGTTTGATCAATGCGGTTGAGGCTGATCAACTCGCGCCGCAGCAACTGCCGCAAGATATTTGCCGAATTTGGCTTGCAGGCTTCGACGGCTGCGTGAGTAATGGGTTGCTGATAGGCCACAAGGGCCAGCACTTCCAGGACATCCTGGGATAGTTTGACATCGCGGGGGCCGACGCCATAGACGCGACTGCGAATCGCTTCGAATTCCGCGCGCAGAGCCAGCTTGTAGCCGCCGTCTACGAGGCGAATTTCATAGGGTCGCCCTTGCGCCGCATATTCCAGATTGAGTTCGTCGATCAGCATCTCGATATCGCTGGGCTCGTTGTGCCCATCCAGCAGACCCGCGAGTTTTTTGGCGGACAGGGGCTGTCCCCCGACGAACAAACACGCTTCAATGACCCGCAGAGGCTTGATCGATGAATCGGGCTCGGTGGCCGCAGGAGTGGCCGCGGCGAATGGTTTTTTAGGAGCGGCTACCGGCAACTCGGCCGGGGTTTGGCTGCTGGCAGTTTCTGCTGCTGCGGTTTGTTCCTGGGCCACGCTGCCACCGAGGAAATTGTCCCCGGCAATTTCAACTCCCACCGGTGCCATTGGCAAAGGATCAGCTTGAGGCTCCGCCGCCGGTTCCTCGTGGTCGAGATCCTCAGTCTCGGACGACACCGCCCACTCTGCCGACTCCATGGCCTCCAGGGCCTTCAGATATGCCTCTTCCAGGTCATCCGTCGAAAGATCGTCCGGTTTCCCCCATTCCGCATCGCGGGCAAACGCGGCTGCATCGTCGCCGCGAGCTGGCTCGTCCGGTGCATTGAATGCCCGGTCCTCTGCGGGCTCCAAATCGGCATCTTCAAAATCCTGCTCGTCAGCCATCTCGCGCCCTCCTGGCAAATGGGATTGTGAAGATTCCGGGTTCTAAATCTGGCCTGCAGGTGTTCTGGACGAGCGATCTGTTCCACAGGGAACACGAGTGCTTTGTCACAGTTTGATTTTTGGGTTGGGAGCCACTGGCTGTGCCAGTGCGAGCGTGGATTTCGCCGCACTGCAAAGCACTGGCAGAGCCAGTGGCACCC
>CAZQUW010000280.1:2007-8184 GCA_964596215.1 uncultured Planctomicrobium sp. | reverse complement strand
CCTTCGTGACCTTTGTGGCCTTCTGTTAAAAAGAGTTGGAACAGAAGGGCACGAAGGTCACGAAGAACGAGCAGACCGACGAACCTGGAGTCCCAGCCTTCGTCAGAATAGAACCTCCTTAAAACCGGCCTGACGCGTCACCTCTTCCCCGCTAGAGGAACAATTTTCTCGGGCCAAGGCGCTAAGGCGCCAAGCACTGAAATCAGGCGATTAAATCCCTTTGCGCCTTGGCGCCTTTGCGTGCGAATCTTCCCCACTTCGCGCACCAACAAAACTCGCGACTTCTTTGACTTCTTTGGTCCCTTAGGGCTTTCACCTCATTCATAAAGACTCTCATTGAATGCTCTGCCGCGTGGTCTATACCTTCGTGACCTTTGTGGCCTTCTGTTAAAAAGAATTGGAACAGAAGGGCACGAAGGTCACGAAGAAAGAACAGACTGATCAGCCTGCAGTTCCAGCCTTCATCAGAATACGTCCGCAGCGCGAGCGAGTGGATCCCCCTCGTCAAACAAATGGAATCCACTCTCTGGCGCTCCGGGCCGGTATAAGGCACCGCAGATGCACCCTATGCGTCCTTTAAACAACTGCATTCAATCTTTCACCCTTCACTCTTCACCCTTCACTCTTTCTACCCCCTCTCCCAACGTCGGCAAAATTGAAATGTCGCGGGAATTTCGTCGATGTCAGCGTTCGCCGCTGCTTGATTCTTCTCAAGTCCAGCAGGAACGAATCGTGGCGACATTTCTGCGAAACATCGGCGCCCCCGAACTGGTCAGCAGATTTCGCCAATCAACGGCGTGCACGTCACCCGGGCAGGCAGTTTTCGCGTGGGCAGCGGCAGTTTCGCCATGTTCTGAAGGTGATCGGTGCAGTAAGCTGCGCTCCAGTTCGTAAATGCCCCTGAGCGCTGTCTGGAACTCCCGATGCTTCCTGCTTCCCCCGTAACGACATTTGGTCTGATCGGCCTCGGCCTGATGGGCGAGGCGATCGCTGCGCGATTGCGAGGTGCCGGTCATGGGGTGCTGGGATTTGATATCCAGCCCCGGTGTGCGGCGAATCTGGTTGCTCTGGGTGGCAAGGTGGCGAGTGATGCCGGGACGGTGCTGGCCGCGTGTGACATCGTCCTGCTGAGTGTTCCCAGTCATGCTGATGTGCAAGTCATCCTGTCAGAGAACTCCCGGAGTTTGCATCCCGGTCAACTGCTGATTGATACGACCACAGGGGCGCCGGAAGCGGCCCTGCAGATCGCGGCGGGCCTGGCTGAATGTGGCGTCGCCTATCTGGATGCCACGATCTCCGGCAGCAGCGCTCAAGTCCGCCAGGGGGAAGTGCTGTGGATGGTAGGGGGGCATCGAGCTGACTTCGAGCGCTGTGCCGAGCTGTTGCACTGCGTCGGGCGCGAAGCGATCTACACGGGGCCGACTGGCAGCGGTTCGAAAATGAAGCTCGTGACCAATCTGGTGCTGGGGTTGAATCGGGCCGCGCTCGCAGAAGGGCTGGCACTGGCCTCGCGGCTGGAACTCGATACCGTCCAGGCTCTGGCGGTGTTAAGGTCGAGCGCCGCCTATTCCCGGATCATGGACTCCAAGGGGGAGAAGATGATCCACGGCGAGTTCACTCCGGTCGCCCGGCTTTCGCAGCACTTGAAGGATGTGAACCTCATTCTCGACGCGGGCTCGGTTGCGGGGGCACATTTGCCGTTAAGCGAAACGCATTTGAAGTTACTCGAAGCGGCGGAAGCGGCCGGTCTGGGCGCCCTGGACAACAGCGCGATCTATGAAGTTTATCGTCAACATTCTGGTGAAGGTCGACAGGCATGAGACAAATTTTTCACGATGTGTTCCGCGGCAAGGCGGGTGCAGCATACTTGCGCCTGGTCACGTTGCTCTGTGCCGGGTTGACCATGCCATGCCCGATCCCGGCGGCCGAGCCTGCGGTTTCATTTGTGCCTCGCGCAGGGGCACTGGCCATTCGAATCGGCGACATCGAGGTTGCTGATTTCGTCTATCGCGACCAGCACGTGTCGCGGCCGTATTTTGCTCATGTCAAAACCACATCGGGCATCCAAGTCACACGTCAGCATCCCCCGCGTAAAGGGCAGGATGCTGTTGATCATGAAGGCGTGCATACCGGGATCTGGTTGTCGTTCGGTGACTTGAGCGGCTGCGACTATTGGCGACTTAAGGCACGTACCGAGCATGTCCGTTTCTCAGAGCCGCCGAAAGGGGGCAGTGGTCGGGGGAGTTTCGCAGTGCTGAATTCTTATCTCACCGCGGATGGGCAGGGGAAGGTGTGCGATGAGATTTGTCATTACAACATCCGCACGGCACCCGGCGTTTATCAGCTGGAGATGATCAGTGAATTCCGGCCGGGGGATGGCGATCTCGTATTCGGCGACCAGGAAGAAATGGGATTGGGCGTCCGATTGGCCACAGCGCTGGCGGTTGATCGTCAGC
The DNA here is from genome assembly GCA_964596215.1 of uncultured Planctomicrobium sp. Taxonomy (GTDB): domain Bacteria; phylum Planctomycetota; class Planctomycetia; order Planctomycetales; family Planctomycetaceae; genus JAKFVC01. The sequence goes on along the minus strand of CAZQUW010000280.1, from coordinate 5,728 downwards.
AGGGGGGACGGATCCTCGATAGCGCCGGGCGGAAGAATGGTCAGGAAGTCTGGGGGCAGACCTCGCAATGGTGCGATTACTCGGGTCCGCTGCAGGGCAAGTGGGTGGGGCTGACATTGTTATCGGGGCCGGAGAATTTTCGCCCCTCCTGGAATCATGCTCGGGATTATGGATTTCTGGCCGTCAATCCTTTTGGACGCCAGGCATTTACGCGACAGGAACCCAGTCGCATCATTGTCAAGCGGGGTGAAACGCTACGCTTGCGATTTGCCGTGGCGGTCCACGAGTCGCAGTCTGAAGCGGATTATCGGCCGGCCGAGATCTATCGTGACTTCGCCGCGGAGAAGCAGGATTAGTTGGCGTGCCGTCCTAGCGTAATTCGCTGCGGAGTGCAGGGCGGGCGGAGTCTGAATGTTGTTTTGCGAATGCAATGTGAGAACGCTCATGGCGAGATACTTTCGGTATAAGTCTCCTGAAGATGTGATCGCGGATGCGGAATCGATCGGCGAATCGATGGCGATGTCGGGTGACTTCGCCCCGCTGTTTCAGCCGCTGATGATCGGACCGCTGAAATTAGGTGGGCGGCTGGCAATCCATCCGATGGAAGGCTGTGACGGCACTCTCGATGGCAACCCCGACGAATTGACCTATCGCCGTTACCAGCGATTTGGCGCGGGCGGGGCCAAATTGATCTGGGGCGAGGCGGCTGCGGTTTGCCCGGAGGGGCGCGCGAATACTCGTCAGCTGCAGGTGGCCGATCACACGGCTGCCGGTCTGGAACGGATGCTGCAGATTTGCCGTGAGGCGCACTCGGACATGACGGGTTCGACCGCGGGCCTGGTGGTCGGATTGCAACTGACCCATTCGGGGCGGTACAGCGTCAACCGCCCGTTGCTGGCGACTCACGATCCGCTGCTCGATCCGTTGACTCGAGATCGCTCGACCGGTCGGGCTGTGGATGCCTCGACCCCGTTGCTCAGCGATGACGACCTGAAGCGGCTGGAAGATCATTATGTGCGGGCGGCGACCTGGTGTGCGAAGCTGGGTTACGACTTCGTCGATATCAAGCAATGTCATCGGTATCTGCTGTCGGAATTGCTCGCTGCCCGGAATCGACCAGGAATCTACGGTGGCAGCCTGGAGAATCGCACGCGGCTGGTGCGGAACATCGTGCAGCGCATTCGCCAGGAATGCCCCGGTCTGGTGATTGCTACGCGGATGAATGCTTACGATGGGATCCCCTATCGCAAAGCCGAAGCCGGGGACGAACCGATTGGCGTTCCGTGCCAGCACGAGTTGCCGCTGGTGACGGCGTGGGGCACCGATCTGCACAATCATCTGCAGGACGATCTCACAGAGCCATTGCAGCATGTACGCAACCTGCGTGAGTGGGGCGTGCAGTTGATCAGCATCAGCCTGGGAAATCCTTACAGCAATCCGCATCTGGTACGGCCCGCGGAATATCCGCCGGTCGATGGGTACTTTTCGCCGGAACATCCGCTGCATGGGGTGTGTCGGCATTTCCGGATTGCCCGTGCGATCCAGGCCGCGGTTCCCGATGTTCCGGTCGTGGGTGGCGGCTATAGCTGGCTGCAGGATTATGCAGCGCATGCCGCTGCAGCGAACGTGGGGGCGGGCCATGTCGCGATTGCGGGTTTTGGGCGAGCGACCCTGTCGCATCCCGAATTTGCCAGGGCCCTGGAAACCGAGGGCCGATTCCGTCGTAAACAAATCTGTCGCACGTTTTCTTACTGTACGGCCTTAATGCGAGCCAAAGATCATCCATTAGGGCAGTATCCCACAGGGTGCCCGCCGTTTGACAAGGAAGTCTACGGACCACTGTGGAAGGAAGTTGAATCTGGGCGCGAGGTGTGACAGTCCCGCCCCGCATTGTCTGGTCCACACCGCTGCGATTTGAGAGCCGGCTCAGGCACGTTGTGGAGTAAACGCCGTACAGAAAAGAAGAGCTCTTCTTTGGTCCCTCAGGGCATTTACCTGCGTCCAGCAGACTCTGATTGAATGCTCTGCCACGTCATCAAAATCTTCGTGACCTTTGTGACCTTCTGTTAAAAAGAATTGAAACAGAAGAGCGCGAAGGTCACGAAGAACGAGCAGACCGACGAACCTGGAGTCCCAGCCACTGTCAAGCTTTTTAATTTGCACAGCGGCAAAGTATCTTCAACGAGCGACTCCGACAATATTCTTGGTGAGCCCCGTGCCGTGCGAATTAGAAGGTTCGGCAGTGACCGCGCCCACCTCACCACAAGCCTTTAAAAACATTCACTCGGGAACCGGCCGCTCATTAAGGAGCTGCTGGTGTCGGAGTTCGAATCGAATCAAGGCTTGGTCTGAGCGGCTGGGGCCGGCGATTCTGCGATGAGTCGTTCGATGATCATTTCCAGGGCCATTTCATCGATCTGTCCGACCCACTGCGCCTGCAGTTCGCCTTGGCGATTAAAGAACAGGGTCATCGGAACGGCGTTGAAGTCGGGAATCTGTTTAAAGAGCTCGTCGTTGCCCAATGCGCACCGATATGTAATACCGAAAGTTTTCTGGGAGTCTTTGATCGTGTTGACCGCAGTGACTCCGTTTTCTGATTCGGTATTCAGGCCGAGGACTTCGACCCCTTGTGATTGATATTTTTTCGACGCGGCAATCAGATCGGGCAGCTCGCGGCGGCAGGGTGGGCACCATGTCCCCCAGATGTTCACGATCAGCAATTTGCCGGCAAAATCCCGCTTGGCAACTGGCGCACCGGCCGTGTCTTCGAGCGCGAAGTCGAACTGATAGTCGGGCTTGCCAATGAATAAGGCGCTGATGGTAGCCTGCATTTCCTGCTTGCGTTTGTCGCGCGCCAGCTTCACGATCTGCTGAAATTCTGGATTTTTACGCAATTGTCCCAGGTCAACCGCGTTCTGCATTTCAGCCAGATCGCTGAAACCGTAGTCGATGGCCGCGCGGATTGACTTCAACGCCTGGGCATCCTGCTTGTCCCTGGCTAACGCACAGGCTTCATTAAAGAACACCACGGCGACGAAGGATCTCACTTGATCGGATTCGGTCAGCGTCGCGTCGGCCTGCAGTGCACGGCGGGCATAGTCGGCGGACTGCTTCAACTTGCCATAGTCCAATTCGCCGCTGTCGGTCATTTCGGCCTGTTGCTGTTTGATGCTGGCGAGTTTCAGCAGGGCTTCAGCATCCTGGGGCTGCTTGGCCAGTCGGGCAAGCAACTTCGCTTCTACCGCGGGAGACAGCTCGTCGTCGGTCGCTTCGCTGGATTCCGCAAGGGCTTCTTCGGCGTCGAGACGTGGCAAGTCGTTATTCGGCGCGCCAGCCTCGGTGAGCTCCCTCGACTCCGCTTCCGACTGCGCGGGGGACGCAGCGGGTTGGGTTTCGGCTGTGGGGGTGGTCGCCACGGGTTCTGATTTCGCGCATCCGAGCGTCACGACCATGCTGAGTACGCAGCCGATCCACAATCTTGCCAGCATCATACATTCCTTTGATCTGTGAGCGATTCCGCGGAGGTCAGCACGGTTCCTCGCCACTGATGTAAACCGTCCGTGATCGCTGTTGTCTTAGCGGCAGTGTATGAGCTTTAGAAAATCGACACAATCGGGGTCTCGGCAGGCGCGTGGAGGTTTTCGGAACTTTGCGAACAGGTACGCGGTACGGAGCAAAAAATGGATTTCGCTGTAACTTCTGTCCCCACGTGGCATCACAG
>CAZQUW010000280.1:0-1907 GCA_964596215.1 uncultured Planctomicrobium sp. | reverse complement strand
ACGCGTGCCGCCAGGATGGCTTGCACCAGCGATTCTGGGATGGTGTTCTCGACGTCGTGCTCTGGATGGTCAAAAGCCGCCCGTTCGCAACGCATGGTTTGCTCGTAAGTCTTCAGGAATGTCACGCATTCCGGGCAGGCTGCAAGATGCGCATCGATGGCGGCGTGCTCTGTCGAGGATAACTCGTTATTGACGTACGCCATCAAATATTCGATGACTTCCTGGCAGGTGATCATAGTTCGCCACCTCGGAATTTCTGGTCGAGGAGTGTTCGCAGCGCAAGTCGCGCGCGGTGTAAACGGGTTTTGACCACCGCCACGGTGATGTCCAGCAATTGAGCCGTCGCTTCGGTGTCGAATTCTTCGATATCGCGCAGCACCAGGACGGTGCGATAGATCTCCGGCAACTGCTGAATGGACTGCCTGACCAGAGCGCGGGATTCTGACTTCATCAAGGCGACATCCGCCTCATCCTGCCAATCGACGGCCGGATCGGCCTGGTGACCGTCCGCGAGGAACTTCGGCAGCAGGTCATCAATCAAGGTCTCGGGGCGGCGGCGTTGAGCTCGCAGCTTCATGAGCGCGGCGTTGGCAACGATGCGATGCAGCCAGGTCCCCAGCCTGGATTGACTTTCAAACTGAGCCACCGCCTTGAATGCCGACAGAAACGCCTCCTGCAATGCCTCCTGGGCATCTTCTTCGTTGCCCAGCAGCCGTCGGGCGACAGCCAGCATGCGGCCGCCAAACTGGCGAACCAGCGTCTCGAATGCGGCCCCGTCCCCAGCCTGCAGCCGCGCGACCAGCTCGACTTCATCCCGTTCGGGCGCAGCCGATAAAGGGCTGGCGGACGACGGTAAGCGGGAAGCGGATGAGTGGGGATCGCTCATGTCTGCGTCAACACGGCGTGGACAATTTTCCTGCCGCACTGTGCTGCGGCACAGAATCAGCAACGATTCAATCTCGCTACTGTACTGCATCGCGTGAAAGCTGCCAAGCAGTGCTGGAGCCTGCCCGCAGGGTGATGTCTAATCATCGCGGTCTTTCCGCAGTTCGACCGACTGGACTCCTTCCAGCCGAGTCAATTCATTGACAAGCTGCGTCAAGGCGGTCGTGGGAAGCAACCGTAACTGATAGGTGAGTTCGAAGCCGACGCCATGGCGTATGGTACTGGCGGAGAGTGCTTCCACATTGGTGGCGTACCTGCCGAGCAGCCCGACGACCTGGCCTTCCAGTTCGGCGGTCCAGACTAAGCGCACGGTCAGAGTCATCTCGCCGCTGGCCACTGCCGCGGTCACGGCTCGATCGCGAAACAGGAACGCCGCCACCGCGACGGTGAGCAGTCCACACAAGGCTACCATGGTCTGGCCCAGCCCCGTGGCCATGCCCACGACGACGGCGACAATGACGAACGCCGTATCCTTGGTGTCGCGGACTGATGTGCGAAAACGGACGACGGAGAGTGCTCCGACCAGGCTGAAAGCCAGTGCCAGATTGTCGCCGATGACCTGTGTCACCATCGCGATCAGGATCGATAACAGGACCAGGGTGGCTGGAAATGTCGTCGTGACGCTCGCGGATCGCCGGGTGGCGCGATAGATGCCGACGACGGCGAGTCCCAATATCAAGGACACTGCCAGCCGTACACTCAGCGTTGTCCAGGACAACGCGGACTTGGGATCGAACACAGGCTCCAGCCAGACGGACATCGTACAGTCCTTGAACAAAATTATAGACGAACTCAGCGACGGGGGATTCTATTGGAGAAGGGGCTCACCTACGTTTGGTATTATCGAGCTTCTCGGTTTTGACTTCTTTGGTCCCTCAGGGCATTTACCTCATCCAGAACCCTCTCATTGAATGCTCTGCCACGTGGTCTCAACCTTCGTGACCTTTGTGGCCTTCTGTTAA
>CAZQUW010000279.1:0-8185 GCA_964596215.1 uncultured Planctomicrobium sp. | reverse complement strand
TGTGGGTTTGGGGTCGGGCCTTCAAATTACAAAATTGGCATTGGGGCTGGGATGTTCTCGCGGGCTGATTGACGGCCAATTTTGAAATTGGAACGCCCGACCCCTGCCGGTGCCCGAAATGATTCACGGCCTGCAAAGCGTAGCCTGACTCTCCAGAGTCGGGCGAATTCCTGCGAACTTATCGACTCGGAACACGCGCCGCTGGCTGTCGACGCGAACTGATGAGTGTTTGGCCTGCGAAATTCGCTCGACTCTGGAGAGTCAAGCTACGTGGATGCCGGTTTGTGCCCCCACGGTCCTGCCTCGCCAGCTCTCGAAACAAGGCCTCTGGCGGGGGACGCTCGGGATCGATATCATACATGCAGTACCGTTGATGTATTGTCTGGCATTGTGGACTGGAAGTTGATCATGCTGCGTTGCCCTGGGACGTTGACCCGTCGTTCGTTTGTGCGATCCGGTTTGGCGGGGCTCACGTCGTTGAGCCTGGCGGACTTGCTGCGCGCGGAAAACCTGGCGGCGAACGCGGCTGATCCTCGCGCGGCCTTCCGGGGCAAGTCGATGATTGTCCTGTGGCTGTGGGGTGGTCCCAGCCATATGGAAACGTTTGATCTGAAGCCCCAGGCTCCCAGTGAGTATCGCGGTGAGTTCCGGCCGATTGAGACCACAGTTCCCGGATTGCAGATCTGCGAACATCTGCCGTTGCTCGCGCAACAGGCTGACAAATTCGCGCTGGTCCGGTCGTTACACCACGACAGCCCCGGGCACGTCAACTCCACGCATACCATGCTGACGGGCTATCCGGGCCTGGTGGCGGAAACGCCCCCCTTCCAGCCCAAGTATCCCGACGCCCGCGCGGTCATCAGCAGAGCCCTGGGTGCCCGGTCGCCGCAGGCTCCCACGCATGTGTCATTGCCGAAAGTCGTCTATTACGGGCCAGCCTATCTCGGGGGTGGGCTGGATCCCATGAGCGTGAGTGAAGATCCCAACAGCCCCAGCTTCAAGGCGACCGGCTTTTCCGTCGGGGTCGAAGGACAGGCGCGGTTTCGCGATCGCTACAGCCTGCTGACCAGCATTGACGGTTACCGCCGCGAGCTGGATGTCGCCGGGTCGATGGCTTCGCTGGATCAATATCAACAACAGGCCGCGTCGATTTTGACGAGCGATGCGACGCGACAAGCGTTCGATCTTTCGACCGAGTCACCCGCGGTGCGGGACCGCTATGGCCGGCATACCGTCGGGCAGCGCTGCCTGCTGGCGCGGCGTCTGGTGGAAGCCGGAACGCGGCTGGTCACCGTCGATTTTCCGACAGTCCCTGGCCAGAAAGCGTTCAGCTGGGACGACCACGCCAGTGTCTGGAACATTTTCGAACAGATGAAGATCCGGCTGCCGGTCCTGGATCAGGTGGTCTCGGCCCTGATTGAAGACATTTATGCCCGGCAATTGCAGAATGATGTGCTGGTCGTGGTGATGGGGGAAATGTCCCATACCCCGCGACTGAGCAATTTCAACGGGCAGCCGGGCCGCGAACATTGGGGACAGACGATGTCTGTCCTGATGTCAGGAGGCGGACTTCGAATGGGCCAGGCCGTGGGATCGACGGGCATCAAGGGTGACGAGCCGGCAGTCCGCCCGCTGACCCCCAACGATTTGCTCGCGACGTGGTACCAGGCCCTCGGCATCCCGCTCGACCTGGCCTTCCGCGATCACGCCGGCCGGCCAACCCCGATCCTCCCTTCGGGCAAGCCGATCCACGAACTGATTTAATTTATTTATTTTAATGGAACAGCGTGCTGCGCCGCACGGAACCTAAATCACCTGACACGATTCAGGGAGATTAAACTGCAGGAGGACAATCCTGTCCGTCTTATCGAGAGTCGCCTGGAGAAGACGGACAGGATTGTCCGTCCTACATTGGATTTTGTCCCACAATCGTGCAAGGTTATTTCACGAGCGGCCCGTAGCAGGCCGGTGGCAGCGGACATGGGGAGGTGCGACATCACTTCAAGTCAAAGTTGACTTCGGTACGTCCCTCTTCCAGGTCGGCGGTCAAGCCGGAGGTGGCCTGGGCCTGGTACTTTTCGGGGACAGTTTTCAAGACGTTTTCGGCCGCGGTGCCACGCTGCGCCGGGGAGATATCAAACGTGATGAAGACGCTGTAGGTCCCCACCGGCAGCGCACCTTCCAGAGTGTAGGTGCCATCAGGCTTCAGTGCACCGCTGGCGCCGACTCCCCGGTCGGAGACGAAATTGATCCGCCCCGCGGTCAGGGGCTGGCCCTTCACGCTGACTTTGCCGGTCACCTCGCCGGTCGGATTGTATTCCCCACTGTCACCACAACCGGTCAGCAGACCGAGCGCGACCACAGCCATCCCGCACAACACGTGACGCCGCAACAGGGATACGGGGCTCTCCGTCAGGCAAGGATGAGGCACGCGGGCAGACATGGAACTTCCCTCGATTGAACGCAAAATTCCGGGCAACATGTTTTTGAAACTCCAGCTAATGCGGGCAGTGATATCACAAAAAACAGCCGATGCACGGGCGGGTGACATCGGCTGCTCAGATGAACGTCAGGTTGAGGCGGACCAGCGAATCCCGCCGGCTGCGACCCCAGGACTGGTGCTCGGCCAAAGCCAAAAGTGGGGTGCCACTGGCTCTGCCAGTGCTGTTGGCAAGTCCCATGACACCCGGCACTGGCCGAGCCAGTGGCACCCCATCCCAAGATCGAACGTTGGCCAAGGACTAGAATTCGCCGACAACCTGTCCGTCGTTCAAGCAACCCAACCGCAACAACGTATTGAGGTCGATGTTGTCGGAAATGAAGCGGACGCCGCCGTCGGTCAACAGGGCGTGGATGCCGCCGACATGGAACGACGTGAGCGGACCGTTGTTAAACCCGGAACCCGAATAGGAAGGGGCCGTCTTCGGATTGGAGGAGTAGACGATCGTGATTACACCGCCACCGCCGTAGCCCGTACCGCCGCCGACGGCAGCGCCACGGTGACCCGACCAGCCCCCCGACAGATTCTTGCGGCGGTCGACACCAGCGATGGTCCCCGAATCCTCGCCGACGATAATCGTATTGGAGGTACCATCCGTGCAATCGCGAATCGACACGGCTTTGCCGATCTGCAGCATGCCATTCTGCCCCATGGTGCCGTAGTTCGTATTCAGCACGGCCGTGCTGTTGAACGGAGCCGCTGCGGTATACGCCCCGCCGATACCGACATAATCCATGGTCATCCCGACTTCAGTGGCGCTCTGGCCCGGCGAGACGCCGTCTGCAGTACCAATGTAAAACGCTTCACAGGTGCTGGACGGACATTTGTAGCCAGGAACGTAAGCCCGATTCAATGCGGCATTCGAGCCGGCCCCCGTGCCGTAGCCGCCGTCACCGGTCCAGGCATTGAAGACGTTGTAGCCGCGGCCGCTGGCGGGGGTCTGTGTCAAGCTGTTATAGAGCGGAGCCTGATCAAAGCTGGGGAGGATGGTGGCCCGCCAGTTGGCCTGGTAAATCGGGGCTTGAGCACCAATCGGAAACGTGTTGAATGCTTCGTGGTAATTGTGAAACGCCAGGCCGATCTGCTTCAAATTGTTTTTGCACTGCGACCGGCGAGCAGCCTCGCGAGCCTGCTGCACTGCTGGCAGCAGCAACGCAATCAACACGGCGATGATGGCAATCACCACCAGCAACTCAATCAAAGTAAAACCCCGGACTGGACGGCCGGAACGCAACTTTAGGCTGACATCCATTTGAGACTCCTCAAGAAGTACAACTGAAAGAAAAATGCGGTCTCACAAAACAAGTGAAAGTGCGGAGCCGACGGACAGCACGTCGAAGTCAATCAAATCGTGCGCAGCAGTCACCAGCACATCGGTTAACGCCCATGCTTTCAACAACATCTGCCTGGCGATTAAGCAGCGCTCGGCAAGAGTTGCTGCAATCGGATGAAAAAACGAACTGATCGCAAATTTACGCAAATTCCAGGCCAATCATGCCAACCTGGCGCGATGTCCATCCTTCGAGGGGCACCCCAGGAGGGGCGACTGGCATCGACACAACAGGTCCCCGCAACCGTCGACTGCTGGTCTTTTGTGCAAACGTTTACATGAACTGTCGCCATCCCTGCGTTGACTGCAGGTCAGTGGTGGGAGAGGTCCGCATGTGGCGTGATGTCGAATACGTCGCACACGGCAGAGTGAGAGAGAAAGAGAAAGAACAGAGTGAATCCGTCTCCAACCCGGAGTATGATCGTCTCGCCCCACGTCGCTGCGGAGCAGAGGGCAGGGCCAGACTCACCATGCAGTGCCAGCCTGCGGGTTTATCCGGGATGGGGCGACGGCATCCACGGCGCAGGTAGTGTTCCAACACACCTGGGCCCGATCGCTGGTGATCGAACCGGGCCGTGCCGGATCGCGGGACGGGCAGCAGCAGCAACAGTTGATCGGCTTAGCAATTTAGACTTCCCCAGAGACCTTCATCATGATTCGATTTCCCGCGTCGTTCGCAGCCGCCTGCATCATCGCCGGTGCGATCTTGAGCCCCCCGGAGGTCGCCGTGGCCGACACCATCCAATTGAAGCTGCAATCCAGTGCACCCACGAAAACGGCCGGCGATCCCCCCCAGCGAGTCCTCAAGGCAGAAGCCTGGGAGGGTTCACAGACCGCTGTCATCGTGTGTGATGTCTGGGACTATCACCATTGCCTGAATGCGGTGCGGCGACTGGAAGCATTCGCACCGCGACTGAACCAGGTGTTGCAGGCCGCTCGGCTGCGGGGAGCCATCGTCATCCATGCCCCCAGCGATTGTATGCCGGCGTATACCAACCACCCCGCCCGGCAGCGCGCGGTGCAGGCCCCCACGGCCAATCCGCTGCCGGCAGACATCAAGGACTGGTGCTCACGCATTGATGAGGAAGTCGGGCCCTATCCCGTGGATCAATCTGACGGCGGTGAGGACGACGATCCCCAGGAACACGCCGCCTGGGCCGCTAAACTGAAAGCGATGGGCCGCAATCCGGGGATGCCGTGGAAGAAACAATCGGAGCTGATCACCATCGACGCGCAACGCGACTACATCAGCGACCGCGGTGACGAAGTGTGGAACATCCTCGAGCAGCACGGCATCCGCAATGTGATCCTGACCGGCGTCCATTGCAACATGTGCGTGCTGGGCCGGCCATTTGGCCTGCGCCAGATGCGGCGGAACGGGAAGCATGTCGTTCTGATGCGCGATATGACCGACAGCATGTACTCACCGAAAAGTTGGCCGTATGTCGATCATGACACCGGGCATGATCTGGTGCTCGACTATGTGGAACAATACATTTGCCCGACGATCACCAGCGACCAGTTCCTGGGGGGCGAACCCTTCCGCTGGAAGACTGATCGCCGCGAACCGGCCGCAGTGGCCTCGTCAAAGCCAGTGCCCGCGGGATTGAATCTCCAGCAACACTGGACGACGCTCGATCTCAGCCGCAGCGATGTGCGGCCAGCGGCCGGCCCGGTCTGGTACCGGGGAGCACTACGGGTCCCGGAAACGTGGTACGCCCAGGGGGCGGTCAGCCTGGAAGCCCCCGCAGAAAAACTCCGGCTGTGGCTGAACGGTGTTGAGCTCCCCTCCAGCCCGGCCACTCCCGGACGCGTGCAGTATGTGCTGCCCCGGGAGCAGGTCACGCTCAACGACTACAACCTTCTCGTCATCCGGGCCGACAATCCCCTTGACGTTACCCAGACCGCCTCCCGGCTGGAATTGACCGCGGGTCGCCAGCGGTGGGTGTTCGAGCCCATCTGGCAGGTTCGCACAGGTGACAGCCCGCAGTACTCGAACATCCCTCTACCCGCCAAGTTCGGCATCGGCCCGGACGCGGTATTACGCCTGCGCGCTGCTCCGTGAATGACCAGAAATCATCCATTGACACTTGATCTGACGTGGGGGTTAGTGCCCCATGGTCGGCCCGCGTTTCCTGGTCACTTCGGCGGGATCGGGCTGGGTGTGCTTGATCCAGTTGGGCATGCTGGAACCCAGGAACATGCCGGCGAAAGAAGCCGCCAGCCCATACAGCTGGGCCGGCACAGTTCGCCACAGTTCGGCACTCTCTTCGTTGTACAGGTACTCGGCACCGATCCACACGGGGACCGCCAGCAGGATCGAGAAGACCGCTCCCTGCGTCGTGGCTTTGGGCCAGTAGATGCCGCAGAGCAGGGGGACAAACGCGACGACCAGCGTGACCTTGTAGCCACTCTCGACCATTTCATACATCGTGCTTTCCGAATTCACCGCGATCGACGTCGCCACCACAGCCACCCCGACGAGAATCACGCGCAGCAACCACAGCATGGTCCGGTCTTTGAAGTGCTTCGTGAAGGGTTGCAGGACGTTTTCCGTCAGCACGCTCGCGGGGGCCAGCAGCGTACCGCTGGCCGTGGACAGGATGGCCGAGAGGACCGCTCCGAAGAACAAGACCTGGCACCAGATGGGGGTCCGGTGCAGGACCAGCGTGGGCAGAATTTTTTGAACTTCGCGGGCATCTTCGGCCTCGAAGTGGGCGATATAGGCCGGGTCAATGACCGTCGCTGCATAAGCGATAAACATCGGCACAAATGCGAACGCAAAGTAGAACAGGCCCCCGGACAAGGTGCCGATGAACGCGGTCCGTTCGTTCTTCGCACTGGTGACCCGCTGAAAGACGTCCTGCTGCGGGATCGACCCCAGCGACATCGTGATGAATTCACCGATAAACGCCATCCAGGCCGCCGCCGTGAGGTGCGGGAACAGCGTCAGTTTGCCCTCCTTCTGCGCCGCCGCCACGACGACATCGAAACCGCCGGCCTCATACCCCAGCAGGATCGCGACAATAATCAACCCGAACACGATGGCGGCCGTCTGAATGACGTCAGTCAACGCCACCGACCACATGCCACCGAACAGCGTATAGACCGTGACGATCGAGGCACCGATCAGGATCGCCGAATTGAGGGAGATCTGGGGAAACAACACGTTGATCACCAGCCCCAGTGCCGAAAGTTGCGCACTGGTCCAGCCCAGGTACGAACTGGCAATGCCCAGCGAAGTGATCACCTCCACGAATTTGCCGTAACGCAGGTGGTAGTAGTCACCAATAGTCAGCAGTTCCAGGCGATAGAACGTGCGGGCAAAGAAGAACGCCACCAGGACCAGGCACATCGACGCCCCGAAGGGATCGCCCGAGACGAAGCCCAAGCCCTTATGAGCAAACTTGGCGGAGACCGACAACACCGTTTCCGCTCCAAACCACGTGGCAAACACGCAGGCGAAATTCATGTATAACGGCAGCGACCGCCCGGCCACCATGAAGTCCTTCGAGTCCTTCACGCGGCTCGACGCATAGATCCCCACCGCCACCGTGGCAGCCATATACACGAGAACGCAGGCAATCAGCATTTATTGCTCCTCATAAACAACTGCAATTTTTAGCCGGAGTCAGTCGGGGGATATGCTATCACTCCGACCGGTGAAGCTGAAGAGGTCCCGACATCCCGATTTTTGGGGGCCTCGATTCCCGCCATACCCGCCGCCGGAAGCCCAGATTAGCGAAATTCCGCAGGTCGCGAGAAGGGCCCGATCATCCTGCGGCCAGATCACCGCCGGCCGGACAGGGCAGGGGGGGGCGGGTGAAATTCCACGCACCACGGCACCCGGCGGGGCGTCTCATTGCGGGCCGTGTCGAATCTACCGAAATTGCAGGTTCGGCAGTTTTTGCGTTTGATCAATCGACTACTGTGCAGCACCACGGAGAACGGTCGATGTCACCATTATCTGGTACGGAAACACTCGGGACCTCCGGGAGACCTCTGTACCGCCGCGCTTGCTGCAGATGATCCCCGGCTTGCCCTCCGATTGTTGCCACCCACGGTTCGCTCCCCGTGCCTGACTTCCTGACCGTCCGTTTTTGAACGGCCAGCCTGATTTTCCGAGTGCCCCTCCGCGCGGAGCCGATTCCCATGACACTCCATTGGCAATTCCTGGCAGGCACCGTCAGCGTCTGGCTGCTCCCGGTGCATTCACACGTCTGGTGCTGGCTGCGCCACTTCGCGTAAACCGATTTCCCTGACCGTGTCCCCACAAGGGCGAGAATAAAGGTATCAGGAACCGACTCGGACGTTCGGTACCGGGCAGCAGGCCGGCCAGCCTACGCGCCGTCCGC
>CAZQUW010000278.1:1675-8232 GCA_964596215.1 uncultured Planctomicrobium sp. | reverse complement strand
CCCGTCCCACTTCAGCCTCGCAACTTCACCGCCTGCAACAGCTTGTCGGTCTCACGGTAGGCTTCCTCCACCCATTCCCGAATCTTGTCGGGTTCCGGCGAGTACTCCAGCTCGATCGAGATCGCGCCCTCGATGCCCAGGGCTTTGATTTCCTGCAGATAGGGGATGAAATCGACGACGCCGCGACCGGGAGGCAGGTCGCCATGCACCTTGCCGTCACAATCCGAGATATGGACGTGAATGGCCTTGCCACGCAGCTTCCGCAATTCTTCCGGGGCGATCCGCATCAACTGCAAGTGCGAGATATCAATATTGGCCTGCAGGGCCGGATGACCGACTTCGTCGATAAACCGGACCATGCTGTCGACCGTATTCAGCAGCGATTGCTGGAACGGCTCCAGCTCCATCGCCAGCTGCAGCCCCAGGGTCGCAGCATAGTCGGCCAGGCGCCGGCAGTTTTCGACTCCCAGACGCCATTGTTCCGCGGGCGGAATCACCTCCCGGTTCCAGATGTATTCCCCCAGGACCAGCAGCACGTTGCGGGCCTCGTACTCATAGGCCAGATCGAGATACGCCTTAACCCGATCCACGCTGAATCGCTGCACGCTGGGATTGAAGTCGATCAGCCCGACGGCCACGCAGGCGATCGACATAATCGGCAACCCCTGTCGATCGCACTCGCGCTTGATTAAACGCCGCTCGCGGATGTCGATATCCAGCGGATCGGCAAAGATGTCGATCGAATCGAAACCGATCGCCTTGGTTTGTTGAATCCCCCAGGCGGTCTCTTTCCCCGCCTGGGCCCACGCGGAATTGATCAAGCCGAGTTTCATGGAACGCCCGAGCACCAGGGACAGCAGATGGAATCATGACGACGGTCGAAACCAGCATAACGCATCGCTGACCAAATCCGAATGCTGAGCTGCCTGCCGGTGCCGCCTGCATTGCGAACCAGCGGGGATCAGAGTCACATCATGCAGAGCGCGTGCCACTTGTCAGGCGACGTTATTCGTCATGCACCACACATCATCTGAACATCAGCTGACCGCAATGTTCCTGGCCACCAGCTCGCTCGTCCCGCCTCTGCCATCGGTCAACTGAAAATTCACGGTCCGGGTCGCCAGCGAAGTATTCGTCGACGAGGTCGCGAAAGTGATATTACGAATCAGCGCCTGCACGGCGGCCTGCGAAGCGGTCGACTTCAGCGTGATCACCAATGGCTTGCCGTTCGAGCCCCCCGACCACGACCCAATGATGGTCTTCCCAAACCGAACCGTCCCGTCGTTGGCAGCATCGATCTGGGCAGCACCGGTACCCTGGCGGCGAATTCGCAGGATGTCTCCGACCGCCGCACCAGCCCCCAGGGACACGGTCAGCTTGCCCCCGCCGAACAGCGCGGAATCAGGATCGGTCATCGACGCCGTCGGACTGATCAGCTGGGCTCCCGATCGATTGCTGTAGGACAGGGCGCTTGCCCCCAGGTTGATCACCGGCGGCAGTGCTCCAGTCGTGACATGGATCGCCTGGGTGGCGGTATTACTGAGCGTTCCGTCCGACAACCGCAACTGCATCGACACCGAACGATCCAGGCTGGACTTGTTCTTGGTACTGGTCTGGAACTGCAGGCTACGCGCCACCTGCTGCACCATTGCCAGGGTCGCTCTGCTGTTGAACGTGATCGTCAACGGCTTGGTCCCCGTTCCGCCGGAACGGGTTCCAATCGTGACTCCCTCATAGGTGATCGAGCCACTGGTGGGAGCACCGACCTGCCCTTTTCCCTTGCCCTTGTTCAGCACCGACAGCCGGTCATTGGAAGTTCCATTGTGACTGAGAGTAATCACCAGCCTGGCACCGCTCAGGTTCAGGAACGGTGAGTCGACGTCGTACACTCGGGCATTCGGGTCCAGGAGCGCCGCTTTGCCTTCGGATGAGACTGACACCTCGGTGGCCGACAGGTCGATCGTCGGCGTCAAATCGGGAATCGACGTGCTGATGACGCTGACGTCGGGGGGATTGATCCCCGCATAAGACCGATCCGCACTCGACGCGGGACCGAGAATGATCGAATACATCTTGTTGGAGTCCGAGACTCGATCATCGACCCCCTTCACAGTGACGATCTGGGCCACCATCCAGTTCGTGGGCGTAAACACCAGAGACGACAGTGAGACGGTCCCTTCTTTCGTGTTCGAACTGCTCACCCCGATCGTGACATTGGACGCGGGCTGGCTATTCAAATACACCGTAAAGGACGATGTCCCCCCCTGCTCGGTCGTCACCAGCCCCGACGTGGGCGTCACGGTAATCCCGGGCGCGTCATTGTCGATATTCGTGATCGATACATCCACGGGATTGACGCCGCTGAAACGCGGATCACTGCTGACGGCGGGCGAAGTCGTGATCTGGTACGACTGGTTGCCATCCACCACCAGATCATCCACACCCGTCACCACGACGGTCTGCGGCACGTTCCAGTTCAAGGGGTTGAAGACCAGCGACGACTTCGACAAAAACGCCTCATCCAGGTTCGAATTGCTGAGATTGACGGTCACGGTGGAAGTGGGTTTTGAATTGAGCACTGCCGTGAATGAGACCGAAGTCCCCGATTCGCTGGTTTGCAGATTGCTGCCCGCGTTGATGACCACCGAACCGGAGTCGCCGCCCCCTCCCCCGCCTCCGCCACCACCAGAATTGGAGCCCCAGCCAATATCGTTCAGGGCCGCATAATCGAGGCCGGTAAACAAACGCCGCACCCCGGGCCCCAGGGCCGGGTCCATCGCCACGCTCTGGCCGCCATCGGTCAGTCCGGCCAGCCAGTGAGATCGATCGCCGGACAACGGCGGGCTGCCCGTGCCATCATAGGCGGCAGTCGCATTGGGCCCCGCAAACGTACTGCCGCTGATATACCGGTCAAACGATTCCGCAGTCCCGAACCCCAGCAGATGCCCCAGTTCGTGCTGGGCCACCGACAGGAAATCCATCTGGTTGGGCAAAATCCCACTGGCCGAGCTGCCGAAGTACCAGTCGGTGCCGGAGGCATCAAACGCCAATGAGCCCCCCCAGGGAGCAAAATCGGTGGCGACGCCAGTCGGCCCCCCCAACGCCCCGGTCTGGCCGCGCGCTGCCAGCAGATCGATCCACAGGGGATCGTTATTCCCCGAACCCCAGCCCCCGGGCGCCCCCTGGGCCACTTCGCCACTTAAATCGCGCCCGCCCACGAAAACGAGCAACGTGTTCGCCGCAATTGTCAGATTGCTGGCATGCATCGCGGAACCGTTGCCCGGCGAAGTGAATTGCGCAATCCACGAGTTATTGCCGCTGGGAATAATCGCCTCCAGCGAGTCGGTCAAATGGCTTTCCAGCGATCTGGCCGCCTGCTCCAGTATGATGCGGGCTCCAGGATTGCTATCGAAGAAGTGGGCCGTATCGAGTGAATAATCAAACTGAATGTTAACGGTCAGCAGATTACGGACTTCCAGCGCTTCAATACCCGAGCTGGTCACCTTCGATCCGGCGTGACGGCGGCGCCGCGATGGCGTATCGCAGAACACAGGTAGCCGTTGCATCCAGTTATGCCACGTCATCATACGTTCTATCCGGAGCGCTCTTCACGCAAGTTGGGAACGGTCATCCCAGCGGTCCGCGAGGAAACTCTTCCTCGCCCCCGTCCCGGGATACCCAGTTCGAATCTCTTCAGTAATGCTGCTCTTCGGTGCTCGATTCCGCTGCGGCACAGATCCCGTGGCAAACCTGACACCTGGTCATAGATGCCGCCACTCCCAGTTCAACCCCGTACCCCGCTGTCCGGTATTTCCGCAGCCTGCTGTGTTCGCCTCACCGCAAAGTGAGGAATTTTCGGAAAAATTCAAGTTTCCCGCCGTCGCGGTCGATGAATGCGATACGGCAGAATCTAAGACATCAGATCAGTATGCAAGCCGCGTAGTCCGTAGTACATCCCAAACGAAAGCTGACGCCCAAAGGATCAAAAGAGTTCCCCGAAAACCTCCACCTCAGCATTTGCTCAGAACATGCCGGGGGATGGAGAACACCGTCGAGTCCACTGCCGCAGCAGGCGACTTTGATGTGACTACGACGAAATGCTAACAAGACTCTAAGTCATTTTCCGGATAATTGCCACAATAACCGTTCCATTACCAGTCGTTCCGGCAATTGACTGGCTCCTTTCAGGTCCCGGTCGGCCGCTAATAACCACTGAAACAGGCGTTCGGCACGCGGCCGCCCCAGGCGTTTCAGGTATTGCTGCGCCGGCCCCAGGCTCATCGGCCTAACTCCAGCCTCAGTCAAGGCTTCCGCTATGGGCTGCCCCTGCCTGCTCGCTTCCGTCGCCCGGGCCAGCGGCCGGTACGTCCACTGGACACTTCCTAACAGTCGTAACGGGTGCTCACCTGCCATCATCAATTTGTCCAGCAAGTGAAAGGCCTCGGCCACCTGTCCGTCACGGACCGCGTCCAGCATCGACCAGGTCGTTTCCGCCTTCCAGCCTCCCACCAGTTTCTCGACCGAAGCACGATCTATTTGCGCTTTGTCGCCCGCGTAGGCCGCTAATTTTGCCAATTCTTGATCAAGATGCCCCAACTCCAGGCCGCGGAGCTCAATCAACGCCTGGGCGGCATCCCGAGTCAACTGCTTCCCATAGGCTCCCTGGGCGTGCTCGGCCAGCCACTTCAGCATCTCCCCCGCTTTCAGCGGACTGCAGTCAATGTCGCCCCCCAGTTCAGCCACTTTCTTAGCCAGCCGCGTGGTGCTCGACCAGGTTTTCACATCGAGCACCAGCACGCTCTTTTTCGCCGGTTTGGCGAGGTATTTTTCCAGCGCCGCACGATGAGTCGATACGAAATCGTCGGCCTCTTCGATCACCACCACCCGCTGGCTGCCAAACATCGACAACGTCCGGAGTTCATCCATCACGGTCGAGAAGTCGGTCGTCGCACCGGGATACTTGGTCAGCCCCAGCTCTTCCTCGCCCGCCCCCAGAATCGCCGTCGTCAACGCTTTCAGCGACCGCAACTTCAGGAATCGTTCGGCACCAAACAACGCCACCATCGGCCCCGGCGGACGTTGATCGGGCTTCTTAAGAAACGCAGTGGCGTGCATACCGGAGACTTCAATTCAGGTAACTGGGGCGAGTTCTCATTCAGCATCACTCGGCGCGGCGGAATTCTGACGAATCCTGGCTCCAATATACCCCGCCTCATCCCACGGAGCGACCCTGCGCCCCTTTGTGCTAACTGACTTTCCGCCGGGCGTGGTATGATTCAACCCATGTCACGTTGAGCGTTTGTCACCACGCCCGATCTGTTGTATGTGCGAGCCATCCGTATGTCGAACTGCATTTTTTGCGACCAGGATAATCCCCCTGGGCTGACTCAGTGTCGACTCTGTCAGGCCCCGCTGCCAGACTCCGAGACAGGCCGGTTACCGGACGACGCGTTTCAGCGCCACCTCCATCGACTGCTCAGTGAGCAGCAACGCATCCCGGCCATCGCCGCGTACCGCCGGCAGACGGGCGTTGATCTGACCGCGGCAGTCGAGGCTATCGACGCCATCGAACGCGACCAGCAATTCAACGTGAACCCCTCGGATGCCGACCTGGAATGGGAGATCATCGGCTTCCTCGAACGCAGCGAGAAAATTGCGGCCATCAAGCTCTATCGAGAACGCACCAGCGTGGGTCTTAAGGAGGCCAAGGACGCCGTCGAGGCCATCGAGCAGCGTATGGGACTGGCCACTGGCCCTGCCCCGGGAGGCTGCTTCGGCATGATCCTGCTGCTCTGCTCCTTGCTGGCCCCTCTCAGCGTGGTCTGCCTGTCCGGGGCAGAACCGCCGCCCCGCCAGATTACAGCCGCCACCAGGGAAAGTACCGGAGTCCTGATGCACGAGGTGCGTTCCGAATTCCAGGCTGGCGTCACCCGGCTCCGCGTGCTCCTTCCCGAGCCCCTGGAACCAGGCCGAAAATACCCCGTCATCTATGTATTGCCGGTCGAGGCTGCCGAGGAACAGCGCTACGGAAACGGCCTGGCCGAGATCCAGCGGCTGGAACTCCAGCGGAAGTACCCGATCATCTTCGTCGCGCCGACATTTTCCCACCTCCCGTGGTATGCCGATCATCCCACCGATGCGACCATCCGGCAGGAATCGTATCTGTTGCAGGCCATCGTGCCCTACGTCGACGAGCATTACCCGACACTCAAGGAGCCCGGCGGCCGCTGGCTGCTGGGTTTCAGCAAATCGGGCTGGGGAGCCTGCAGCCTCCTGCTGCGACACCCGGACCTGTTTGGCCGAGCCGCCGCCTGGGACGCACCGCTGATGATGGCCGACCCCAGCCGCTACGGCATGGCCCAGATCCTGGGGACGCCAGCCAACTTCGAGAAGTATCAGCTGTCCCGCCTGCTCGTCTCCCGCGCCCCGGAACTCCAGGGTGAGCCCCGGTTGATCATCCTCGGCTATGACAACTTTCGAGATCACCATCAGCAGGCCGAGGAACTCCTCGTCAAACTCAAGATCCCGCATCTCTACCGCGACGGCCCCCAGCGCAA
>CAZQUW010000278.1:0-1575 GCA_964596215.1 uncultured Planctomicrobium sp. | reverse complement strand
GCCACGTCGGGCACCACAAACGGCTTGCGATAGTTGCGTGTCAACAACGCCTGGGCATCGGCATCACCCGTGATCGTCTCATGGCTCGCATCAACCGTCAGGCGACGGCCCACACGCAATTCGGTCTGGGCCAGATCCAGCTTCACGTCATCCTTGAGATGCTCCGCCGTTCGCTCCAGGGTCTCCAGTGCCGCCGCGTTACCTTCAAACGCCGGCAACTTGGTCGAGAACGGCGTACCACTCCCCAGCCGATAGGAAATATTGGCCAGGTGACACAGCGCGCTGGAATAGTGACCTTCCAGAATGTCGGCGTTGAGATCCGATTGCTTGCGGCTGCGGACGGCGGCGATGAAGTTGCTGAAGTGTGTGCTATCCCCTCCACCGTCGCTGGGGCCGCGGGTCGACGCCAGCTTCGGGAGCGGAGCGGGCTTGTCGCTGTCCTTCGGATAGTAGGTCGTGCCGGCGATGATCCCCGCTTCCAGATGATAGACGTTGCCGACCCCTTGCGTGCGGAAGGGCTTCGTCGGGCGGCCGCGCGTCTCAAAAATCAACTGCGTCTCACCAAAGTCGAACACGGCGATTTGCGTATTGGCCGTCTGACCTTGATCCTTATATCCAAACCGCCCGCCGACGCTCAGCACGCTCTTGGGCAACGTGGCTCCCGGAATGGCCCAGCGTGCCAGATCCATTTCGTGAACACCCTGGTTACCAATATCCCCGTTGCCGAAATCCCAGAACCAATGCCAGTTATAGGGCACCAGGTTCTCGTGGAACGGCTGCTCGGGTGCCGGGCCCGTCCACAAGTTGAAATCCAACACCGCGGGGGGCGCCTTGGTCGGCTTCATCCCGATACTATTGCGATTCTTGTAGCACAGGCCGCGCGAGACCAGCAGTTTGCCCAGCTGGCCCGACTTGATGACTTCCATCACGTTGGACTTGTCCGGATTGCTGCGATTCTGCGTGCCGTGCTGCACGATGCGGTTGTATTTGCGAGCAGCCTCCACAGCCACGCGCCCTTCGTGCACGTTGTGACTGCAGGGCTTTTCGACGTACACGTCTTTGCCGGCCTGGCACGACCAGATGGTCATCAACGCGTGCCAGTGATTGGGGGTCGCGATCGACACGGCATCGACATTCTTATCGTCCAACGCCTCGCGAATGTCGGCGATCTCCTTCGGTGTGACGCCGCTTTGCTCTTTGATCGTCTTCGCCCGCGCTGCAAAAGTGCGTTGATCGGGATCGACCAGATAGGTGATCTCCACACCCTTGCTCTTCATGCCCGCATAAGCCCCGACGTGCGACGCCCCGCGGCCATTCAGACCGGCGACGGCAATGCGAATCGATTCATTGGCCCCGAGAATATTGCCGGAAGATTTCGTGCCGCCAATGGCAAACGTCGATCCAGCCAGCAGTGCAGATTGCTTCACAAATTCGCGGCGATTCAGACCTCGACGAGGAGTCGTAGACATAGGCGTACCCTTCGGAACAAAATCGGGAGCGACATCAGACACAATCGGCCATTATGCCGGACCCAGCCACGACACGCAACCATCAACAGAAGTTGATCCGACCGTG
>CAZQUW010000277.1:0-8233 GCA_964596215.1 uncultured Planctomicrobium sp. | reverse complement strand
CGCGGCCGGCTCAGGTGACCCGCAATCGCAAATACCCAGGCAAGCAGAATGTAGGGTACATAACGTTTCCATGACGATGTGACCCAGGCATTGATCCCGAATGCACAATCAATCGGGATCATGATCAGACACAGGCCGGCCAACCAGGGGCTGATGCGATGAATCCAGAATCTCATTGCGACACCCCGGTCTTAAGCCGCCATCGACGGCCTCATTTACACATCGCAAACGGTGACGGCCTCGCGCAGTCCTTCCAGTGGATCGCGTGTCGGAATAAACTCGTGCCCCACGTATCCCGTGTAGCCAACTTCAACCAAAGCCTGCATGATCGGAGCGTATTGAATCTCCTGCTTCGCATCCAGTTCACCGCGGCCGGGATTCCCCGCGGTGTGAATGTGGCCGAGGTATTCTCTATGCTGCCGAATCCGGCGAATCACGTCGCCGTCCATGATCTGCACATGATAGATATCGAACAGCAATTTCAACCGCGGTGAGCCCACCTGTTTAATGATATCGATGCAGTACTCGGTATGGTCGCCCTGGTACCCAGGATGCCCCTTCATGGGATGCGAACTATCCCGCGAGTTCAGCATCTCCAGGCACAACGTGACCTTCTTCTCCTCAGCATATCCGACGATTTTCTTATAGCCTTCGACACAGTTCTTCAGACCGACATCGTCAGGAATATTTTCCCGCATGCCAGTGAAGGTGATCACGCTGGGCACTCCAGCCGCCGAGGCGTCATCGATCCGCTTCCGCAAGATCTCGAAGCAATAGTCCCAATGCGCAGGATTGTTCATCCCTTTCACAAAACCGTGGCTGCTGGAGATCGCGCAGGTGAGTCCCAGTTGCTTAAGCAATGGCCAGTACTTGGCTTCAACCAGTTCAACGCTGTCGCAACCCAGTTGCTTCGCAATTCCGGCAAGTTGTTCAACGGACCACTTATCCCGGAAACACCAGTAGCAGATCGACTGCCTGATGCGACCGTTGCGCATGGGTGTCTCTTCAGCAGCAGCCGTCGCCGCAAACAACCCGGTGGCCGCAGCAGCAGTCATGCGCAGAGTATCACGACGGGTCACCGGAACGCAGGAATCACCGATATTCATGGCAGGCACTTTTCCAGAATGAAAAAACGCGGTTTAACGTTCACAGCCTTCGGGAAATCATAACCAGCGTATCGATCCCGGAACACATTACCGTCACCAACTATTCCCATTGGTCCCATCCGGCCTGCACATCCTATCGGGAACATTGATTTGGCGAGACTGCTGTGAAACCGTCCTCGAAGCTAAGATTCAGCCAGCAGAAAACGACACTGCCCCGCGACAGATTTCCGTCGCGGGGCAGTGATAAATTCAGACGTGAGACTAAGCGGGCACTGCCGCCGTCATTCGGTCAGCGAGACCCTTACTTGTCGCGGATTTCCGTGTGGCACTTGTTGCAGGAAGCAGCGGCTTCACCCGTGAACAAAGCCTTGGCATCGGCGTCTTTCTTATCCTTCAGAGCGGCCGAGATCTTGGTCATCGACGTCTGCAGGTCCTTCGAGTACTTCTTCCACTTCTCGATGTCAGCCTTGTCCTTCACTTCGTGAGTGTCGGCTTCGATCGCCAGGGCCAGAACAGCCATGACGCTGGCGTCGCGCGAAGCGGCAACGGGATCCTCAGGAGCTTTACGCAGCGACTTGCGCAGAGCGCTGTTTCGCTTGCTGACTTCCGACATCAGGCTATCCATGTCGATCAATTTGGCCCAATCGTGCTCGGCCTTGGCACCGGCAGCCTTGCCACCCGCGCCAGCCTTGACGGCATCGAGCCCCTTCTTGGCATCGTCGATTGAGCCGGCCTTCGCGACGGCAATGGCCGCATCGCGGACGTCGGCGGCAGATGCCTTCCAAGCCGAAGCTTCATCGTGCTGAGCGATGGCTTGAGCCAAGACAGCCAGGGTTCCAGCAGCTTGGGGAATCCCCTTCTTCTTATTCTTGGCGTAGGCATCGGCATCGCCCAAGAACGTTTCGATTTCCTTGATCTTCAGTTCTGCTTCTGCCACCAGATCGCCAACGGGGGTCACGGTTGACAGCTTATCGGCAGCTTGTGCGGGCACGAGGCACGCACCGGCCAACAGGGTCAACGCCAGCGGGAGCCACATTTTCTGCACCACGGGACACTCCTTAATTCGAACAGGACTGACAAGTTTAAAACCCGAAATGCCCCCGCCGCAGAACCTGTGATTACAGGTTCCTGGCCGTAGCGATTTCGGACACGGACGGTCGTTAGCCAATTTGAGACTAGTCTTCAGGCTGAAGCTGCTCATTCCCTGGCAACCTCAGACGGGGCAGGCGGGTTCAATCGAGTCGCAGGGGCAAGTGCAGCGATTGGACAGGAAGACTTGTTTCCTGGCCGTCATCCTTGAGTACGCGTGGTACAAACGCCGCCCACACTCGAGCAATGACATGACACTTCTCTACTTATGACTCCATTGTGATTTGCCCCTGATTTGATTGTCAACCCTCGCCACAGGTCCCCGACCGCCTCGCCACCGTTTAGATGCTTCCATCTCTCGTTCAGGTTCTGCCCCCTCTCGGCTCGGTACTCCCGGTTCGCAGCCTGATTTCAACTTTGAGAATCTGTGGGCCGGGAATCGGAATCGGTCAGCCCGGTGGTGGAATTTACCTTGGATAGAGCTCCTTCGGCCTCACGCATTCTCGATTTCTGCTCCGTCGTTGACCGGTCTTCAATTGCGTTCAACTAAGCGGCTTGACTGGGTGTCCCAGTTCCTACAATCCATGCAAGTCATCCGTACGGACAGGTGCGATTTGCAAATATCCTGCAAAATGCGCGTTTTCGAGAGTCAAATGAATTTGGGCGAGATCCTCGGATAAAGCGACGCAGAGTTCCGGTAACTCTTAAATATCCCAAATTATCTAAACTTTACGGTCTGCCTAGTCGAAAAAGTATGCCAGGAACACTCAGTGGCATGCCGGGATCAGGTCAGTATCTCGTGTCTTGCCGGGGGATCGAACCACCGCCACGCGTGCTGCCGTGTGGGCTCGATCTCAGAAAGGAACCAGTTGTTTTTTTTGAGGAGATGCGACGATGAAATGGTTCACATTGACTGCTGCTGCTTTCGCGCTGTGTATGATGAACGGTGCAGCCGAAGCCAAGCAATGCGGGTGCTGTGCCCCCGCCCCGACGACCTGCTGCAAGCCAGCCAAGGTCAAGTGCTGCAAGGCACCAAAAGTGAAGTGCTGCAAGTCCAGCTGCAACAACGGCTGTGGCAAGAGCTGCGGCAACAGCTGCGGTTCGACCTGTGCTCCGTCCTGTGCGGCTCCCGCCGCATGTGCTCCGAGCTGTGCCGCTCCGGTTGCCGCTTGCGGTCCGGCCGCTGCCCCCAGCTGTGCCGCTCCCGCTGCTTGCGGTCCGGCCGCTGCTCCCAGCTGTGCTGCTCCGGTTGCCGCTTGCGGTCCGGCTTGTGCTCCCTCTTGTGCTGCTCCCGCCGCGACCTGCGGCTCGGGCTGCAACAACGGCTGCAACAGCGGCTGTGGCAAGTCATGCTGCCACAAGCAGAGCTGCTGCAAGGCTCCGAAGTGCTGCAAGGCCCCCAAGGTCAAGTGCTGCAAGGCTCCCAAGGTCAAGTGCTGCAAGGCCCCCAAGTGCTGCAAGAGCCGCTGCGACCGCGGTTGCGGCAACAGCTGTGGCTCGACCTGTGCCCCCAGCTGTGCAGCTCCCGCCAGCTGTGCCGCTCCGGCCAGCTGTGCCGCTCCGGCTCCCGCCGCTGCCTAGTTTGGAAAGATTGTCACCAGGTTATGGCCACGGCAACCTGAGCTAGTTTTGAAGTAGTAAAACACGCAGGTGTTCATCGTCACGGCAGCACCGTCAGATGGTTGGGAGATGCTCCCAGCCATCTGACAGCCGCCCCGATCAAACAGCCTGGCCATCGCCTGGACGACAATAGTCAAAGCCAACGTTTAGTCTTAAGAACGCTCCGAACGACTTAACAACCCCGAACTGCATTCTCGAGATGCACGTAAGGGGTTTCGTCGTTCTTTGTAGCCCCAACTGCCACCTTGCATTGACTCACGCGGTGACTGTAGTCTCTCAGGAAAGCCCCCCTGAGGAGCCCTGGCACACGCTGCCCAGCCTTGGAGATGCAGGTCATTCGGGACCCTGCAGGCGGTATGATTCGTCCACTCGATACAACCGCAATCTTCCGCCCACACCGACGTCGCGAATCCGTTTACAATTTCGAAATCCGCATTTGCCGGGTGGCGATTTGTAACCTAGGTTTATCTCGTGAGCCTATTTATCTGGAGCGAGATTATGCTGGAAGCTGTAGCACCTGAATCCACCAACTTTGTTGACCGCCGGCAATCAAACGGCGCCCGTACTGACGGGTCGGAACGCCGGCAGTTTATTAATGCACGACAAGCCGGGCGTCCTGAGGTTCAGGAATTGGCCGAGGCTGTCGACCAGTACAAGTTACGTCACCGTCGCCGGTTCATCACGTTCGAGGAACTGTTCGATGTGATGGCATCGCTGGGTTACCACAAGTAGACCGCCAAGCCGGCCTGCACCGACGATCTCCTTATTACGATACGATGGAGATCCGACTGGTGCTGGATTTTGGTGCGCGCAAGTACAAGCTCGAAGCATCCGCGAATGCTGCTTCCCATTCTTACGGGGAGAGGCATTCGTGGGCGCTTCGAGCTTGTCTCGTTGTGACCGGAGTGACTTAAAGTCTAATCTTCATCGATAACTCGCACGCGACGCCGACTGCGATAGTGCGGAGCGCGTACGCGGGTGTCTCGATGTCCCCGTTCATCAAGACCGCCGAGTCGACCCGCACACAGCCGATGAATCAACAGCAGCACCATTGCGCCTCCCACAGCCACGGCAAAACCGATGGGCGTGATCAAGTCCTGGATCCGGTCGCCTCCGGCCCACGCGTACAGCGAAGCGCCGATGAGTGCACCGCCTAATCCAAGGACCAGTGTGACCACGGCGCCCCCTGGATCACGACCTGGCAAAATGGCCTTGGCGAGCAGACCGCTGACCATCCCGAAACCGATCCAGGTCAATCCTTCATGCACGTAATAGTGGATCGCATTGGGGTCCATCTTCGAACTCCTGAAGTATCGCGGCTCATTCAATCCGAGCGCAACAAACACGGGCACGGCTAAGCCGCGCCCGATTTGATGTCGTAGGTCGATCGCCGAGACCGGTTCAGATGTCACAACGGTCAATCGGCCTGCAGGCAGTTGTCTACACTCCCCCTGGGCATCGACTGGGCTATAAGGCCCTGTACGAGAGCCGTAGGTCCCAGATCAGCCGGGAGCTGCCGCTATTGAACCGGCGCTGGGGCGGGTGCCGGTCCGCTCTGGTCGAGACCTTGCTGGCGTAGCTTGTACGCTTCAAGGGCTTCAACCTGACGGCTGAGGCGGAATTCGGGTCCCTGCGGGAAGTATTGGACGTCGTCGTTGAGGTAGTAAGCTGACGGGAGAGTCTGCCCCCCGATTGTGGTTTGGCAGCCAACGGCCGTCATTCCCATCAAGGCACACCCCAGTAGTGCGAACCGCTTACCTTCAAACAACTTGTGGATAGCCATCATAGCTCTCGCTGTGCTTCGAGATTCCGTACGTGCCAAGAACGAGGCCGGCAATTCCTGAATTTTCGGCTCAACCGTTCCTGCCTAACTCTCATTATCGACCGTCACAACTCGTTTCTTCGGCACAAACCGGTAAAGTCGGAATAATTCCTACAGAATGAACAAAGCCACGGCTTCTCCGACTGAGACGCCATGGCTTTGTGTTGTCGTAAATGACTATTTAATATGTGCTTATGTCGCTTTGAAAACGCGCTGTACTTCTTCCAGAGAGGTTTTTCCCTCGGCGACCAGCCGTAATGCGTCCTGCTGCACGGTCAGCATTTTCTCCTTCTTCGCCAGCGCTCGAATGGCTGAGGCATCGGGCTTCGTGGCGATCAACTTCCGCATCTCGTCGGTCATCTCCAGAACTTCAAACATGGGGACCTGGCCGTAGTACCCCAAGTCACCGCATTTATTGCAGGAATCGGGCTCCGGTTCGTCTTCTTCCACCTTCGGCTTGCGGTACATCACCTTCAAGTCTTCTGGCAGGCCCACCTTCTTCAGAAACTGGGGATTGGGGCGATAGGCCTGTTTGCACTTGCTGCACAACGTGCGGATCAGCTTCTGCATGATCAGCCCATTGAGACCCTTGGCGACCAGCTCCGGATTGCCGACCCATTCGATGAGCTGCACGACAGCCGCTGGCGGATCCTTGCCTGGCATCTCGGCAATCAGGGCCGCGCGGTATTCCTCGTCCTCCGGATTGAACAGCGTTTTGGCAACTTCGGCGTTTCGGACGTCTTCGGTGACGATGATGTCGCCGTCGACGCGATAGATACGTTCCAGTGTCGCTGCCAGACTGTCCCCTTCATTGGCCTTGAAGACCGACACATTGTCCAGCTTCTTACCCGTCTCACCGATCGTAAAGATCTGATGAGTAAAGCAGTCGACTCCGCGGACGATCACGTATTTCAGCGTCGTCACGCCTGAGCCAGGGGGCCCCACAATCAGGAACACGCCTGGCTTCGAAGCCATCGCGCGCATCTTCTGTTTAAATTCGTCGGTAAAGCCCAGATCGTTCGGCGTGTCCAGCTTCACCTTGGTGTCTGTACATCGGACAGTCAGACGTTCGCCTCCTTCGACGGGCTGGCTCATCACCTGCAATTCGTAGGGCTTTTCCTCAAACTCCGCTTTCAGACCGCCCTGTTGGGGAACCTTGCGTTCCTTGATATCCAAGCCCGCCAGCAGCTTCATGACTTGCGTGATCGCCAGGCTTTCCTGCTTGGAAATGCGATCCCCGGGGAAGGCGACGCCATCAATGACAAACGTCACTTGCGACCGTTCACCCTTGGGGTCGACGCGGATTGTTCCGGCTCGGCGGGAGAGACCGTTGGTGACCAGTTCCTTGGCTAACATCAACCCGGCACTGACCAGGCGGGCATTCTCCTTCATGTTGGGCTGCACGCCGTTCATGGCCCCCTGAAAAAGGACGAGATCTCGCTCCTCATCGTCATCGTCGTCCTCTTCCTCCGGCTCTGCGCGTTTTCCCCAGCCAAATACCACGGGAATACTCCTCCAATACGAACGGTCAACAGAATGTAAAGTGGATTTTCACGAGCCCGAATTGCAGCGAATCGACGAGCGTCAAATCGATCAATTGATCTTACCCGCTATCTCTATTTTCGCAATCAGCACGGTCATGGAAAGGGCTCTCGGACCGGCGGACGCCGCAGATCATGTGGTGTATAAAACGTGAACCGGGATCTCGCAGGTCGAGATTTCAGAAATCTTTGCCACGCTGGAGATGCGTCGCCACGTTTGCAGTTCAACTGAAGCAGGCTGGTACAAAAATACCTCAGGTTCGCTATTCTCTCAGTCTTGCCCATGATTCCGGTTGCCTGGTTGGGAACTCGTGGTAATCTTTTCAAAATCAATAAAATCCGCGCCAGATGATCGGTTTTTCAACCAGGGGACGTGGCCCGGGTTTGTCCCAGCGTCGCTGATTGGGTGTCCTTCTGATCTGAAGACTGCCGGTCGGGTTCATGTCCGCTTGCCGCGCTCGCGACTTGCTCGCAAAAAACGACACTGACTAAAAGCGAAAAGGCATCCACAATGTTTGGTAGTAACTGGCCGTCCGCACTGAATCTGCGATTGGGTTTCTTGTACAGTGCTCACCGGCGTCAGCGTCGCAGCCAGGCCGTGTTGAACTTCGCGGCCCAGGTTTCGCTGCTGGAAGTACGCTGCATGATGGCCGCGGATCTCCCGATTCCCATTCCATCCACCAATCCCGTCGTCGAGTTATCGACGATCTTCTGGAATGGCGAAGAGGCCCCCCTCAACCCCGTTACGGGGCTGACCGGTATTCCTTCGCCAGCAGCTTCCGGTGCGGCCAAGACTATCACACTCACGAACTACTCGCCCGACATGATCTATCCGTTTCTCCGGACTTCGAACGATGGAAAAGATCCGAATGATTCGCTGAATCGATTTTATGACCCCCAAGACCTGCAGCACAAAGAGTTTCGCCAGTACGTCGGCTACACCATGTCCGACGGGTCGAAATACCTGGGGCTTCCCTCTGGCGCGACTATCACCTTTCAGGTGCCGCTGGTCCTGTGGGATGGTGACAACATCAGCCTGGTGACAGACGGGACAT
>CAZQUW010000276.1:0-8254 GCA_964596215.1 uncultured Planctomicrobium sp. | reverse complement strand
GGCGCCGACGTCATCGAGTTCGATGTGACCGGCACCATCACGCTCAACAGTTCGCTCCCCGCCGTTATCGATCAGGTCAATATCGATGGCACGACCGCCCCGAACTTCGACGGCGCTCCCCTCGTGGAGATCGATTACAACGGGGCTGGTGGACTGCAATTTAACAGCGGTTCCACTCAGTCCGAGGTCCATGCCCTCGCCCTGGTGCACGGCTCCGGCAGCGGCATCACGATCAACGGTGCCAGCGCAATTACCGTCACAGGCAGCTACATCGGCCTGGACCTGGACGGCGTCACCTCCGAGCCCAATCAGGGCAGCGGGATCTCGATTACCAATTCGAACTCCAACGTCATCGGTGGCCAGGCAGCCGGCGAACGGAACGTGATTTCGGCCAATCTGCAACACGGCATTACTCTCGATACGTCCAATAACAACACGATCGCCGGCAACTACATCGGGACCGATGCCACCGGAGTCTTCAATCGGGGTAACGGCGGCGACGGGATCAGTCTCAATAAATCCAACGCCAACTTGATCGGTCACGCTGATCCCATCTCGAGCATCTCCTACTTCGATGCGGATGAAGTCAGTATGCCCGTCAGTGGCTGGCAGGGGCTCCGCGGCGCCGCCACCGAGGGTGACTACATTCTCGTCGGAACTTCGGGCACCAACGGCCTGCTGTACATTGGCACGATCGACGGCACTGACGGCACCAGCTATGCCGTCAATTATCCCAACGCCTTCAACAGCAGCGTCTATGGACCGAACCTGATTTCGGAAGGCCCGGACGCCGGCCAGCTGCAACTGGTCGGAACATACAGGAACGCAGACTACGAGACAGCCGACGTCTTTTCCCACGGTTTCCTCTTCCAGGGGACGACTGATGATCTCGACGACGCCGACCACTACACGGAGATCAGCTATCCCGGGGCCAAGTACAACTATGTGCACAGCACTATGGGCGGCCTCGTCGTCGGCAACTACGACAGCCCCCTGGAAGTCGGTACGCAGGAACTGCCGCTCGGCCCCGGACACGCTTATCTCTATGACATTGAGAGTGAGACGTTCCTGACCGATATCGTCTTTCCGGGCTCACAGAGTAACACGGCCTACGGCATCTGGTGGAATGGGGGCACGAAGTACACCATCGTCGGCGGCTATAGCTTGGATCCGGTGAACAATCTCGAAGATCCGGACCAGCCCCTGGGCGATGCGTTTATCGTCGACTATGACTCCGCCACCGGACTCTTCACAAACTGGGCCTCCTATAACCTGCCGTCAGCGGGCGACAACATCGTCACTCACTTCGAGGGCATCAGCAGCGTGGAGAAGGGTGTTTACACGATCAACGCCGACTCCGTCACGCTGGGAACCGATGATCCGGCTCAGGGTTCGTTCGTCACGATTCGGCGTAATGATGACCAGTCGTTCGGCACCGCGGAGTGGGTGCCCCTGGCCTTCCCGGGTTCCGGCCCCGACGACATTTCCAGCTCGAATTCGGTCTATGGAAACCAAGTGGTCGGCATTGTCATTGGACCG
Organism: uncultured Planctomicrobium sp.; assembly: GCA_964596215.1. GTDB lineage: Bacteria > Planctomycetota > Planctomycetia > Planctomycetales > Planctomycetaceae > JAKFVC01. Next base: position 6,715 of record CAZQUW010000276.1, on the reverse strand, counting down.
GAAACTTTTACTCCCTTCCAGGCGACCATCAATGAGGAATTCCAGCTCTCGAACGTCATCAGCGGGAACGGCGGGAATGGAATCAGCCTGAGCGCATCGAATGGCAATCACATCGCCATGAACTTCATCGGCACCGATGTCACCGGTCTGGAAGACATGGGGAACGAAGGGAACGGCGTCCTGGTCACCTCAAAGTCAGCCGGCAACCTGATTGGCGGCGAAGCAATGGGGGGCAACGACCCGACGAACGACATTTTCCATCGCCCCCCCCAGGGCAACCTGATCTCGGGCAACAGCCTGAACGGCGTGCTGATCAACGACAAAGCCACCGGCAATCAGTTGAGCGGCAATTTCATCGGTACCGACGAAACGGGCAGTGCCCCGCTGGGCAATGACCTGGATGGCGTCCTGATCGACGGCGCCGACGGCAACTCGCTGATCGGCTGCTCGCTCGTCCAGGACCCGTTTGTGTACTACAACGTCGTCAGCGGCAATGGTGGCAACGGCTTGCGAGTCCACAACTCGGACAATACGACCATCCAGGCCAACTTCTTCGGCATGGGCGCAGACAACAACACCGGCGTCGGCAATACGCTCAATGGTGTGGTGATCGACGGGAACTCGGCCCACACGACGATGGGCGGCCCGATTCCGCTCGGAAATGTCGTCAACTCGAACGAACAGAACGGCATTCTGCTGGCCGACAAAGCCAAGGATTTCATCTCGTTCAACTCGTTCGTGGGTGTCGCCGCCTTCACTCTCAACGACACGCTGGGCAACGGCCAGGACGGCATCAAGATCACCACGACCGGCGGTGGCATTGAAATTCGCACGAATGTGATCTCGGCGAATGACGACGATGGTATCGACGTCAGCGGCAAAGCGAAAAACGTGCGGATCTACGAGAACATGCTGGGTGTCAATACCAACGGTTCTTCCGCCATGGGGAACGGGGACAACGGTGTGGAAGTCAGCGGCAAGGCTAAGGACATCCTCATCGGCGGCCCGGCCGACACCTTCAGCATCATCCCCCACAACGTCATTGGGGGCAACGCGGGACATGGTGTCGCCATCCTCGACAAGGCCAACAACATTACCGTCAATGCCAGCTTCATCGGCACGAACGTGAAGGGTGAATACGCCCTGGGGAACGCCCACGATGGTATCGTGGTCACCGCCGCGACCAAGGACATCCAGATCGGATCGGAAGACCCGAACTTGCAGACAGTCATCAGCGGCAACGTGGAGAATGGTATCGTCCTGCAGAGTACCAAGGGGACCAAAGTCATCGGCACCTACATTGGTACCGACAAGGAAGGGGTACTTCCCATCGCCAACGGCGCGAATGGCATCGTGGTCAGCAGTTCGAAAAACGAGATCGGCAGCACTACACCGGGCGTGCCAGCCAACGTGATCGCCTTCAACGCCATGGATGCGATCTTCGTCCAGTCGGGTAACCAGAACGGCATTCACCGCAACTCGATCTTCGGCAACGGTGGTCTGGGTATCGACCTGGCAGCCGGAGCCAACGATGATGCAGTCGCCCCAGTGATCACCTCCGCCAATCTCCAGATCGGCAACATCGTGATCGCCGGCACCCTGACTGCACAGCCCAGGAAGACTTACACCATCGAGTTCTTCGCCAGTGCCGCAGGTGACTCATCCGGACAGGAGTTCCTCGCTTCCATCACGGTGAAGACCGACGCCTCCGGTGTCGCCACGCTGAACCTGACGACCCTTCACCCCACTCTCGGCTTCGACCTGATCACTGCCACTGCGACCGACTCGAACAACAACACGTCGCAGTTCTCCGCCGCCGTGGAAACCACAGGAGGGATTATGTAGAGCCTCTGTCAGAGAGAACGGTTGGCACCTGTCGACCGCAATTCCTGCCGCTCGCGAGCTGCTGAATCCTGACATCAGCTTCCAGACACCGCACTAGATTTCAAATCTAGTGCGGTTTTTTTACGCCCCAACCAAAGGAGCCGCGAATAATTCTGGCCGCAGAATCCAGAGCGACGATCCGACGCAAATCGGCCAACGGACTTTCGGTCTAAGCCTGAACGTTCGGCTGACCGCACCAGTTCATTCGACACAAATGCACAAACGCACCACGACGACCGGTCGTTTGCCGCGGAATTCCCGGCAGGCTCATCAGCAGGTCCGCCTGCCAACGCTTCACAACTTATTTCCACGGAATGTGTTAAGAATCACGCTCACCGCAACAGCAGTGCGGTGTCACAAGCTTCACACGCCGTCGCCGCCACGTCAACAATCGCCTGATCTGCCACGCCCGACACCGGTATACGTTACATTCTACGATTCAATAATCTACATATTCTCATCACACCACTTGACATAAATGACAGTACGCCGTCAACATAAACCGATGATTATCTCTTGATCGTTCGTGAACTTCTTCCGCGAACATGGAACCGTGTGACGCTCGTTTCCGCGACTTGAGTAGTTTTGTTTTATTTTCAAGGAGTGCTGCGACATGTTCGTTCGAAGTCCACTGCGCCGTGGCTTTACGTTGATCGAGTTGCTGGTCGTCATCGCGATCATTGCCGTGCTGATCGCGTTGCTGTTGCCCGCCGTACAACAAGCTCGTGAATCTGCCCGCCGCTCGCAATGCAAAAACAATCTGAAACAGATTGGCATTGCCATGCACAACTATCACGACACCTTCAAACTTTTTCCTCCCGGCATCATCCACTCCGGCAACGCGGCCGGCACGGGATTCACCGGGGCGACCGGCTGGGCCTGGGGCACGTTCGTCCTGCCCTATCTGGATCAGGCCAATTTGTACACATCACTCAACCCCAGCGCCCCCATCAACACCACGGGCCAGATCAGTTTGCTGCGTACCGTACTTCCCGCTTATCTCTGTCCCTCGAACCCGACCCTGAATCCCAGCCAGAACCCTTACGCCACGGTCAAGATCCCCAGTTCGTCGGGTACGGCCACGGCTCTCGGCATGTCAAACTACATCGCCGTCATGGGCAACAATAACAACTGCGGCAGCCTGGCCGATCCCGGTGGCATTTTCTTCGCCAACAGCAATGTCTCGATGGCCAACATTACCGATGGAACATCGAATGTCTGGTTGACCTTTGAACGCGGCACACGGATCAAGCCCACAGGCATGACGGGCGATGCCAATACCATGGGCGGTGTCTGGGCGGGGGTGTCAGCTCCTGGCTGCGACAATGCGAACTACAATTGGTTCTCGGCCATTGGTTTCATCATGGGGACCTATGCCGAGATCAACGGCTCGGCCACCCGGTTCGATAACCGTCAGCCCGACAGCTCGCACACCGGTGGCATTCATGTCGGTGTCGCCGACGGCTCGGTTCGCTTCGTCAGTCAGAATATGTCACTCCCCCTGTCAATCCAGTTGGCCCTCCGTGCCGACGGTGCAGTGGTCGGCGACTACTAACGAAGGTTGGTCGAATTTCAGCCCGGCGGGGCGATTCGCTCGCGCTGCCGGGATGTTTTGTTTTCGCGCGGCAAGATCGCCCGCGACTGGCTCAGTCAGCGCGGAGGACCGGCAAGTCCCCCGTGCTATCTGGAATCATTGTTCCGGACGGCAGTGACCATCCTGTCCACCGGCACATCCTTGACATCAGGACTTAGAAAAGAAGCTCATGAAATCTGTAGTGCATCATGCCGCCAGCGCTGGAGCTTGGCTGGTGCTGGCGACGGCCGCGTGTTTTGCAGTGGGCTGCAGTGGCGTCGACAAGGGTCCCGAACTGGCGGAAGTCGTCGGCAAGATTACCCTGGATGACCAGCCCCTGGCGAACGCGCGCGTAATCTTTATCCCTGAAGACGGACCCGCTTCTGGCGCCATCACGAATGAAGCCGGCGAATACGAACTGATGGGAAAATCGGGAGTCAAAGGGGGCGTCCCCGGCAAGAACCGCGTCGAAATCAGCACGGACCTCGAAGGCACCGGCGACCGCACCAAAGAAAAGGTTCCTGCCAGATACAACACCGCCTCGACGCTCAGCGTCGAGGTCGAACCGGGGTCCAACGGTCACGATTTTAAACTGGAATCCAAGTAACTCTGCACGCGAATCGTTCCCATTTCAATCGCGACGCTCACCATCGCCGTCTCGCAGCATTGGGCTGCCGGACGGCGATTGACGTTGCGCTCCCTGAAGCAGTCACGCGGTCGGGGCAGGGGATCGCCACTAACCCAGAATTCGTCCGTGAATGCTGAGGACGCGAAACAACGTCTGGCTCTCCCCGCTGCCGAACAGATGCCAGAATGCATACGAATACTCCAGCATACACGGAACGTCGCGCGCCTGATTTGCGTTCAATAGTTGATCTGGAACTGCATTCGCAGCAGATGTCCCGCGTACTGCCGGTATGATTCACCCGTCGCTTGCGCAACCGTATTCGTCCGATCCGTGATGGTGTACTGTGTTACAAGCTCCATTTGAGGATTGAACTGCCACTCCAGACCGAACTCGCATTCGTGGATGTTGCTGTAGGGGGCGTTGCGTTCCGGTTTGTAGCCGCCTTTAAAAAAGTTGTATTTCGCAAACGGGAACAAGATACCACAGTTCTCGGTGACATGGCGGTAGTACACCATCCCATACCCCCCCGTGAGCGAGCGTTCCACGACCTCGGTTTGCGCGTCGTTCAGCCCAGGTCCATTTCCGACGTTCCATTCCGCCTGAAATCCAAACGGCTGCGGGTACCAGATAAATGTTCCACCGACACGTTCGTCGAGAATGCCCTCGCGATTGTCGGTTTCGATCGTCCCCAGGGGCCGCGTCGCAGCGCCAATTCCCAACGGACGGATCGGAGCAGACAGCACCGAATACTGTCCGGTATAGGCTTGAATGCCTACTTCCACGACCTGCTCATTGAAGATCTGAAAGGGGTAAGTGAGGCGGGTCACCAGGTGCACATTGTCGTTCTGCTCCGCCAGTGATCCTCCCTGACCGTTGTGCACACCGAACGCAAACACACCGTAGTTCCCCGACCCCTTAAGTCCCTCGTCGAGGACATACTTGAAGAGATCCTGGGCGTCTTCGGGCGTCCAATAATAGAAAATTCCCAGGTCTCGTTCATTGCGGACGGCACTGTTGATCGAATCACTCCGATCCAGCGCCAGTCGATTTGAACTGGATTGCAGGTTCTCCCAGCCGAACGGGACTTTGGACTGTCCAATTCGCACTCGATGCACCTTCTCCTCGTCAATGTAGAGATCACCGTACCAATCGCGGATCTGTGCAAATTGAACCGCATCCGTGGTGCCATTGGGTGTGGACGCGAAATCTGGCTGCAGATAGACGTAGAGGTGGTCGGAAACGTCACCCGAGATGATCAGACGGGCGCGCCGAATCAGGAAATTCTGATCATCGCCGACCGATCGATCACCAACATGCTGCACGGGGGCCGAGCCCCCTTCTTCAAACAGAGGGGTGTTGAAGCGGAACTGAGCGTAGCCGCGGAGACTCAAGCGGTCGTACCATTTCTTGGATTTGGACTCAGCCTTCTTTTCCGGGGACTGGTGCGTCTGCTCGTCAACCGTCGTGATGGAGGGGTCCTTAGCCTGACTAAAACGCTCTTGAATTGCCGAAAGCCGGCCGTAATCGACTTCGCGGGCCGCCTTGAGTCGCTCCAGTTCGCTTTCCGTCCGCTGCAGACGCTGCAATATTTCAGAGTCAGTCACGGGAACCGCCCCGGGCACGGTCCCAGGCGCAGCATCCGGCTCCACGGCCACGAACGTTGCATCCGGTTCCTGTCCTTTGACTTCTGTCACGCAGGGAAAAGACAGCAGGCAACAATTCAGAGCCATCAGCCATCCGAATCGGAGCAACTTAAATCGAACTGGCCGCATTGTCTACTTTCTTGAAATTCCCCGAAGATCGCCCGCGCAGTTAACTCAAACGTAATAATCGGCAAAGTTTCCACTCGGCCAGTGAGTTTTCTGCTTGAGGCTTAAGATATTAAGTAAGATTGAGGCCGGCCCCACAGTCATCATGCCGACACCATGATGCAATACACAGCAATTCGCTGTCTGCAATGGTCAGAGCGATGTGTGGTCTGCCGGAAAGGCTTGTCAGATTGGAGTTTAGGTGGGATACCGAGAATGGAATTCGACGTGCGGTCGCAGAATGCACCGTAACTGGAGAAATCGGCTTGATGGAGCCGAGCGATTCAAGAAATTCACAGAAACAACAAAATCTTAACACATTTTCTTAAGACAAAATTGTCCGCGCGACAAAGTCATCCGTCTTAACCTTGTTGTCTTCCTGCGATGCTCATGATCTGCATTCCAGTTTGGGAGGACCTATCCAATTCCGGATTATTCCCAAGCCATCGGAGCCACACTGAGATAGCTCCGGCCTGAAGATTCGCGAGGTGTTTGAAACAGCAGATGTCGCAAGATCTTGCAATTGGGGGACGACCTCAATCGTTGATATAAACCCAGGGCACGGACTTTGGGCGTCGGCGTCAGTCAGGGTCTTGAACACAGCGACGGGGGACCCGTTCAAGTAAAGGGAGCAAAGGGAAGGCCAGAATGCAGTGTTCGGTAGAAACGCTGAGCAACGGGCACCGATTGGCCAACGCAAGAGCTAACTCACGTAGGTAAAAAGACATCGGACCAGGCAGACAGAATGCAGGTCGTGCACAGGGCTCCGAAGCTGCCATGTGGGTTTGATGATTTTACCCAGAATGGAGGTCGGCGCGTACC
>CAZQUW010000275.1:3639-8255 GCA_964596215.1 uncultured Planctomicrobium sp. | reverse complement strand
GCGAAGGAACCTGCGAAGGAACCTGCGAAGGAACCTGCGAAGGAACCTGCGAAGGAACCTGCGAAGTAGTTGGCCGCTATTGATTGCGGGTTACGTCCTAAAAAAATCGCGACCCCCAAACCGTGGGACGGGTCTCCCGGCCCGTCCGTCCATTGAAATCTGTCACGGCGTGGGGCGTCTGGCCCACGGACTCTTCGCCCCTCGGAACGCATGAAGCTGGCCACCGCACTGTCTTCGTGCCGGGACTGACGGGCCGGGAGACCCGTCCCACTTTTGTGGGCTCATAAATTCTTGCAAACCCCGATTGACCTCGTTTCAAAGTTCTGGCACACTCCCGGCCGGGTAGGTCGGCAATTCAGGGGGGCCCATACTTCAGGGAGGAAGTATGCGGATAGCATTAATTCATAATTGGAATTCCAGCAGCGATGTCAGCGATCGCGTGTGGAGTGCACTTTGTCGCACCTGGCCACAAGCCGATCGCTTCACTTCCGATCCCTGGCAATCCACCGATACGTCTCAGTGGCTGGCTGCGGCACCACGCCGTGTCCAGCTGATGGGCCTGAGCACCGGGAAACAAGAGCAGCTCTTGTCCCGCCTGCCGCGTGACCGCGATTCGAACACGGCCTTGTTGGGAGGCTATGATCTGATCGTGAGCACCAGTCCGGCAGCGGCACAACTGGTCTCGAGTTCAACCGATGCGGTACATGGTTGCTTCATCGGAACGGAAGCGGCCTGCCAGCCGGCTCAGACAATCCACGAGTCCCTGGCCATGCCCCAGTCCTCGCGCCTGGAGTCGACTGCCGAACTGGCACCGGCACCCGGGCGGCCCCGGCTGTGGGCTCAGCATGAGACCGAGCAGTTCCCCAGCCATGCTGGAGTCACGCATTACCTGGCCACGTCGCATGCCGTCTCGGCCCAGTACCATTTTGAACTGGCCGGCAAGCCGCATGTCGTGCTTTATCCGCCAATCGATACGACGTTCTTCCGCCCCGGTCCGGAAGACCATCAGAACTTCTATCTGATGGTCTGCCACCCCGGAGTCGCGATTGATGTCGGGCTGGTTATTGAAGCCTGTGAGCAGACCCGTCACGAACTGATCATCCTGGGTGGCGACAGCTTGCGTCAGGAAATCGGCCCCGTCAGCGGAACCGTCCGCTGGGAGGCGCTGCCCGACGACAACACACTGCGAAGCTACTATCGCCGTTGCCGGGCCTTGATTTCCGTTGCTCCGTCCGGGTTCGATCCGTCACTGGTAGAAGCCCAGGCCTGTGGGACACCGGTCGTGGCTTATCATGGTTCAGCAACCGACGAACTCGTTCTGGATGCCGAGCGTTCCGGATTGGGTTCAGGGTTGTTCTTCCACTCCATGAGTCCCACCAGCCTCGTCTCGGCCCTGCACGAGCTGGAACGTCGACCGCAGAATATCTCGGCCGTATTGAGCCTGGCTCAAGCCGAGAAGTTCTCGCCCGCCCACTTTGAACATGGCCTGCAGAACCACGTCAACCGCTGGCTCAGTAACCGAGCCGCCCAGCTGGCGGTCGCGGAGAAGTCGACACTACCGATCTCGACACCGCTGGATTCGCCGTTTGTCCTCCGGCGCCGCGTCGCCTAGGCCGCAGCTACAACACGTCCGCTACTCAGCCGGGTCGCCCTTCAGCCACCCGGCTGATTTCATGTTGACTTGTCAAAGATCTGGCACCGCGGCTCGCGCTGAGATCAGCAAACCCTGACATCTAGGCCGGAGAGAAGTGATGCAAAAAGATCCCCGCGGCAATCGCGACGTTTAATGAATCAACTCCGTCGGCCATCTTGATCGTCAGCTGCCGATCGCATTGGGCGACAAATTCCGGCGGCAATCCATAGCCTTCGCATCCCAGCGCCAACGCGAAGCGGGGCGTTCGCTCGGCCGTCAGCAGCCGCTCGGCGTGAGGGTTCAGCACCGTCGCAGCCGTTTCCACGCCGGCCTGTTTTAACTTCGTCAGCATTGCCGGCCAGTCATCCGTCTGGATGACCGGCAGCCGGAACACGGTTCCCATCGAGACCCGCAGCACTCGTCGCGAATAGGGGTCGGTCCCCTCGTGCCCCACAATCAGGCCGTCCACCCCGAATGCAGCGCTGATCCGCATGATCGTCCCCAGGTTCTCGGGATCCTTAATGTCCGGGCACAGCACCAGCGTTAAGGGTTGTACGGGCGACGGCCATAACTCGTCGAAGGTGGGATTCACCGGCCGGCGACCACACGCGAGGACCCCGCGATGAAACTGAAACCCAATCAGTTGATCGACCTCGCTGGCCCGGACCACATAGACCGGGACCTCTGCCGGAACACGGGGCAACAACCGTTCAACATGCGATTCCGCAGCCAGGACCGACAATGTTTCAAAGCGACTGTCGAGCAACCGTTCAACCAGCTTTTCCCCCTCGGCAATAAAGATCTGCTGCCAGCGCGTGTGGTTCGTTTGCTTGAGGTTGCGATAGACATCCAGCCGTGAGTCCTCAAGATCAGTAATCGGGATAACAGGCATAAGCTTTCCATCGACCCGCAGAACGTCAATACTGATGAGCCGGGTGCCGTTCCTATAAGACACTCAACGCCGTCTGCAGTTCGCGCTTCAAATCGTCCAGATCTTCCAACCCGACCGACAGCCGCACCAGCCCGTCGTTGATCCCCAGGCTCGCCCGTTCGGCCGCCGACATAAACTTGTGCGAGGTCCCCGTGGGATAGGAGACCGTCGTCCGGGCATCGGCCAGGGTCGGTGAGAAGGGAATCTCTTCCAGCGCGCGGAACAGCCTGGAAACAGACTCCCGCCCTCCCGGTAACTCAAAGGACAACATCCCTCCAAACCCCGCCGGCAGCAACTGCTTCGCCGCGGCATGCGTGGGATGTTCGGGCAGACCGGGATAAAACACGCGGGCCACTTGCGGTTGAGCCTGCAGGAACTTCGCGAGTTCTCCCGCCGTTCGCGAGACGCGCTCCATCCGCAGGGGCAGGGTTCTCAACCCGCGGGATGCCAGCCAGCATTCCATCGGGTTGCTGTTCATCCCGAACAGGGCCATCATCTGCCGCACTTTGCGAATCGCCGAGTAATTGCCGGCGACCACTCCCAGCATCACGTCGCCATGTCCGTTCAAATACTTGGACGCACTGTGAAAGACCAGCTTGGCCCCGTGTTCAATCGGCCGTTGCAGCACGGGGGTCGCAAACGTGCTGTCCACCAGCAGCGGGACCTCGCCGAGAGCCGCGACCAGCGCCGGGATGTCGGCCACTTCCATCAGTGGATTGGAGATATTCTCTACGATCGCCAGCCGGGTACGGGGGGTCACGGCCTGGCCAAATGCCAGGGGATCGAGGGCATCCACAAACGTCACATCCACCCCAAACTGGGCCTGCAGCTGATTCAGCATCTGCCCCGTACGACCATACAACACCTTGGCTGCGATGACGTGATCGCCGGTCTTCACGTGGGCCAGCAGCACGGCGGTCATGGCCCCCATGCCCGAGGCACAGGCGACGGCCGCTTCAGCCCCTTCCAGACGTGCCACATCCGCAGCGAAGGCCTCGTGATTCGGATTACTGTCGCGGGTGTAGATGTAGCCCGCCACCCGGCCACCAGCGATGTCATCGAGCTGCTCGAGGCCATCCACATCGAACGCTGTCGTCATATAGATGGGCGGGTTGCTGGTCTGCGTCGCAAACTTGGGAACCCAACCACCGCGAGCGCAGATCGTTTCACCAGAGAATTCTGTGTTCATACTGGGCCTTGTCAGTGAGACATTTCAAACCAAATCAGGCGAGCCGGGCGGCGTAAGCCCCCGGATTCCTCTACAAGCTCGCCTGACACACGAAGAATCCCGGGGCTTACGCCGCCGGGCTCGCCTGGGTTCTTATATAACTAACTCTGCGCTGCCGCCGGCAGCAAAATCGTAAACCGCGTCCCCTTACCGACCGCACTCTGGCACGTGATCCGCCCGCCGTGCGCCTCCACAATTTTCTTCACTGTGGGCAGACCCAAACCGCTGCCATGATGCTTGGTCGAGAAGAACACCTGAAACATCTTCGACATCGTCCGCTCATCCATCCCGCAGCCATTGTCGATCAAATCGAGTCGCACGTACCCGTCGTCCATGGAGGTCTGCAGCTCGAGCAATCCACCCTGTGGCATGGCCTGCTGAGCATTGAGCGCCAGGTTCAACAGCACCTGTCGAAACAAGATGCGATCCAGTTGCACGGGGACCAGATCGGCCGCCAGATGCGGGCTGATTTCCACATTCTGCCCTGCCGCCAGGGGCCGAAAGGAATCGATGAACTCCGCGACGACCTTGTTGAAATCTTCCGGCTCTAAGTTCAACTCTCCCGCGCGGGCAAACTGTAGAAAATCGTCCAGAATGTTCTGCAGATTCTTGCACGAACGCTGGACCGTCTCGATCTTCGACAACATCCGTCGCTCGCGCGGCGATTCCGCCTCGTTCAGATCCTCCACGAGCAACTCGAGGTTCATCGCGATCGTGGACAGCGGGTTCTTGATCTCATGGGCCAGTCCCCCGGCCAGTGTTGCAATCTCCGCGTACTGGGCCAGCAGCCGTTGTCGCTCGTCATCAGAAAACGGTTCGCTCAT
>CAZQUW010000275.1:0-3539 GCA_964596215.1 uncultured Planctomicrobium sp. | reverse complement strand
TTCTGACAAGCAGCCCGGCTGTTAAACAACAACCGGGCTGCGGAGTTCGAAAATCTGTCGCCAACTTACAAACTTACTTGGCGGCTTCCGCGGCTTCGGCCTGTTCGATCAACACGGCCTTGCGAGACAACTTGACGCGGTTCTGTTCATCGACAGCGATGACTTTCACCGTCAGCTTGTCACCCTCTTTGCAGATCTCGCCGACCGACTTCACGAAGCCGTCAGAGAGTTCGCTGATGTGGCACAAGCCGTCCTTGCCCGGAGCGATTTCAATGAAGGCACCGAAGTCCTTCACCGAGCTGACGCGACCGGTGTAGATCTTGCCGACCTTGATCTCTTCGGTCATGGCTTCGATCCGGCCCAGGGCGTCTTCGGCTCCGGCCTTCTCGCTGCAGGCGATCGTCACGGTGCCGTCGTCCTTGATGTCGATGGTCGTGCCGGTTTCTTCCTGAATCGCGCGGATCGTCTTGCCGCCGGGACCAATCAACAGACCGATCTTCTGGGGATCGATCTTGGTCATCAACAGGCGCGGAGCCGTTTCGGCGATGTCCGACCGCGGACGGCGGATGGCCGACAGCATCGTCTTGAGCAAGTCGATCCGGGCCGTACGGGCCTGGACCAGCGTCTCGCGAATGATCTGCTCGCTGATGCCGTCGATCTTCAGATCAAGCTGAATTCCGGTCACACCCTTTTGAGTACCGGCGACCTTGAAGTCCATGTCACCATAGTGATCTTCATCACCAATGATGTCGGTCAGCAGGACGAACTTGTCTTCGACCTTAACGAGGCCGATCGAGATCCCCGCCACCGGCTGAGAAATCGGCACGCCAGCATCCATCAGCCCCAGGGTGGCGCTGCACACCGAAGCCATCGAACTGCTGCCGTTGGATTCCATGATGTCGGAGATGACACGGATGGTGTACGGGAACTTGTCGCCCGGGGGAACGATCGAGGCGACCGAGCGTTCGGCCAGGGCACCGTGACCGAGTTCACGACGTCCGGGTCCACGAATCGGACGGCATTCACCGACCGAGTAGGACGGGAAGTAATAGTCGAGCATGAACCGCTTCGAATACTCTTCGAACAAACCGTCAACGCGTTGTTCATCGCGCGGCGTTCCCAGAGTAATCGTACACAACGACTGGGTCTCACCACGGGTGAAGAGAGCGGAGCCATGCACGCGGGGAATCACGCCGACCGAGCAGCTGACCGCACGCAGATCGTTCAGGCCACGACCGTCAGGACGCGTTCCAGTGAGGATCAGTTCGCGGATCGCCTTGTAAGCGATGTTGTCGAAAGCAACCGAGAACTCATGGGGAGTGCCACCGTTGGCGGCGACTTCGGCACCTTCGGGGAAGTACTTCGCCTTGGCTTCGGCCTTCAGTGCAGCGACCTTGTCATTGCGTTCGTGCTTGACCTTGATGGCCTTGGCTTCGCGCACCTGGGCGTAAAATTCGTCACGCAGCGGGGCGTCGAACGGGTTGCTGGCCTTGGGCACGAAGGGGGTCTTCGGGCGATTGGCCTGGCGGAGAAAATCTTCCTGCATTTCGCACAGGATGATGATCTGCGAATGGGCATACATAATCGCGTCGGCCATCTCGTCTTCGGGCATCTGGGCCGCGAAGCCTTCGATCATCAGGACCGAGCTCTTGGTACCGGCGACGACAAGATCCAGCACGCTTTCTTCGATCTGGGCCTGGGTGGGCATCAAGACCCACTCGTCGTTCACACGGCCGACACGCACAGCGGCAATCGGCCCCTGGAACGGCACCGGCGACAGGCCCAGAGCGGCACTGGCACCAATGATCGACAACACGTCGGGATCGTTTTCGCCGTCGCTGGCGAGAACGTTCGACATGATCTGCAGTTCTTCAATGTAACCTTCAGGGAAGAGGGGGCGAATCGGGCGATCGGTCAGACGGGCCGTCAGCACTTCCTTCAGCGTGGGGCGGCCTTCGCGCTTCAGGAAGCCACCCGGGAATTTACCGGCGGCGGCAGACCGTTCGCGGTAATCGACGGTCAACGGAAAAAAGTCCTGGCCCGGCTTGGCCGGGCCATTCTGAGCCGCCACGAAGACGACGGTTTCACCGAACTGCACCAGGACGGACCCCGCCGCCTGCTTGGCCATTTCGCCCGTCGTCAGACTGAGCGTACGGCCGCCGAATTCGCGTTCTACGGTAACTTTCACTGTTTTTACCCTGCTTCCTACTGCTTATTTCTTTTCCGATACAACAACAATTTCCACATGACAACAATTGGCGATGTGTGTGTCTTCTTCAGAGGGACGGGCTCCGTACACGCTCCACAGGCCATCGGCCCGGAAGAGCAAGCTGTACTGGAGACTGTCGTTCGAGATCTGGGTGCCACTGGCGTTGCCAGTGCTTTGCGAGTCGGCGGTCATCCCGCGAACACTGGCAGAGCCAGTGGCACACTTCTCTAAAACAGAGCGTGATTGGACACGCGATTGATCCATGCCCGCTCGACAACGAACGTCCTTGCCAGGACGGCCGGAATTTCGAGACACCCGCGCTGTCGCCAGGGAAGTGTCTCGCAAAATTCGGGGGATGGATTTCAATACAGATTCAACTGGCTGGAAATGAACCTGCCCAGCACCGAGATTGGTGCCGGCGCAGGATGTGACGCATTCCCGTCCCTGGGATTCCACAGGCCAGCGAGTGGTTAGCCACGTTGATGAGAACAGCTCAGGCTCGAACTGGGAGAGATTTTTGAAACCAAAAATTCTCGGCGAATCAGCCTGATACTCTCTGTGGACATCACCATGCCACTGCCACCACCAAAGACCGGTGGGGCGCGGCCGAGATCTTCCGGCCGCACTGGTTAACTTCTGATCGCCCAAACTACTTACGCAGTTCCAGACGCTTCAACATATCGAGGTAGCTCTTGTGGTCGGTCGCGCGCAGGAAGTCCAGCAACCGGCGACGGCGGCTGACCAGCATCAGCAAACCACGGCGGCCAGCATGATCCTTCAAGTGCGACTTCAAATGCTCGGTCAACTGCGAGATCCGGTGCGACAACACCGCAATCTGCACCTGGGCTGATCCGGTATCGGCTTCAGAAGTCCGAAAATCACCGATCAGCGACGTCTTCTTCTCTTTCGTAATCGACATGAACAACTTTCTTCGCAGCCGCACCGGCTGCATAACTTTTACTCTTCGGACGAGTTGGACTGCTGCACGTCAGTTCGAATTCTTTGAACTCGATACAGACGCGTCGGCGATGGTTGCTCGATCGCCAACTCAGCCAAAAACTCCGACTAGCGAGTAAAATTCAATTCCCATCCAGGGACTCGCACACCTCAGTACGGAAACCTATCCCGCACCTAGCGATACCTGTACTTCATTGCAACACTCTAACAAAAGATGGGGGAAATTCAATTCCGCTTGGCTTTCCGGGCGAACCCGGTGGCCGAAAACATTACGTAACTGGCATCACGCCAATGACATACGTCTGATTCACGCCAACGCTCCGATGTTTCCCACCACAATCCCGGGTGAAGTGCCAATCATCGGCGGTCCAAC
>CAZQUW010000274.1:0-8276 GCA_964596215.1 uncultured Planctomicrobium sp. | reverse complement strand
CGGGCTCACCCCGTATTCTTCAGTGCCGAAGCCACGCCGTTAATACTCTCCAGAACCGCGGTCTGCAGTTCTTCCTCGGGCTCTGTACTCGCCCGCAGCCGCCGCAGCAGAACCAGCTGAATCAGGCTCAAGGGATCGACGTACGGATTGCGGGATTGAATCGATTTCTGCAGAATCGGGACTCGATCTAACAACGCGGACTGGCCGGTGATCTTGCAGATGACTTCCACAGACCGTTGATACTTCAGTTCAATCTGGCCGAAGACTCGGGCGGCGAGCGACTGGTCTTCCAGGAGGTCGGCATAGAGCCGGGCAATCGTCAGATCGGCCTTCGCCAGGATCATCTGCACATTGTCAATCAAGGTCCGCCAGAAGGGCCATTTCTCGTACATTTCTTTCAGCGTCGCCAGCCGTTCGGGATGATTTTCAAGTTCTTCAAAAACGGCACTTCCCAGACCGTACCAGCCGGGCAAGGTGTGCCGCGACTGCATCCAGCTGAAGACCCACGGAATGGCGCGGAGCTCGTCGATACTCGACGACGTCCCGCGACGACTGGGGCGGGACCCGATCTTTAATCTGGCGATTTCTTTAATGGGGGTCGCCTGCTCAAAGTAAGTCAGGAACTCAGGATTTTCGTACACTAACGCACGATAGTGACGATAGGACGACTCGGCCAGATGGTCGAGCAGGGTGGTCCACGCGGGATCCACTTTGAGTCCTTCGTCGGGAACGCTCGTTAATAAGACCGCATTAACGACCTGATCCAGGTGCCGGCCGGTAATGGCCCGGTTCCCGTAGCGGTCGGCAATCACTTCACCCTGTTCTGTAATCCGCAGGCGGCCGTTGACGGTGCCGCGGGGTTGAGCCAGAATCGCACGGTTGGACGGACCGCCGCCACGTCCCACCGCGCCGCCGCGACCATGAAACATCTGCATCGTAATTCCCTCACGATGCCCGAGTTCCACCAGCTGCTCCTGGGTACGATACAGGGCCCAGGTCGACTGCAGGAAGCCGCTCTCTTTATTGCTGTCGGAATAGCCGATCATCACTTCCTGGATGTTGCCACGCAGGGCGAGGTGCTGTCGATAGACGGGCAGGGCGAACAGCCGCTGCATGATGGACTGGCCACTCCGCAACGGCTCCAGCGCTTCAAACAACGGCACGATATCAAGCTTGCTGACACCTTCATTCGGCCGGAACAGCCGAGCCTCACGGGCGAACAGCAGCACTTCCAACAGATGTGCCGGCGTCGTCGTGGAGCTGATAATGTATTTCTGCAGCACGTCGGGGCATTGCTGCTCGAGAATGGCCGAGGTCGTGCGGAAGGTCTGCACGACTTCGGTCGTTTCCGGGGAGAAGGGCAGGTGGGTCGGGATGAGCGGCCGCGTATGTTGCAGCTCACCCACCAGGCACGCGAAACGCGCCTCGTCGCTCAGCTGTGAGTACGAATTGCACACTCCC
Source organism: uncultured Planctomicrobium sp. (assembly GCA_964596215.1). Taxonomy (GTDB): domain Bacteria; phylum Planctomycetota; class Planctomycetia; order Planctomycetales; family Planctomycetaceae; genus JAKFVC01. The sequence goes on along the minus strand of CAZQUW010000274.1, from coordinate 6,815 downwards.
GCCCAGCGAAAAATCTCATCGAGTGCCTGCAGATGCCGGCCGCTGTGCTGGCGTAAATCGATCTTCAACAGGTGCACACCAAACACATCCACCAGTCGGATCATATCCTGCAGGCTGCCCGACACGGCCGCCTCGGCACCGGCATGTCGCAGGTCCGATGCCATCAACCGCAAATCCAACAGCAACTGGCTCCCCCCCAGGTACACTCCCTCGGGGACGGGAACGGTCTCACCACTCCAGCTGGGGGAACAGCTGCGGACATAGTCCACCGTCCGTTGCAGTTTGGCCGAGATCAGCTTGCATTTGGCCCGATAGGGTTCGTGCTCAGGTGACAATGTCACTTCAGGGAACAGTGCCACATCTGCCGCCAGCGCTGCTCGAAACTCGGGACTGGGGACGATGAAATGATCGGAATGGCTGAGCTTTCTCCACAACTGATCCATTTGCGTCTGGTAATGCTGCAGGACCGCGACCTGCTGCAGCATGACGGCCTCGGCCGTGACGCGATGCGTGACGCTGGGGTGGCCGTCACGGTCGCCTCCGATCCACGATCCAAACCGCAGGAACGAGGGAACATCCCACTTCCGCTCGGGATAGACGCGGCTCAAGGCGTGCCCCAACTGGCGATAGAGCCGCGGGACGACGTCGAACAAACTCCCCTCGACCATCTCAAGCCCGTGGATGACTTCATCCTGCACGCGCGGCCGGGTATCGCGAATGGCGTCGGAGAGCCAATAGGTCTCCACCTCTTCGGCAATCGACGCCTCAGCCTGCTCGTGTTCGGCGGGCAGCAGTTGACCATATTCCAGCCGATCCATCTGTTGATCGATCGAATTCAGGCGATCGAGAATCGTGCGCCGCCGCGCTTCGCTGGGATGGGCTGTAAACACGGGGCAAATCAACGCCCGGTCCAGTTCGTCCTGCACATCCCGGGCGGTCAAACCCCGCTCACGTAACTGGCGCAGGGCCGCCTCGGGGGTTTCCGCAAGCGGTGCGTCACCCAGTTCGGCAGCACGAATCCGCAGCGCGCGCACGCGGGCCCGCTGTTCGGCCAGATTGATCAGATCGAAATAAATCGTGAAGGCCCGCGTCAAGGTCCGCAGGTCCGCCAGCGGCAGTTCAGCCAGGCGGTCTCGCAACTGCCGCGCCTGCTCCACGGTCGGATTGGCACGCAGGCTCTTGGCCGCGGCCCGAATCTCTTCGACCAGTTGAAACGCACCTTCCCCTGCCACTCGGCGCAGAGCCTGCCCCAGCAGGTCCCCCAGCCGGCGAATGTCGCCACTGAGCGCTTCCTGTTCTTTCGGCCGCATGCAAAAAATCCCTGATGTGTATTGGCTAGTTGAGCATTCTGGCGGGTCTCCAGGCCCATCCCTCCGCGCGGTCCTAATCTGGTCTTAGCTGACATCGAATTCCGTGAATCGCAGCGGCGACCTCAAGCAAACAGTGTTCTTGTGCTGCTCGAAAGTCCCAGCTGGACGGACGGGCCTGGAGACCCGTCCCACGATCGTATTGACCGCACAACAAAACCCGAAACCAGCGACGACAGCGACGGGGCACATCGCCGTCGCCGCTGGCTCCGGGCTCATTTCAATCCTCTGTTGTCAACTCGACAACATCAGCGTTGACTCATATTACTGGATGTCCCCCCCGCGGCGGGAATATAACACTTCATGACGTAATCCATCACCATGCGGTCCGCATTGAAGCGCCAGCCCAGTGACCGAATCGCCGATTTCATCCGGGCAATCCACGCCCGCGGCAATCCGTCCCGGTCACGCCCATAATACATCGGAATGACTTCCTGGCTCAATGTCTGGCTGAGCGCATCGCCATCCATCTTATCGTGCATCTCGACATTACTGTGGGTCTCGCCCATGCCGATCGCGAATCCGTTCGTGCCGTCATAAGCTTCGGCCCACCAGCCGTCAAGAACCGACAGATTCAGACCGCCATTCAGCACCACCTTCTGACCACTGGTGCCCGAGGCTTCCAGCGGACGCCGCGGGTTGTTCAACCACACATCCACCCCCTGTACCAGGTGCCGCGCGACATTCATGTCATAGTCTTCGACAAAAATCAATTTGCCTGCAAAGACCGGGTCACGCATCATCTCGGCAATCTGCTTCAAGACCGTCTTGCCAGGTACGTCACGCGGATGGGCCTTCCCGGCGAAGACAAACTGGATCGGCCATTGCGGGTCATTGATCAGCGACGCCAGTTGTTCGAGTTCCTGGAAAATCAGGTTCGCTCGCTTGTAGGTCGCAAAACGCCGCGCAAAACCAATGGTCAGGGCATCCGGACTCAGCGACCGGCGACACCGTTCGATGACTTCCTTCGAATCACCACGCCGCTCGGCCTGGGCCACGGCCCGTTGCCGGACAAACTTGATCATCCGCGACTTCAAAGTCTGATGCGTTTCCCACAACTCGCCGTCATCAACCGTTTCAATCCCCTCCCAGACATCGGGCTCGCCATTCCGCTGCGCCCATTCTGAACCGAGGTGGCGGTCGTAGAGATTCCGCATCTGCGGAGCCAGCCACGTCGGAACGTGCACACCATTGGTGATATGCCCGATCGGAACCTCATCTTCCGAGCGACCCGGAAAGAGCGAAGTCCACATCGCGCGGGAAACCTCGCCGTGCAACGATGACACGGCATTCGCCCGGCGCGACGCCTTCAACGCCAGTACCGTCATACAAAAATCTTCGCCGTGATTGTGCGGGTACACGCGGCCCAGCCCCATCAGCGTTTCGTGTGAGATGCCCAGGGCATCGCGCAACGGCCCGAGGTGTTCTTCAATCATGTCGGCATGGAACCGGTCATGTCCGGCCGGTACCGGCGTGTGCGTGGTAAAGACCGTATGGGTCGAGACCCGCCGCATTGCCTCTTCGTAAGCGATCCCTTCAGTCTGCATCCGAACCCGGATCATTTCCAGAACCACGAAGGCGCTATGCCCTTCGTTCAGATGCAGCACCCCCGGCTGAATACTCATGGCCTTCAGGGCCCGTACACCACCGACGCCCAGCAGCAGTTCCTGGCGAATGCGGACCCGGCTGTCACCGCCGTACAGACGCGCCGTCAACTGGCGATCTTCCGGCTGGTTCGAATCCACGTCGGAATCGAGCAGCAACAGGGTGTTGCGTCCGACCATCGCCTTCCAGACCCGGGCGTAGATCGTCGCTCCGCGCGTTTCCACTGAAATCATCAGCGGCCGGTGATCGGCCCCCATCATCGGTTCCAGCGGCAACTGACGCAGATCCAGATTCACATAATCTTCGTGCTGCCAGCCGGTCGAATCCAGCCGCTGACGGAAGTAACCCTGGGCATAGAACAGGCCAATCCCCACCAGCGGAATCCCCAGGTCGGAAGCACTCTTGATATGATCCCCCGCGAGAATTCCCAGACCGCCCGAATAAATCTGCAGCGATTCGTGCAGTCCAAATTCCGCAGAGAAATAGGCCACGGGACGAGCTTTTAGCACGCCGGTATGCGTCGCCCCCCAGGTCTTCTTGGAACGCAGATAATCCTGCATCCGGCGATACGCGTAATTCAGACGACTGTGCAGTACCAGTTCGCCCGCGCGCTCTTCCAGTTTTTCGAGCGAAGTCTTCGAGAGCAGGGCGACCGGGTTGTGGTCCAGTTCACGCCAGCTGACCGGATCAAGCTCATTAAACAGACTGGTCGATTCGGCGTCCCAGCTCCACCACAAATTGCGCGCCAGCGACCAGATCCGCTCATAAGTGGGCGCGATGAACTGTTCAAGGTTGCGGGCTTCACTGACGATCGGCCCCAGTTGCCGGACAATGGCCAGCATCAACGTGATTTCATCTGTCGAGAAGGTCCGTTCGTCCTTCGTTTGAACGACCAGTACCCCTTGAAAGACTCCCTGTTCAATCAGCGGCACACCCAGAAACGAGAGATACGGGTCTTCGCCCGATTCGCGAAAGTACTTGAAGCGGGGATGTTCCGGGGCATCGGCCACCATGATCGGCCGCAATTCTTCGGCGACCAGGCCCGCCAAACCCTCATCCAACCCCATGCGCACCTTGCCGATACTCTCGGGATTCAAGCCGATCGTCGCAGCCAGGACCAGATTCGCGCGGTCAGGTTCGATCAGATAGACAGAACAGACATCAGTCTGAAATCGCTCCTGGACCATCTTGACCAGATTGGCCAGCGTTTCTGCGGGGTCACCTTGCGTGGAGGAAATAAAACTCAAATCGGGCAGCGAGGGAAGTACCGAATCGAGTTGAGCGTCTTGGTAGTAGGTCATTAGCAGCACGATCTCCGTGAATCATCAGGGACGTTGACCGAACGGCAACGCGCCGACACGCCGCGACCGCGGAGTGCCAATTAAAACCGGGCCCTGACGACTGGGCAGCAGAACAGCCGGACCACGGTCGACGGGAATCAACGCCAGAAGAGCAACGCCTGTGCCGGAAGTTTCGCCGTACGCCACATCTCAGCCGGAACGCTCGTCAATTCGCAGTCGCCAGGGGCCGGCTCCACTTTCGGTTTGAGTGTTCTTGTGCCTTCCAGCCACACAGCCCGGACCAGGTCCAACGCTCACCAGCAAAACGCGAAACTTCCGCAGTGACGATAGATCAGGATCTACCGACATTTCCTGATGCACATTCCCGGTGCAGCACTGCGCAATAAAGCATCAGTCACGGAACGATAATCGGTTGCGAGGGCCCGATCCTGGTGCTTTCCCGGGACGCCTGCAGGGCCACAGCCCAATGTCGAACCCAATGTCGAACCCAATGTCGAAACAGCAACGCTTATGAAGCGAGCGGAGCTGGTAAGACAAGTCACGGAAACTTTTTTCTGCCTGCCAACCGGCCGGTTCGAATCGACCCCCATTGATGCAATGCCCCTTTGCGAGCATAATATGTGCTCACGTGGACTGCATGTCGCGTCACTGGTGGGACATCGGGAATTGATCCAATGCATGATTGTTACTGCCAGGGCCCGGCTTCGCGGCGAGAGTTCTTACGAGCCGGCGCACTCGGACTAGGTGGTTTGAGTCTGCCCCAGATCCTGGCGGCGCGCGAACAGACAGGACAGGGGAGCCTGGAAACCTCGGTCATCCTGTTCTGGATGTGGGGTGGCCCCAGCCAGCTCGAAACCTGGGACATGAAGCCGCAGGCCCCCTCGGAATACCGCGGCCCCTTTTCGCCGATCGCCACCAGTGTTCCGGGAATTGAAATCTGCGAACTCTTCCCGCAGCAAGCCCGGCAGGCGCATCGTTATTCCCTGATCCGCTCGCTGCATCACGAAATGGCCTCGCACAATGACGGCTCGATTGAAGTGCTGACGGGGAAAACGCCACTTCAGGCCGATCCGACTTCAACCGCCAAGTCGACGCACCCCGACCTCGGGATGATCGCCAGCCGCGTGCGCGGGCCGCAACCCCATGGGTTACCCCAATATATCGGGATTCCCAAGCAACCTTTCATGACGCAACCGGTGTACCTGGGAATGAGTCACTCGGCGTTCGCCGCCGGTGATCCCTCGGCCCCGAAATTCCGGCCGCCGAACTTGACCCTCGATGGCGGAATCAACGGCAGCCGCCTGGACGATCGCCGCGGGTTGGTCACCCAGCTGGACCGCATCCAGCGCGACATCGATCTGCTGGGCAGCATGGAGGGCATCGATCAGTTTCGCCAGCAAGCCTTTCAATTGCTCACTAGCAGCAAAGTCGCCGCCGCATTCGATCTCGATCAGGAATCACCACAGTTGCGCGACCGCTACGGACGCCATTTGTGGGGACAAAGCTGCCTGCTGGCCCGCCGCCTGGCTGAAGCCGGGACTGCGGTTGTCACCATCGACGCCCTGGCTCCTGAAATGGGAACACCCCTGTACTTCAGCTGGGATGATCACGCCAATGCCCAACCCGGCTGGGACATGGCCCGGGGAATGATCTGGCGGGCCAAGTACATGGATCAGGCGCTGTCGACCCTGATCGACGACCTGGCCGAGAGGAATCTCGACCGCCGGATTCTCGTCGTCGCCGTGGGCGAATTTGGCCGGACTCCACGCCTGAATCGAGCCAACGGCTGCCTGGGACGGGACCACTGGCCCCAGGCGCAGTCGGCACTGATCGCCGGCGGCGGACTCCGCATGGGACAGGCTATCGGTGCCACAACGGGGAAAGCCGAATACCCGACGGAAAGACCATTGCGACCCCAGGACCTGCTGGCCACCATCTACCGCCACCTGGGCATCGACCAGCGTACAGAATTCGCCGATTTCGCCGGCCGCCCCCATCCGGTCCTCAACAAGGGCGAACCAATCCGGGAACTGGTCTAATCGCGGCAAAGCCGTAGCGAACATCACCTCCAATCTGCAGCCAGTTCGGGGGCGCTCATCGCCTTTCAAGATTTTTCTAAAACTCCCTGAGGTCCAAGCGTTACGGCGACTGCACACCGTGCGGAAACTCAGACCGAGTTCGAAACGGGAGGGCGAGACTCCCGCCGAGGCTATTAGGAGTGCTCGCTGGGCAGCCGTATTGGGCCGCCGCGGAACCCCTGACCCAGACAGTAGATATTACAAGCATGCCACGCGATCCCCGTCCAATTGAGAACGTAGTTTTCCGCAGTACCGTGAAATTTGGGGACGGGCCAGCGATGTGCTAGAACTGCAATGGGATTGCCGGAAGATTGCGGAAACTCCCGACTGAAAAGCAATACACAGCGTGCTCGCCACCAAGGCACCCCGGAGTAATATAATGAACATCCGAACAAAGCGTGCAAAGAAGGCGCGAATTTTCACCGCGTCGCCCGGGTGCCCAGTGTTCCGAATAGGAACTTCCG
>CAZQUW010000273.1:0-8290 GCA_964596215.1 uncultured Planctomicrobium sp. | reverse complement strand
GGGGAGAGGTCCTCCATCTGGTCGACCAGCAGGTGAGCGATGCCGTGTTTGCGTTGCAGCATGCCTGTGACGATTAACGCCGTCGCGTTCCTGGCGATCTGGTGGAATCGTTCCCAGACATCCACCCGCACGATCAAGTTGGCGGTTCCCCCTTCATCTTCGATGGTCATGAAGGTAATGCCCTTGGCGGTGCTCGGACGCTGCCGCAGCAGGACCAGGCCTGCTACGCGATACCGGCGATCCGCTTCGACTGCCAGCAACTCGTCCGATCGAATGACACGGAGGCGGGTCAGTTCACCCCGAATGAAGCTGAGTGGATGCTGCCGCAAGCTGAGGCTGATCGTGCGATAATCCGCGTTGACTTGCTGCAGGCTGGTCATGACAGGAAGCGGGGCAACCGGTTCTGGATTGTTGTGGTCGTCGTAGAGCTCAGTCGGAGCCTGTGCCGGTAACGACTTCCAGAAGGCCGTGCGACGCGATTCACGCAGCGAGCGAAATGCGTCCGCATCAGATAACAGCGCCAGGATGGCCGGACTCAACTGCGTCCGCAGCGTGAAATCATCATATGAGGTGAACCGGCTCGCTCGGCGGCAGCGTATGATCGTGGCTGCAGTCGCGCTGCTGAACCCCTTGAGCATCCGCCACCCCAGGCGAATTGCCCATGCCAGTTTGCCCCGCTGCCCGGTGGGCTCGAGCGTACAATCCCAATCGCTGGCGTTGACGTCGATGGGATAGACTTCGACTCCATGTCGCCGGGCATCGCTGATCAGCTGCGAGGGGGCGTAAAATCCCATCGGCTGGCTGTTTATCAGCGAGGCCGTAAACGCTGCCGGGTAGTAATGCTTCAGCCATGCCGAAACATAGACCAGCAGCGCGAAGCTGGCGGCATGTGATTCGGGAAATCCATATTCGCCGAAGCCCCGAATCTGGTTGAAGAGCTGCTCGGCAAACTCGGCCGTGTAGCCTTTCTGACGCATGCCTTGTGTCAGCTTCGAGTAGAATTTGTCGATCTCACCGGTCTTCCGCCAGGCCCCCATCGCACGTCGAAAGAGATCGGCTTCGCCGGCCGAGAATCCCCCGGCCACGATGACCAGTTTCATCGCTTGTTCTTGAAAGATCGGCACTCCCAGCGTGCGGCTGAGCACCGACTCGACTTCCTGACTGGGAAAAGTCACCGGTTCATCCCCGGCGCGGCGCCGCAAGTAGGGATGGACCATGTCTCCCTGTATCGGGCCAGGACGGACAATGGCGACTTCAATGACGAGGTCGTAGAACTTTCGCGGTTTCAGCCGCGGAAGCATGCTCATCTGAGCCCGGCTCTCGATTTGAAAGACACCGATTGTGTCGGCCTGGCAAATCATCTCATAGACTGCGGCGTCGGACTGTGGGATATTGGCCAGTGACAGGTCGCGCCGGGCATGAATCTTGACCATTTCGAAGCACTTGCGAATGGCCGACAGCATCCCCAGCGCGAGGCAGTCGACCTTCAGAATGCCGAGCGCATCGAGATCATCCTTATCCCATTCCACGACGGTTCGACCCGGCATGGACGCATTTTCAATGGGGACCAGTTCGCATAACAAGCCTCGCGTAATCACCATCCCGCCGACGTGCTGCGACAGATGCCGCGGAAATCCCAGGAGTTCGTGCACCAACTGGGTCAACTGCCTCCCGATGGGGGACGTGGAGTCAAAGCCGGCTTCGTCAAAGCGCTCCGCGAGTTTGACGGTTTCGCGAGAATGGTCCACACTCTTCGCCAGGGAGTCGACGCGATCCAGCGAGAGTCCCAGGGCTTTCCCGACGTCCCGAATCGCCGATCTCAAGCGATAGGTGATGACCTCGGCCGTCATGCCGGCCCGGTCGCGGCCATACTTTTGATAGATGTACTGCAGGACCTCTTCCCGGCGTTCGTGTTCGAAATCAATATCAATATCGGGCGGCTCGTTACGTTCCTCGCTGATGAATCGTTCAAACAGCAGGTCTGCGACGGCCGGGTCGACTGACGTGACACCCAGGCAGTAGCAAACAGCCGAGTTCGCCGCGGAACCGCGTCCCTGGCAGAGAATGTTCTGACCGCGTGCAAAGTGCACCAGATCATAGACCGTCAAGAAATAGGATTCGTAGCTCAGCTTGCGGATCAGTTCCAGTTCTTTACGTAACGTCACCTGAATGTTGTCGGGCACACCGCCCGGATAACGGATTGCCGCCCCCCGCCAGGTTAATCGCGTCAGATATTCGATGGAACTCACGCCTGCTGGGCAGATTTCCTCGGGATACTCGTAACGCAGTTCTTCCAGCGAAAATGTGCAGCGGTCCGCGACCTCCTTCGTCCGCGACACGGCTGCGGGACATGCTGCGAACATGCGTTGCATGTCGGTGCCGCTCTTGAGATGGCGTTCCCCATTCGGAAAGCGTCGTGCACCGAGTTCGGCCACGGTGCAGCCATGGCGGATTGCCGTGACGACATCGTGTAACGGGCGACGTGCAGCGGTGTGATAGTAGACACCATTCGCCGCCACGAGGGGTATGTCGACCTGTTGTGCCAGTTGTTGAAATTGACTCAAGTAAGCCGCATCGCGCGGTCCGCGGTGTAACTCGGCAAGCGCATAGCAGCGATCACCGAAGGCCGCACGCCAGTTGGGCAGTTCCGTGAGTTGTCGGGCCTGGGCCGCGGGATCCAGTAACACGCAGGCGATCACGTCGGCAGAATGCCTGGCGATGTCCGCAAAGCTGAGTGCACATTCGCCTTTCGGAGCCTGTTGCCGGCCACGGGTCAGCAGCTGGCACAGTCGGCCGTACGCGGCGCGGTTCGTCGCCAGCAGGACTGCGGTGGAATGTCCGCGGGGGGCAACTTCCGTCCCGATCAGGAGCTTGAGCCCGATCTTCCTTGCCGCGACGTGGGCGCGTACCACGCCGGCCAGGCTGTGACGATCTGTAATCGCCAGCGCCGCCAGTCCGAGCTCGGCAGCCCGGTTCACCAGTTCGTCGGGGTGCGACGCCCCCTCCAGAAACGAATAATTCGTGCGGCAGTGCAGTTCCGCATAGGATTGGCCGGAACGCGGCAGGTGCACCGGTGGCGCGACGGGCGAGCGAGCTTTGGGAAATGGGGGATCGGGCATGCGTTCAACTCGCGAACCACTGGCCCAGCCAGGGGGACTCAATTGAAGTGCTGACCCGCGCGCGATCCGCGTGTGCCAGGCGTGGTAACTGAGTCCAGAATTATCGCGTCGCAGCCCTTCCTGCAACGGAACAGGCGATTTGCGTAGTCCTTGACCATCTGCGTTCGCGCTGCCGACTACTCACCGTCATTCGAGATCATGGTACGTTCAAAGGCCGGGGGGACTTGCGTCAGCAGGCTGCCTGCGACAGTGCTGTTGCCGAACGGTTGCGTCGGATTGGCGACGCCTCGTTCGTGGCGGCCCCACCACGCGTCTGAATCTTCCAGGGTCCAGTCGTTCACGGTGGGACATCGCAGCAGCAAATGAGCCAGATCACGGGCGGTTGCCGGACGCCTGGACCGCGATTTTTCCAGGCACGCCAGTAGAGCCGATTCCAACTCCGGTGAAACGGACTTGCCCAGGCGCGTGGACGGGGGAACGGGAATCGCATCAATGTGTTGCTGGCACAATTCCATCAATCCTGCCGCCGCGAAGACGGGCTGGCCGGTGAGCAGGAAATAGCCGACCGCTCCGACCGCGTATAAGTCACTTCGCGAATCAACCGAGTTCGGCGACTGAATGGCCTCAGGCGCCATATACAGCGGTGTTCCGGTCAACGAATTCGCCGAGGTCAGGTTTGCCTGCTTCTCTTCATCGATCGCTTTGACAAGTCCAAAGTCGAGGACCTTCAGCACATCCGATTCGCATCCCCGGCGGTTGAGCATCAGATTCGAGGGCTTGATGTCGCGATGCACGAGCCCCAGGGAGTGCGCTTCGAACAACGAGCCACACAACTGGAGTAAGATTCGAATGACCCGACCTTCAGACTGCGGGCCGTATTGTTCGATCAGGGTTTGCAGATTCACGCCGTCCAGAAATTCCATGGCGTAGTAAAACACGCCTTCGGGGGTGCGTCCGTAATCATAGATGGCGACCGTGTTGGGATGATTCAGCTGGCAAGTGATCTGAACTTCACGTTCAAAGCGCTGAATCGACGCATCATTCACTTTATCCAGATCGAGCAGCTTGATGGCAGTGGGACGGCGCAGCATGGCATGATGCCCCAGATAGACCACCCCCATCGCACCTGCCCCCAGCTTGCTTTCCAGCTTGTACTGGCCAAGTTGCCGGGCTTCGATCGAGGCTTTCTGGGCCTCACGACGCAAGCGGGCAACAATAATCGTAAAGATAAAGATGGCGACCGCACTGATTCCCAGCAGGATGTAGAGAGCCCAGAAAGTCCATTGCAGAATGATCAGCGGACGATAAGCCTCAGCGACGTCCATTTCGGTGGTGACCCCCATCCCGTACTGCGGCAACCATTGCCACGCCCCGACGACTGGAATACCGCGGTAGTCGCGGTAACCCTCGACATCGACGCCCGGGGGCCCGTCAATGGCCGCGGAGACCATTCTGGTCAAGGGCAGTTCGGAACGGCGCTTATGGGGCCGGAAGCCCTCCTGCAAGTTGCCTTGCGGATCTCGCAACTGAATCTTCAGGATCGACTTTGCATCGGGTTCGTCTGGCAGTACTCCGAGCAGGATCAGCTGGTCATCGAACCGACTGTTGGAGACCAGCAGTCCGGATTTGTCAAAGGCATAGGTCTCCCCAGACTCGCCAATTCGTCCGAGTTGCAGAATGCGGGTCATTTCCTGCTCGGGGCGAATACGGAATGCCAGGACTCCCACGACTTCAAAGCTGGCATCGCGCACGGGGGCGCAGACATACATGGTCGGCACGCCCGTTCGCACGCGTCCCGTCTCGTCTTTCATCGGGATCACACTGGGAAAGGGCGGGCATGTGGAGACCTCGCCCTGCAATGCCCGAGTGATGAACGAGTCATACTCGGACAGCTCGCTTCTACCGATTAACTCATCCTGGGAGGCAGAGATAATCTGCTTGGATTTGTTGATGACAAAGTAACCGACATAATCATGGGCCGTCATGACAGGCCCCAGCTGTTTGCGGAGTAGCTGCTGGAGTTCCGGCAGCCGTTTCGTCGCGGTGGCCGGGGCGGTCTCCTCGCTGGCCAGCATCTCATAGATCGATTCGCGGACCGGCAGACTGTTGGCCGCAGAAGTGACATTCGACATCTGCGTGCGGAACCAGTTGTCCAGCATCGCAATTTCGACCGACAGCAGCGTAGAGAGTTGCGACCGCAGGTTTTCCTTCATCGTGGTTTCGATGGCGCGACGCACACCGAAGGCCAACATCGATAACAATACTGTCGCGATGATCGGCCAGATCCAGATCTGCTTCTTCAGAAAGACGCCCGTCCGGGTCATGGTCCGCGAAATGCTCTTCGACGCCCACGTCATATGGGCCATGGGGTCCGCATCTTTAGCGCGGGAGCGAGACAGTCCGAGGAGCTTGAACAAGTTCATCGCGAATCAATCCTGACGGGATGTCGGCAGGGAAAACTGCAGGGACACAAGCATCGGGCGTACCGACGGATTTTGCCCCCTGGCACACTGACTAAGACACTATCAACATAGGTCCAGTCGCCGGGAAGATATGCCGAAAATGCTGCGATGAGGCATTTCGGCAACACAGATTCCTAACCCGGGGCTGTTTGTAACAGGGGTAGTGAATCTGACACTGCCCAGAGGTGCAGGCAGCAGTCACGGACGAGCGTCCGCGGTAGAGATGCGCGCAAAAAGCCCGGCTGCTGTTCGCAGCCGGGCTCGTGTTGCTAGCAAGCTCCTGGAGCATCAGTCGATGCTGGGTACCGACACCTGGGCGGCCAAAGCCTTCCGGATCCGTTCCTGGCAATCGATCAAGTGAGCCTTGGAGTAATCGTCCAGCTTAAGTTCGGCATTCCCCAGGGCCGCAGTGACCTGGGTGTCCAACTCCTTCAAGTGGAATCGAGCCAGGGTGCGGGTCTCTTCGGGAACACCGGCAAACGCGGAATTCACGTAGAAGGCGAATTCCTTCAACATGATCCGTTGCAGGTTGCGACGGTAGCTGCCGATCAACGGCTTGCGAACCGTGTATTCTCCCTTGGCAGGAGCTTTCCATTCGGTATAGATCCCGTCCACGATCAGCCGCATGTGTTCGGCCAGGGTATAGACATCGGCCTCGGGCGGTGCCTTCAGTTCGCTGTCGTACAGACGGGTCAGCGTCGAAACATTGACCAGCTGTCCCAGGATGCGGCTCTGCATCATCAGAATCGTATTATGGATCGGGTAGTCGAGCCGTCGTGGTTCGGTGATACCCCAGTGGCTCCAGCGCGTCGCCGCGAGGAAGTTCAGGATATCGGGCGGAACAGCCGGCGGATTGAAAGCCGTTTCGGTCAACAACTTCATGGCAGCGCGTTGCTTCTCCGGTTCCACCAGTCGGAATGGAGCCCGGGCATTCGGGTCACCCTTGTGATCGCGGGCAACATAAATGCCCCCCGGCAACCGTGCGGCAAACAACGCAGTGCGCCAGTACTCGCTCAGCAACATGCCGAATGCCTGACGAGCCCGCTGATAACCTTGACCGTCCTGCACAGATCGTTTGACGAGTTCCGGCATCAGTTCCTGCGCGAGCGCCATCTGGCGCCGAGCAAAATCATTGGGATCATTACCCAGATCGAACCGATTGGTCAGCGGGTCCGAATCGACCGTACCACGGGTATCTTCATCAGTGGCATAGTCGAGACCAGGCTCCGAGGCTCGTGAAGCAATCTTCTGGAGTTCCTTGTCCTCGTCGCTGAGCGTCTTATAGCCATATTCGATTGCCCAATGGTCATAGGGCCCGATGGTGGACGTGTAGTAAGCCCCCTGCGGCACCCCCTTGGCCGCGATGTTGGTCGGGCTGTAATCCATCACGCTCGCCACAGTTGGTTCACCAGCCTTGGCGGGGTCGGAGATCTCAGCCAGTGTCTTCCAGGTGCTGGCCTTAAAGTTGTGACGCAGTCCCAGCGTGTGGCCGACTTCGTGCATCACGACTTCTTTCAGAGCCTGCTTGATGAACGCTTCAGGCAGTTTGCCGGTCGCGTCCGTTTCGCCGCGGGCATACAACAGCGCACCGGCGAAGGCCATCTGCTGCTTCATGCCCGTACACAACGAGCATTCCGCACCGGGCAGATGGAAGTGCGGCGGGGTTTCAGTTCCCGGCTTCTCGAGCAGGCTGGCCTTGTGCCGCAAGTGTGACAACTCGGTCCCTTCGCCACCCATAAACGAGGCGATCTGCTGAGGCTGGCCCAGGGTTTCCCATTCGGTCGACCAGTGTTGCAGGAAGCTGGCATCGAAGATGATGTCGGCATCCAGGATCTGGCCAGTCAGAGGATTCACGCGGGACGGCCCCATCGCGAATCCGGCGTCCGCGGTAATCCAGCGGAAGAAGTTGTAGCGAACATCTTCGGGATCGTGCTCCGTATCGTCATCTGCCTGATCATGGACGACGATCGCGTTGTCATAACCCAGTTTTTCAAACGCCTTGTTCCATTCCAGGATGCCGGAACGAACGATGGGGCGCAGATGCACGGGGACAGTCTTTTCAATGTAGAATTCGATTCGCTTATCAGGGGGCGACAACGATGCGGAAGCATCTTTCTTTCGCAGGTCCCAGCGATTGATGTAGCGTACGAACTGCTGATCGTCCTGCTTGTCAGAAAAGTCCTTCATGACAGTCATGAAGTAACCCACACGGTCGTCGGCCTTGCGGGGACGATAGCCGTTTGAGGGGAGTTCGCTGATGCTATAGTGAATGTTGACCTGCACACCGCGCGAATCGGAAACCGTTTCGATGGGGGTCCCGCCCGAATAGACGGCCGAGACTTCCAGTTCCACATTGTGCTCAAAGGCCTTGGCCTTGGCCCAGGTCGAACGATCAGACGCGAAGAAGAAACCAGGGCCAATGGCCTGGCCTACATGCTGGTCGTCGCTGAAGAAAATGCGGGTCAAATCGACCAATGAACCGCCGGTCGGCGTGGGCGCCAAAATCGGCAAGGCATACAGGACGCTGTCGCTATAGGCCAGCTTGACTGCGGTCCCTTCAGGGGACCCCTCGTTGGCCTTGAAACGGACGTTGCGCTGCACGACAAGGATCTTTTCGCCCGACTTGCGGAACTGCCAGATCACATCATCGCCGCCACCACCCCAGGTCATGCCGCCCAGCACCATGTTGTGGCTGATGCCCTTGGCGAT
>CAZQUW010000272.1:2280-8344 GCA_964596215.1 uncultured Planctomicrobium sp. | reverse complement strand
CGGACGCTCGCCTCGATAGTCATCGACTAACTGACGGCGGGCGCCGGTTCCGCATCATAGAACCGGTTCGCCACCAGGTGTTCGCCCATGAACACCAGCCACATCAGCAGCATCAGGAACGGAAATACTTCCAGTCCAATTCGCTGTCCGCGCAGGCCCTTCTTGTCCAATTGATCAAAGGCTCGCGCCAGGCTGTACCGATCCTTGCCCAGTATTTCATCCAGCTCCGCGGTCGAGATCGGTGTCAGCAGATTTTCTCGTGTCGGGGCATTCACGCTGAACCCACGCTGAAAATTCGAGCCCGACGCCGCATCCAAAAAGCGGTAATGGCCCAGTTGATCCATCGTTCGAATCACCAGCGATGACTTGCCGGGCGGAACTTCACCGGGCAACTGCTGCGAATTCGGCTTGCGCAGCAGATACTGCTGAATGGGCCGCTCGGGATCGAGCCGCACGATAGCGTCCTCGCCGGAGACGTAATTGAATGTCCCCTGCGACTGCCGTGACAGATAGCGCATCATCTGATCGGCAAAGGCGATGAACGACCAGCGAGTCGGCAGGTTGTTCCATTGATCCTGCAGATCATCGGCAGCCGAGCTGCTGACAGACGTGGTCAACATCACCGTGCGGCCCTTGCCGTGCACTTTTTCCAGGATCGCCGGCGATTTGTTTTCGGACGTGTACCAGGCAATAACGGAAGCGTTCGGCTTGGCCTTCACCCGCCAGATGCGACGGATCTCCGCCGCCGTAAGGTCAGCGACACCTCCCCCCCAATCAGCAAATTTCTTGAGCAGGGGATGATCGAGCTTGTTCGTCAGATCGATGTATTCCGGAGGCTCGAACGGAACATTCCCGCGTAATTCCGCCGGTAAAAACGCTTGGGCCGCAGGCAGATCGTAAGATACGATATTGATTCCCCGCGACCCCAGAATGACGGCCGCGCCGCCCCCCGCGTCGACATATTCGCCCAAATGCCGCCAGGCAACCTCGGGCAAATCGCGGACATTGATCAGGCATACCGCGGCATACTTAGCCAGCTCGGTTGTTGCCAGTTTGGACGAAATCAGTTGGGTGCACCGATATTTGACACGCCCTAATTTCTGTAAGGTGGGCGGTGCCAGTGCCGTCGCCCAGAACCTGGTATCGGCCAGATCATCCGCCACGAGCAGCACATCCAGCGGCGGCTGAATCTCAACAGTGAAGTACAGCGCGTTATCGAATTCCAGGGGATCATCCGACTTCAACCGCAATTCACCTTGCACCAGGCTCCCGGTCAGGCCACTCACGGTCAGCTGGGCGACAGCCCCTTCCGCACCACGCAATTCGACCGACTTGGTATCTTTCGGCACCAACCGGCCTTCTTCACCCAGTACAGAGAGATCGATGGCGACCGTGGCGGCATCGCGACCGGTCGCCGAGACTGTCGCCTGGACTCGTAAGGGACTGCCGGCGGTCAATGTCGAATCCGATACCTTCAAGTCCGACAAACCGATATTTGTCGGCTGCGGCAGGCCGACGTCGATCAAGTACAGGTTGACCGACTTGTCCTTCTCCAATTCAGCCTTCAGGAGGTTGGTATCCGACTGCTGCCACGCCGCGGGACTCATGTCACTGAAGACGATGATCTCACGCACGAACGCATCCTGCCGTTCGCTGACGGGCAGGGCGACATCGACTTCCTGCACGCGTGACAAATCTTCGTTCTGCAGCTCCAGCGCGGCCCGCACTCGGTCGTTCAGCGAGTGACTGATCGCCTTGACCTCTAATGTGCCCAGACGATTGGAACCCGCCGTCAGATCCGGCAGGAACGCAATCTGGTTCGCTGACGAAGTATCTGCGATCGCGATGCGGCTGCCACCCGGCAGCTGCCGCAGATGCTCCAGCGCCAGGTCCCGAGCCACCTCCAACCGGGTCTGGCCCGCCTGGCGATACTGCATGCTGAGACTGGTGTCAAACACCAGCACAGATGCCACCGGCACGTTCTCACTGACCTGCACCTGGGGCTCTTTGATTTGGGCAAACACTCGCCGCTGCAAGGGCCACAACACCAGCAACAGCGTCAAGACCGCGGCCCCGGCCAGGACTCCCGCGCGAAGCAGTGTCCGACGATGTCGCAATTGAAACGCTGGGACCTGTTGCCGATGCCACTGCCAGGTCAGCCCCAGCCAGACACCAATCGCCGCCACTAAGATCGATCCCAGCGTGACCCATTCACCCGCAGTCGGCCAGTAATTCACCGGCGGAATGCGTGGCCGAGTGACCGCTAACACCAGCAGCAGAATGACAAACACCCGCAATAACATCAGCCAGATATGCTTCAAACGCATCCGCTGGACGTTCTGTCGTTGCCGGTTCTTGATCAGCCGCAGCGCAGGAAAGATCAGCTTTTGGGGCTTGGCCCGCAGCAGCAGATGCAGAATGACCGGAATCACACCCAGCAGCAGGAACCAGCTTAATAAGGGATGGATAAAGGTCATGGACGACTCATTAGGTGCCTCCCGTCCGTCCCATGACTCTGATGGGACGGATGGGGTGATTCAAATCACCCGACTCTGATGAGTCAGGCCAGGCCGTGTTTGATGAATCTCAGACCTGCGAAATCGGGGGCAGAGTCACAACAGAGACACGGAGAAATCTCAAATCAGGTCTCCGTGCACTCCGTGTCTCCGTGGTGAAATTTCCTGTCGGCTGATTCCTCAAACACCGGCTTCGTTATCGCCCGGGACGCTTTAACTGATGCGGCTCAACAATCGGACCATACATTTCCGGTCGGCGATCCGCCAGACGGTCGATCTCGTGTTTCCCGGGCACACGAATCACATGCTTATTACGAGCCCACTCGGGATCGATATCCGCATACAGAATCTCTTCACCCAGAGTCAGGGCCTCAGCAAGTGTCTTGCCGACCGGATCAACGATCTTACTGCGACCAATGAACGAAAAGCCCCGCTCCGTACCGACCCGATTGACGGCAATAAAATAAACACCATTTTCCATCGCCCGGGCATTGATCACGCATTCCGCAGTACATTCGGCTCCAGGCGGCCAGTTGGTGGGCAGCGCAATCAAATCTGCTCCCAACAGTGACAGGCAGCGTGCCGTCTCGGGAAACGCGGCGTCATAACAGATATTCATGCCGACTCGCACCGGCCCCGCCGACTGGACTGCGAAAGGGCGATCGCCGGGGGTCGAAAACATATCGATCCCCAGAAAAGGCAAGTGAATCTTGCGGTAACTTCCCACAACGCCTTCAGGTCCGACCAGCACTGCCGCATTGAAGACGCGATTTCCATCCCGTTCCAACATGCCAAACAGAGCAAAGCACTTCAGCTCAGCACATTTCTGCACCATCCGGTCGGTCGCCGGACCAGGCACAGTCTGTGCGTAGGGCAGGGCTTCCTCCAGGCTGCTGAAACAATAACCGGGCACTGCACATTCCGGAAATACGGTCAGGTACGCTCCTCCACGGCTGGCTTCCGTCAGCTTCTCGCACATTCGGGACAAATTCTTATCAACTTCGCCCAGTTGGATATCCATCTGAACGCCCGCAATCCGAAAACTGGGCATATCTGCATTCACTCCTGAAAAACTCGCCCTCGCGCAGAGGACTCGATTGTCACGGTCGATCTCCCGGAATTATCATCTCCTGCCTGAGGTCCGACAATCCATGGGGCGAAGATTCACTTAAAGAATCCCAATTGTCGGGGCCGGAGTTCTGCATTTCGCAACGAGAGGAGTCAGGATCACCAACTACCAACTAAAAATGCTCGACTTCGATCCCCATCACTATAGCCTGACCGCCCGCTGGGTCTTCCCCGTATCGAGTCCACCGCTTGAAAACGGCGTCATTGACATCGAATCGGGGCGAATCACCGCCATTCACAATCGCCGCCCCTCATCCGATGTGGTCGACTGCGGCAACGCCGCGCTGCTTCCCGGATTGATCAATGCCCACACACATCTGGAATTCAGCGATCTGCAACGCCCCGTTGAACCGGCATTGCCCTTCACCGATTGGATCAAATCGCTGGTGGCCGTTCGCCGTGCACAGCCTGCCACCTCAACTGTGATCCAGCAAGGGCTCGCTGAATGCCTGGCTGCGGGCACGACGCTGATCGGCGAAATTGCGACGCACGACTGGCAGCCGGAAACGTATCACCTTCCGGCAATGCACACGCTCGCATTTCGCGAGTTGCTCGGAATGCTGCCGGAACGCGTCACCGCACAACTGGAAATTGCCCGCCAGTGGCTCGACCAGAGTGACGCAACCATCACTCGCGGGCTAAGCCCCCATGCTCCCTACAGCGTCCATCCGGACCTCTACCGCGACTTGGTACAACTCGCCGCCCAGAAACAGGCCCCGGTAGCCATCCACCTCGCAGAAACCCGTTCGGAGCTGGAATTGCTGGACCGCGGCACTGGCGAATTCGTCGACATGCTGCAACGCTTTAATGCCTGGGATCCACGCCTTATCCCACCCAAAACTCGTCCGTTGGATTACCTGCGGCCACTCGCAGCACTCAGGCGCGGCCTGGTCATCCACGGCAACTATCTGGAATCAGATGAGATTGACTGGCTGGCGGATCATCCGCAGGTGTCGGTCGTCTACTGTCCGCGAACGCACGCTTACTTTCAGCACTCGCCCCATCCCTGGAAAACACTGCTCGACCGCGGCGTCAATGTGGCCCTGGGCACTGACAGCCGCGGTTCAAACCCCGATCTCAGCGTGTGGCGCGAAATGCAGTTCCTGGTGCAGACTTTTCCCGAAGTCGCCCCCGCAACGATCCTGGCGATGGGCACCCAACGCGGCGCAGTGGCCCTCGGTCGTGATTCCGAAACAGGTACCCTGGAACCCGGGAAATGTCCCCCGGCCGCATGCGTGTCTTTACCGGAAGGGGGCGATAATGATCCCTACCGGTTGCTCTTCAGCGGCCACCCTCGCAGCCTGCTGCCCCTGAGTCGACCAGCCCATCCGTAGTCCATCAGGAGCCTGCGAAACCGCAAGGTCAACCAGACGTCGGCTCACTTCGCTTCCATCTCGTCCGATTCGTAAGCCTCAGATGAATGGGATTGCCCCCCTCTCCATTGTTGCCGTGCTCGACAATTGCTTGAATACCGTAAGCCATCCCCACCTCCCTTTGAAATCGATACCGATGACTCTGGAGCTCACACAGCAACGCATCGTAGTCACCGGCGGCACAGGATTTCTCGGCCGAGCCCTCTGTGCAGGGCTGCGTCAACGAGGTTGTGAATCGCTCGCCGTGCCCACTCACCAGGACTACGATCTGCTCGACGCCCAGGCGGTCGCGCGGCTCTTCAGTGACTTCCAGCCGCAGGTCATCTTTCATCTGGCGGCACAGGTCGGCGGCATCGGCGCCAACCAGCGTGAACCGGGCCGCTTTTTCTACGAAAACCTGCAAATGGGGCTCAATCTGATCGAGGCTTCCCGGCGGCACGGGATCGTGAAGTTCTTACAGGTTGGAACGGTCTGTGCCTATCCCAAGTTCACGCCCGTGCCGTTTCGCGAAGACGATCTGTGGAACGGCTACCCCGAAGAGACCAATGCACCTTACGGCATCGCCAAAAAAGCGTTACTGGTCATGTTGCAAAGTTATCGCCAGCAGTATGGCCTCAACGGCATTTTCGTGCTGCCGGTCAATCTCTTTGGTCCCGGTGACAACTATAATCCGCTGTCGAGCCACGTCATCCCCGCCCTGATCCGCAAATGTGTTGAAGCACAACAGAGCGGAGCACCCGAGATCGTGGTCTGGGGCACAGGCTCCGCCTCGCGCGAGTTTCTGTACGTCCACGATTGCGCCGAAGGCTTGATGCGTGCCGCAGAGAGCTACTCATCCCCCGAACCAATCAACCTGGGCTCAGGCCAGGAGATCTCAATCCGTGAGCTTGTCGCACTGATCGTCAAGCTGACCGGCTATCAAGGACAGGTCGTCTGGGACACCTCACGGCCTGACGGCCAACCGCGCCGCAGCCTCGATACCACACGCGCGTGGAACGCCTTCGGCTTCAAAGCCCAGACCAACCTGATCGACGGCCTGAGGGCCAC
>CAZQUW010000272.1:0-2180 GCA_964596215.1 uncultured Planctomicrobium sp. | reverse complement strand
TGACAAACCCGTCATTCCCCCGCCGCGACTTCCCGCGATTGATCAATGACCCCCTCTTTCAACATCGCCTGCACGAGCTTCCTGGCGAGTGGTCCGGCCATTTTTCCACCCGAGCCACCCCGTTGCAGGACCA
Source organism: uncultured Planctomicrobium sp. (assembly GCA_964596215.1). Lineage (GTDB taxonomy): Bacteria > Planctomycetota > Planctomycetia > Planctomycetales > Planctomycetaceae > JAKFVC01. The sequence goes on along the minus strand of CAZQUW010000272.1, from coordinate 2,047 downwards.
CGACCAGCGCATAACGCGGACGATCGGCCGGAACATACCCGGCAAACCACGCATGATCCTGGCCGCCACGCGATTCCGCAGTACCAGTCTTGCCGGCGACGGCCACCTCGCGCAGGCGTACCGTTTTGTAGCCCGTCCCGCGCGGAAATGCGACCACCTGTTCCAAACCATGACGTACGGCGGCGAGAGTCTGCGACGATAACTCGGGAATCGATCGCGACTGTGGGGCCAGCAACAGTGTGGAGGCCGACTCGGTCGAACTTTCGTCAGTGACCACCACGGAACCCGATCGACGTGCCAGGCGCGGCGTTAGCAATTCACCGCCGTTCGCGATGGCCGCCATCATGCGGACGATCTGCAACGGCGTGACCGTCAATGCAGCCTGCCCGATGGCAACCCCCAGATGATCACAGGGCATCGCCGGCAAATTTCCGGGAGATTCATTCGGTAGATCAATACCTGTGGGTTGGCCAAATCCGAACTGCGCCGCACTCTCCAGCAACCGTTTTCCGCCCATGACGCGTGCTCCATGAAAGAAGTAAACGTTGCACGACTGAGCCATGGCCAACGATAAGTTCACATCACCATGTCCGACCCCCTGATGCACGAACGGCAGGCAACGTCGCTTATTGGGATTGTCCAGATAACCCTGGCAATGGAATGATTCCTCCGGCCGCAGCCCCGCCTGCAGCATGGCGGTGGCGGTGAGAGCCTTAAATACAGACCCGGGTGCCAGCGTCATCTTGTGCAGACGCGGATACAGGGGAATCTTCGGATCAGCTTCGATCGCCTGCCGCTCCGCCGAGGTCCCGTTGAGATAAGTATTGATGTCGAAGGTCGGCCAGCTGGCAGCGACCAGTAACTCACCGGTTCGCACATCCATGACCGCAATGCAACCACTCTCGGCAGGTGCGATACGCAGCGGAGCGACTTCTTCTGAGCTGGAATTCTCGAGACTGGCCGGCGGGGGATTCACCGCTTCACTCAGCAGTTGTTCGGCCGTCCGTTGCAGTTCCAGGTTCAGAGTAAGCTCCAGATCCTGACCCGGTCGCGCGGCTCGAATCTCACGCTCTTCAACAATTTCCCCCTGGGAATTCAGCCACAATTTCCGCTGCCCGCGAACGCCGCGCAAGTGACGTTCATGAAAGCGTTCAACCCCCGTCTGTCCGATGCGGTCCCCCGGCATGTACCCCAGCGGATCACCCTGCGGCAGACGCGCCTGGCGGGCCGCCCATTCCTCCTGAGTCAGCGGCTTCCTGAAACCCACCACGTGCACGGCCACGCTGCCCAACGGGTACTCACGGTGAGTCACATCCACAACCCGCAGGTTGGGATAGAGCTCCGGGTGCGATTTTAATTGGGCACGCAACCCGGGAGTGATCTCCGCGACCAGAGGGTAATACGACAATTCTTCTTTCAGCACGACCGGCTCGGGGGCTTTGACCTCCGGGGCCTGGGCCGCCCACTCCACAAACAGGTTCTGCGCCATCCCCAGCCAGGTCGTCGCCGGAGTCACCGGTGGTAACGGTTCTTGCGCTGCCAGGGCGCGCGTTCTTTCGACGCGTTGCTTCATGTGATCAACACGCAGCTGAATCGCCGTGCGGCGTTTGGTTAACTCGGCCACCGGCACATTCACCACATCAGCCAGCTGCTGCCACAACGCGACGCGTTCAGCGAGAAACTTTTCTGTTTCGGCCTGAACACGCTCTGCTTTTCGACGTTCGCCACGGGGAATCCGCGACAACACTTTCTGCTTCACCCAGCGGGGATCAGGAGGTTCTTCAATCCAGCGATAATGGACCTGGACTTCCAGGCCAGGCACGTCCTGAGCTGCAATCTGCCCATCTGATGTCAGAATACTGCCGTCCAGGCACGGAATCTCTTCGATCTGCTCGGCCAGCCGCGAGAACTCACTCGCATAGACCCCGGCCATCTCCATCTGCAGCCGGCCCACACGCCAGCCCACCACCACCAGCGGTGCGACGATCACAGCAAACAGAAGCGCCAGCCGGACGAGCGGATACCGGTCGACCTGCCAGGCAAAACC
>CAZQUW010000271.1:0-8395 GCA_964596215.1 uncultured Planctomicrobium sp. | reverse complement strand
TGCAGCGGATAGATGACCAATGCTTCGGCGGCATGGTTGGCAGCCGGGTATTTTTTGCGGGCTGCGGAGAGCGCCTTATCGCCGGCATTGTCATCCGGCTTGTACTTGCGATGGAGTTCGTCATGCGTCTTCGCCGACGCTTCGTCTCCCAGTTGATGATACAGCAGATGGAGGTTGTAGTGGGCGGTAAGGTTCTCGGGATCGATGGCCAGGGTTCGCTGAAACTGGGCAATGGAATCCTTGAGCAATGCGTTACGTTCCTCGACGCGTGATGCCGCCCGCACCTGTTTCGCTCGATCGAACAGAGTTTCCCCGAGCAGATTACGCACTTCGTAGTCCGAGCTGAAGTCGAACTTGCGGTCGCGGCGTTCCTGGGTGTCGTCATCGAGAGCACTGCGGAAGTTCTTCTCGGCCTCTTCCAGATGCCCCTGCTGGCGATTGATCAGACCGCTCAACCAGGCGACGGTCCAGGGATAAGGTTTAGGATCTTGAAACTGATTTGCTCGCCCAATGGCCGCCACCGCTTCATCCAGGCGCCCCTCGGTGAAGTACACGCGGGCCAGATTCAGCGGACCATCGAACCGCCTCAGTTCTTCGACATGCTTGAAGGCTTCCTCGGCCTGCCGCAGTTCGGACTTGGCATGGACAGGGTTGGGTTTCGCAAACATCCCGATCCCGTAGTCGTTCCATCGTTCCCAGACCGGCGTTTTCAGCTCGGGGTTGGTTGGTTGTTGGGCGACACCTTCCACCGGGAACGTCACACTGTCGACGGCCATGGTCGTGATCGGCAAAGTATTGAGATACTTGCTGCCGGGCTGGTAGTCGCGGATGGGCTGATCGCCGGGCCTGGCGTTCCGGGTGACATAGTCCATGTAGGCCTTGTCAAACTTGCGATATTGCAGCTTGACCTCCACCGTCACCGGCTCGGTCAGATCGGTGGGAAGCTCCAGGCCATAATGGACGGTCGCAGCGGCGCCCGGGGGAATCTGGTGGTTATACAGCGGGACGAAGATGTCCTGCGGATTGCGGCGGTCGATGCGATTGCCTTCGCGGTCGAGCATAAACACATTGATAAAGTGAGCCCACGGATCGACTTCGCGATCCGCATCCAGGGCTCCATTGCGGCCGATGATCCGGTCGCCACTTTTCACGGTCACATCAACCCAGACTTCGTTCGAGTCGGCAGTCCCCTGGGTGAAGACATGCCCCATTTTCAGGGTGCGAACGACCGCCTCCAGGAGATATTTTCCCCCCGGCTTCAAGGTCGGAACGGACGGGCGCAACGGTCCAATCAGCCGACCGTTCACGTCACCCCCCTCGCGCAGGCCGAAGACATCGACTCGCATAATCCCTTGCAGGAATGCCTGGTGGCGTTTGAGGGCCTCGTCGAAACCCTTCAGATACGTCAGCCCGGTGTTCGCCGCAGGGAACAGGTGGTCGTGGATATTGAGCGTGTCAGATCCGGCCACATAGGCCTTCGCGCCGAAATCGTTGGAAGGCTGGGCCGGCATGTGGCAATCATTGCAGTTTACCTGGGCCTTGGGGGGATAGTAGAAGCTGCGCGTACCGTGCCCCGAGACACCGCTTAATAGAAAGGCATCGTAGTGGTTCTGCCCACGGAGCCATTTGTAGTCGTTCAGCTCGGGCGGCAGATGGACCTTGTGGCAAGTGCTGCAGAATTCGGCGGTCTTGTGATGCGGTTTAAGGAATGTCTGCTTATGAAATGCCGGCTTGGCTTTTACGAGCTGATTATTGATGTACTGCAGGATCGCATTGTCGCTGTAGGCAAAGGGGTAATGCAGCGGCTCTTCGATCGTGTAGTCGGCATTGCCACGCGGGCTGTTGACGTGGGTAATGGAGTGGCAACTTGTGCAAGTGATTCCAGCATGTGCCGTGGCGTGCTTAACATCATCAAACTGGGGATTATCGAAGGCACCACTGAAGAATGGCACGGGATCATGGCATCCGGCGCACCAGCGCGAACTTTGCATGGTCCCATGCTTCTTAAAGGAGACTGACCGTGTCTCCCGGACACTGGCCAGGTAGGCGGGATTGTTGAACGAACTATTGCGATGGGCACTCTGGCTCCAGGCCGCATGGGCATCCTGATGGCACTTATAGCAATAATCATCCATTTGCAGCGTTTTGGCAGGTATGAAATTGCCGGTAGCGGTACGCGCCAGAGATGGGAAGAAATACTTGTCGGCCCCCTCTTTCGGTCCAGCGACGTTCCACTGCCGCGGGTCCTGGACTTGCCAGGCGATCATCGCCAGGATCGAAATGCCGACAAGTCCCAGATAGGCCGCGCCCACCCGCCACTTGATCTTCGTGCCCACCAGGCGATGGAGCCAGTACAGCCATCCGGCGACCAGTGGCAGAATCACATGCAACCAATAGACCGTCGAACGCGCCAGCGGCTGCTTCAGGTCGAAGACCCCCACGACGCGTACCAGCAGCAGCCCGGACATCAATACGATGACAGAAATCGCAAACAAGGCATAGCCGACGCGGATGGCCCGTTTGTTTTTACGGTTCCAGGAAGTCACCATATGAATGGTGCCGAATGCCAGAAAAGGCAGCAACAAGACGATGCCCAGCGCAACATGGACCAGGATCATCCACAGGTAGAAATTGTCCTGATAGGTGCGTCCTGTGATCCATTCCAAGGCGGTGATCCCCGCCAGATAGCCGGAGTTCGCCCCTAATAGGGCCAGAATGGCAAACACCACGAACAGCAGGACCTTCAACCGGGGCCCTACGGCCGAGACATACTTGGGACGCACGGGCGGAGTAGACCCAGCAACCGATGCGGCGTTGGTAGACATGCGACAGACTCCTCACGATAAAACACAGCCAGAGGCACGATAAAAGGAGGCCTCGAAGAATGACGTATGAGCAGAATCTGGCGGTCAGGGGGGCGACCGTCAGATCTTCTAATGGTCAGGAGCACGATATGCGATGGAGTTCGCGTCGCAAATCGTTCCAGCCGAGCCCTGCGCCACCCCCCGGGGTGTGGCTCGTTACTGATCCTGCCGGAATTGGTAATCTGCGCATCTGCGAACAGCATCAACCACGGAACTCCATGGCCTACGCCGCAAGACTTACCGAGGATCCGGTGTCATGGCACACAGCATCGATCAGCGCGGAGGGCGTTCGATACTCTCGTGGAATTCAGATCGGCGATAGATGTCCTCTGGCTGCGTCATCCACCGAGTATCGGGACTCGACTGCCAGGCGGACTGGTCATCCAGGGCAAATTGGTCACCACGTTCGGTGACCGTTGAAGCAGGCGGAACTGGAGGTGACAGAGGAGGCTGGCGGCCACATTCAGGCCCCTGACAGGGGGCCTGGGGAATTGACGGAACGGCGGCAGTGTCATCCACGAGCCGCGCTGCCTGGGTGCCAAACTGTTGATGCTGCGGGTGTTCGACCTTCACATAATCGCCGCAGCTGGCCCAGGCGTTTGCAGACCCCATGTACCAGATGCAGCAGGCCATGACCAACTTCAAAGCCCGGACCATCGGCGTCTCTCGCCAGCGGCGAACGCGAAGTCCCGGCTCAGAAGCGTTGAATGCCTGCATGCAGATCTGGCTTCACTTATTCGAAATATCGGCCCAACGGAGCCCAGATTGGCCCCGCTTCAGACTCTATCGTATCACATTCTACGACTGGAAGCCCCAACTTCGCCAACGACAATTTCCAATCAACAGGCACAATATGCCCATATCTACAAAACCTGCCGCACCGTTGGAGCGAATGCCAGTAAGCCGACAATCGCAGTTCGCCATCAGGGGGTCAGGCTTAAAGGCTTCAGATCGGGAAGATCGTACACTCGCAATGCGCCAGGGACCACGTTGCCCAATTGATGGTGACTCAGGGGTGTCCTGGCCACCGAGCTCCAGGACGGCAGACTGTCACGTAATGTGACCGTCTTAATCGTTGCATCGAATGCGGCTGCGTGTTGCGCGACTGGCCCCAAAGTTCCTGTGGCGATGACCTCAATGCCCGCCGCCGGGCCGGCCGCCGCCTGGCTCTTCAGTACAGACAAGAGATCATAGACGCGTTGTCCCAGCAGCGGACGGTTGATGTGCATACCCAGGAAGGCTTCCTTAACGTCGGGACCAAACGCTTCGCCCCAACCTTTCGTGGTTCCCAGGGAGAGTTCTCCGATGCTGCGCAGATCGACCGCCAGAATTGTCCGTCCCGATCGCACCAGCCGATCCAGCTCACCGCCGGCGTTGGCTTCGGTCCGCTTCCCCTGGTGGTGCAGATACACGATCAGCGCTTCAGGCTTCGCCGTATCAGGAATCCAGCGCAAGGCGGGCAATTGAATCCCGGCTTCGGTCTCATAGATCTCCTTCTGGATCGTGTAGCCGTCCCGCTTGAGAGTTCCCTGCGGCGTTACTTTGGCGGGCGAAACCGTCTCAGGCAAGTGAATCAATTGACTCACCGCGGCCCGGAGTTCTGCACCTGCCAACGGGTGAGCGGCCCGCTGCTTGTCGAGCTCTTCCGCTCGCAGACGAGTCAGGTCGAATGCCGAGACGCCCTGATAGTCTTGCAGCACCTGGCCGGTACGGGTGCATTGCAGTTGCTGATCTGTATGGATGGGAAAATCGGCTTCGACGGGGGCGTCATCCTGCTTCAGCAGCCACCTTCGCATCCAGCGCATCGCGGCCTGCCGACGTGGCAACGAGAATCCATGGACGTCATTAAATTCAAACAGATCGACCCGTTCCCCATGCCCCAGGATGCCGTAAATCAGCTTGGCCTCACGGTAGGTGGTCCAGGCGCCATCAATATTGAAGAAGTCTTGAGTCCCCACGCAGATCAATGTCGGCCTGGGAGCCCGCAGTGTCACGTAGTCGGCATGCTCGAGACCAAACGCGACTTGGCCGGGGATGTTCTGTTCGGCATCTTGCGGTCCAATGGTCGCGAACAGTTTCTCCAGCGTGGTGATGTAGCACGAGGGAGCCGCGGCGACGATGCGGTCATCGACAGCCATGAGATAAGAGGTCAGGGTTCCTCCCCCCGAGTTGCCCGTGCAGCCCAGCCGCTGGGGATCAATCTCGGGACGACTGGCCAGGTAATCGAGGCTGCGGATGCCGTCCCAGATGCGATAGGTCGCGCAGGTGGAGCCCACCAGCAGGGCACCAATCCCGATCATGGTATGCTCAGATGTGCTGCCAGGAATGGCAGGCTTGCCCTGCGGATCGAGGAGCTGCACCCGCTCGCCTTGTCCGATGGGATCGTAACAGAGAACGCCGATGCCATTCTTCGCCATCAGGATGCAGGCCCGCTGATAAGCCTCGGCGGCTTTCCCGTTGGCACTATGCCCGCAGGGCACGATCACACCGGGGAACGGTCCCGCCCCCGTTGGAAGATACAGGCACGCGGTGACATGGTGCTGGGGGCGGCTCTCGTAGACGACCTTCTCGATGCGATAATCGGCGAGGTCGATCTTGCCCGTGACCTGGGGATTCAAGGGCGTACGTTCCGGGAAGCCCCCCAGCGCATCAATGAATTGCTGCCGCAACTTCTGCTGTCGTTTCTGGACATCTGCTGGTGTCTTCAACGCGGCGATGGCTTGCCGCCGCTGATCAAACAGCACGCCCGCCTGTCCCTGCAACCATTTGTAGAGACGCCCTGCGGCCGGATTCTCAGGTGTCGCGGCGAGAACATCCCACTCATCGGCAGCTTGCAGTGCCCCGGCACAGGACAATAGCCCCCCCAAAACACAGACCATCAGGAATCGTTTTGGCCAGGTTCGATCAAATCTCAACATGTGCGCCGGCATGGAGGCCTCTGTATTCAAGAAAGGGACCAATGGATCAGGGAGTCTTGATCCGTCATGCGAGCATACGGAAATGCGGTAGCACCTCGCAAGGGCTTCGCAGTGCGCGGTCGGGGCGGCATGTATTCGCTGTGAGCCTGACTCAGGCTGTCGGATACGGTGGATACCATCGGGCTGATTGCCAATGCACTCGGCCGCGCCCCGAGCTGTCAGGCCTTGCGGATGAACTCAGCCGCATAGCTGCGGACCTTTTGCCCGTTCAATACGTGAACCAGTCGCAATTGCTGAATCATTGCCTGGCTGAACCGGCTCAGCGGTACGTGAATCAGCTTCTTGCGATACTTTTGCGCAATCCGCTTCCAGGCAATTCCCGGGGGCGAAGCGCTCAACAGGGCAATATGCTTCTCCTGACTGTGCAAGCAGGCGGCCGCCAGGACTCGTTCTTCCAGCGTCGTCGCAAAATCGAGTCGCGGGTCGTCCCAGATCTCGGCAATATGTCGCGGAGGAAAAAGAAACATCGCCCCGCCATAAGTTGCCAGGCCAATCCCCGGTCCCACCATCTCCTTTTGAAAGTCGGTAGCAAACAAGGCCAGGGTCGACTCGTCGGTGTGCTCGGCAGACCAGGTAATCCGCCAGGGATAATCACGCGGATCAGCGGGTGAATCGAACAGCATCACCACGCAGTCCAGATTTCCACGCGTGGGTGGTATCAACTTGACGTACAAATCACCTGTGTGCCAGTTGCGTAACGTTTCGCGGATATCCAGACCATCCATCATGCTCGTCGTGAACTTTTCGCTTTTCGCGAGATCGTTGCCCAACAAGGTCAGGGCACTGTTCTTCACGTGGGTGCGGAAGTTTTCGATGGCCACGTCCTCCGGGGGCCAGCTGCATTGTGAATAGGGATTCCAACGCATCTGCCACCGCTGCTTCTCCAGGTCAGAAGGCTTGCGTTGCAGTTCGCAGTGCCGCCACTCGATCGGTTGCCCGGGAAGTCGACTGGTTACGGCGACCACATCGCCCCCCGGCAGACGCGCTTGATCGATGCCGAATGCAATCGTGTCCATCGCCCGCGGAGCGGTAAAGGGGTACTCTTTGGCAAGTTCCGCCAGATGCAGCGCGAACTGATCGCCGGCAATCTGCTGGGCGGCGACAATCAGCGTGTAGAGGTCGGGGGTCATCCGGCGCTCGATCAGACACAGATTGCGAACATAGCGAAAATAGGTGGCCAGCAAATGTGGTGTGATCTCGCGTGCCTGCTGCTTCAAATCGGCTTTGTATTTCGCACGCGCTTCCACCAGCAGTTCTTTGATGCCGTCCAATGACAGATTCTCGTCATCGTCCAGTTCGCGACGTGCACGTTCATAAAGCCCCGTTATGAAGGGGAGTTCCCCCAGCACGAACATCAATGTTCGCGGCTCGACAATGTACGTGGCCGTGTCTTCGACGGTTTCGTCTTCCAGCGGACTGCTGTCTGCGGATTGATAGGCAGCCTGGATCCAGGGCCATTCCAGAATCGAACAGACCAGCAGGATGCGTTGATGCCGTTGTTCGAGTTCCCGCAGCCGCTGCGCCATCCGCAGCACTCGCTGTTGCGGCTGGCCGTTGGGCAATTTTGGAATCATCGGCAAAACACTGGCGGCAAAGCGTTCCACAGGTAATCGCTTTAAGGCATACGCATCCGGCAGCCCATGTGTCACGGGTTGAAACTCGGCTGTTTCGAGATCAATGAAATACCGGGGGATCCGTTCCTGCACGGCAATCCGCAACGCGGTAATGACGGGCTGACACGGATCCAGCGGCACATAGCTCAGAACTCGCGAAGAAGAAGTTTGCTGATCGAGATCTGCGGCTTCTGATTCGGGAGTCCATTCCGTCGCTGTGAAGCTGGGGCTGCCTGCAAGCTGGGTGACCACCGTCACGCCGGGCAGAATCTCGAGGGCCTCCTCGACACCGTGTTGAAACGACGGAGGCAGGGGAACCGCGAGACAATCGAAATGCCCTCCCAGCATGGTCTGCCGGACCTGCACCGCAAAGTCACCGCTGCCGTGAATCACGGGCAAAACACTGATCCGCGGGCTGATCTGCAGAAAGTCGGAATGCATAGGAGACGTTAACCACCACCAGAGAAATGCGCAGCAACACCGCGTCCTGCGACCACGAGACCTTAATTCTACCCACCCAGGAGGTGGCGGCGAGTGATCTACGGGGGATCCTGAAAAATTTGGGCATCATTTCAGCCCGTTAGTCCGCGGCGATCTGCCAGGCCTCATGTTTCGTTGTCATGACTCCAGGCATCCGCGTTATTCCTGGTACACGCTTCATTTCTGTCCGTCGATCCTCGCACGTGAGCAATTATCATGCGTCAATTGTTACAATCCACCGACTTCGTCCCGTGGCCCGCATGATAGAACAGAGATGATTCAATACGACGCACATAAATGGTCCGACCATTTGCTCGATATCAAGGGTTCGATGGTTCGTGAGATCTTTGGGCGCGTCACTTTGTGCGTACTCTGGGCGGCGCTGGTCTGCGTGTGCGATTACGCGCTGCGCAAGAACAATGACGGACCGCTGGGGATCCCGGAAGCGGCGCACGGCTTG
>CAZQUW010000270.1:0-8430 GCA_964596215.1 uncultured Planctomicrobium sp. | reverse complement strand
TGGTATACGCCCGCGGCTGTGGCTATTCCGATGTAGCGAAACGCGAGGAACTCCAGCCCGATGCACTCTTTCGAACCGCCAGCAATTCCAAACCCATCACGGCTGTCGCCATCCTGCAATTGATGGAGCAAGGCAAGCTGAAATTGGATGATCCGATCCTGATGTACCTCGCGGAAGTCGTGCCGGGAGCCAAACGGAAAACTCATCCGTGGAGTAAGATCACGATTCGACATTGCCTGCAGCACACAGGAGGCTGGGACACAAGTAAAGCCAAATATGATCCGCTGTTTCGATCGATCCAGATTGCAGATGCATTGAAAGTTCCCCCGCCCGCATCGGCAAAGCACGTGATTCGCTTTATGGCGACCAAGCGGCCTGACTTTCCCGCCGGCGACCGCTACGCGTATTCCAACTTCGGCTACCTCCTGCTGGGCCGCATTATCGAGCAGGCTTCCAACCAATCCTATGAGCAATACGTTCAGGAACACGTCCTGCGCCCCATCGGCATCCAGACCGCCCGGCTGGGCAAGACGCGTCTGAAAGACCGCGCACCGGGCGAAGTCCTTTACTACGACGGCGATAAACGGGGCCGGTCGGTCTTTTCCTCAAATCCTGGCGACAGTGCCCCCACGCCCTATGGAGTCTGGTGCCTGGAAGCGATGGATGCCAATGGAGGCTGGGTGATGTCGGCCCCGGACCTCGTCCGATTTGCGGCGGCGCTGGATCTCTCGGCCGCGAAACCGTTGCTGCAACCCGAGACTCGCAAGCTGTTTATCCACAGCCGCCCGGAGGGTCCAGCGGGATTTGAAGCCGATGGCCAGCCGAAACCGTTTTTTTATGGGTTTGGCTGGCGGGTCCAGGTCCTGCAGAACACTGACCGGGCACATTACTGGCACGAGGCCTCCTTCGACGGCGTATCGGGGCTCGTCCTGCACCGCGACGATGAGGTGAACTGGGTGATCATGTTCAATTCCAGCCAACTCATTGACGGCAAGCTCCCCGCGGCGGCGATCGATGCACCGCTGCATGACGCGGCGAACTCGGTCAAGCAGTGGCCGGAAATTGATCTGTTCCCTGCGAACTAAACCGGGCCATCCTCGCCCGAATTCCCTCCCACTCGACGACTCGAATCCTTGACGCCGGCATTCTGAAACAGTAACCCGTTCCTGTATGGATTCTGAACGCACTCGCGCCAAACAGATCTGGCTCGTCAATTTGTTCTTCGGACCGGGCGCCGCCCCCACGGGCGTCCTGCTCGCAAGTCTGGCGGAGGAACTATTGCGACACGGCTGGCAGGTCGAAGTCCTTACGGGAACGGCAGATTACCGCACCGACCTGGCACAGACCGCAGCCCCCTTTTCCGGGACGATCCACCGCTTCAAGTGTGCCTCCGCAGGCCACCGCGTAAGGAGCAAGTTACGCGCGTGGCTGACCTTTTACCTGAAAGTGGCCTGGTTCATCCTGTGGAGGCGTCTGCCGGACTGCGTGATTGTCCAGACGACTCCCCCGTTCCTCCATACGCTGTTGGCAGTGCGATCGCTTTGCAACTGGCGGCGGCCGAAAATCATCCTGTGGAACCAGGACACCTATCCCGAAAGCCTGGCCGGCACGGGGCTGCTCGCGGAAAAATCATGGACCTACAAGTTACTGCAACGGATCGCACGCTGGAGCGGTCGGCGGATCGCGCATGCGGTCGTCCTGGATGGAGCCATGGCCGCACGCCTGCAGCAACAAGGCATCCGGAACATCACGCTGATTCCCAATTGGGATCGCGCCCCAGCGATGATCACCGAGGTTTCGCTGCCCCCAGAACTGCAGCAGATCGCGCAGGGATATCGCTATCGCGTCGCCTACACCGGGAATCTGGGGCGGGGACATGACTTGACACCGGTCTGGAACTACCTGCGCAGCCATCCCCGTCAAACCGATCTGTGCTTCGTGTTTGTGGGAGAAGGGGATCGGACCACCGAATTGCGAGAACTGGTGCAGCGTGAAGGCTGGACGTGCGTCAAATTCTGGCCCTACCTGCCCGCGGCCGAATTCTCCGCCCTGCTCCACTGGGCCGATTTTGGACTGGTTGCCCTGGAACCCGCTTGCCTGGGCCTGATGTCGCCCAGCAAAATGCACGCCTGGCTGGCGGCCGGCAAACCCGTCATCTACATCGGCCCAGCCGGCTCCAACGTCAGTGAAACGCTCGCGGCCTTCGGCTGCGGATTCAGCGTTGATCCCGCTCAGCCCGATAGTTTTGAACAGATCGCCGCCACGTTGCATCAACCAGACGTCTGGCAGCACATGCACGCCCAAAGCCAGCTGGCATGGAGGTCTCGACATTCCCCCGAGGTCGGCTTGCGGGCCTGGTGCGAGTTGCTCGGGAAACTGGACTCGGTGGAAGGGGCACGGTCCCCCTGACAGAACGGCTCAGTTCCCGATTGGCGTGTCGTGACGTTCCGACGTATGATAGCTTACTCTGTCAGCAACACATCGCTCATTGCACAATTGATGCGGGCCAAACTGCATCGGGAATGTATGGAAGACGAGAATCATGGCGCCGGAACCTCAGCCACCCGATGATGGCACCACTGGTCACGACGCAACTCAATATATGCCGGCGCCTGGCTCGGCCTCCAAATCGACCGGCAAACGCGTGGATGGCTCAAGCTCGGTCCCCACGATCGCCCTCTCGGGGACCGATTTCACCCTGACGGAAGAAATTACGCTGGGGGAATTTCGGTTGCTGCGCCGCCTGGGACGGGGCGGCATGTCGGAAGTGTACCTCGCCGAACAAACGCTGTTGAAACGGCACGTCGCAATCAAAGTTCTGCGACCGGAACTCATGCTGGATGAAAGCCTGCGGCAGCGGTTTCAGAAGGAAGCCCTGGCGGTCGCCGGATTGAATCATCCGAATATCGTGCAGGTCTACACAGTCGGTGAAGCGGAGGGACGATTCTATATTGCCCAGGAATATGTCAACGGACAGAACCTGCGGGAATACCTGACCCGCAAAGGCCCGCCCGATCTGCAGGTCGCCGTGCACATCATGCGGCAGGTCGCTGCCGCCCTGCAGGCTGCCGGACAGGCGGGGATTGTGCATCGCGACATCAAGCCCGAAAACATCATGCTGGCCCGCAAGGGTGAAGTCAAAGTGGCCGATTTCGGGCTCGCCAAACGGAGCCAGGCGGCCGATTCCCAGCAATTGACGCAGCTGGGCACGACTATGGGAACGCCTCTCTACATGAGCCCCGAACAGGTCAACGGCCGCAATGTCGATCAGCGCAGTGATCTCTATTCATTTGGGGTCACCTGCTACCACATGCTGTCGGGACAACCACCATTTCGTGGCGAAAACGCCATCAGTATCGCCCTGCAGCATTTGCGGGAAACGGCCAGCCCACTGGAGAAAATCCGCCCCGATCTGCCGCCGCTCCTCTGCCGCATCGTCCACAAGTTGATGGAAAAAGATCCCGATCAGCGCTATCAAACCGGCGCGGCGGTGATCAAGGATCTTAAGCGGGTCTCGCAGGAGAAATTCCAGGGCACCGACATCAAGCCGCTCGACGATCGCCCGGCGACCGAGGTCGCGTCGGGCCCCCTGCCGACCCGCGTGGCACACTCGCTGCGACACCCGGCGCAATTTGCCATTCAGCTGGCAGATCTACCGTTGCGCCAGCAAGTGGTCCGGCTGGCGGTCACCTGCCTGCTGGTGCTGGCCTGTTTTGCGGGCATCGGCTGGCTGCGTCGGCCCATCAACCCGCTGCAATCCAAGGCACAGGCGGCGGCCGGTCAGCAGGCCCTGCATGAGATTCCGAAAAAAGACACCCCCCAGGAGCAATGGTTCCTGGCGTCCGAGATGCGATCCAGCATGGCAGCCTGGCAGGCCGTGATCGAGCACTTCCCCAACGACATGATTTATACCCCCCAGGCCATGATCGACCTGGCACTGCTGCATCTTGCAGAGCAGCACCCGCAGGAAGCACAGTCATATTTCGACAAGCTGATCGCTTATGGCGAAACGAATCCACAATGGCAAACTGCGGGCTGGCTGGGACAAGCCATGATTCTGAATACGCAGGGCCAGTACGAACAGTCTCAGCAACTGTTGGCCTCGAAGGGGGATGCACTTCGCAAATACCTGCCTGCACGCCTGCGACAGTATGGGCAGGCAACGCTGCAGTCCAACCAGACCCATCTCAAACAGCAAATGGACACGAAGCTCAAGAGTATCTTTGAGGATCAATAACGAACTCTTAGCCACCACTGTCGGTATCACCCGGCCGACCGCTCGAAGTGCGGCGAACAACTGCACTTCGGAATCCCCTCGATTCAAAAGTGTGGAGGCAAACACCGCAGAACCCCTGAAAGGTCGTGCCGGCCAAAACCTAGGCGGCGCGCGGCGAGTATTCCCGATGTCGGAGTAAATCTCTGAGACAACGGGCTGATTGTCCGCGCATCGTCAATCCCACCAATTTCAGACACGCAAACATCCCCACCTGACCAGTTTCCAACCGCAACAGCACACTCACACGTACATATCAACATCAGTCAATGCACAGTATTGACTGATCAGACCGCCCGCACCGGCCAGCGATTTTGGAATCGGCATCAAACGTTGTGACACAATCAATTGTACATTACACTTATGATTAAGAAATCAGGCCCGTGAGCGACCGACGAAACCCGACATTCCGGGGAGACTCGAACGCCGCCAGTCGCGCACGCCGACCGCTCGTAATTGAGACTTGCTGGTTTGCCGAAAAGGTCGCTGATGAAACGAATTAAAGAATTTCAGACAAATCTGCGATCTTCGCACATCACAACTTGTCTGACATAAGTCGTCGATTCAATAGGTCTGTCGCCGACTGGACTGACGAGACAAAGTTTTCGGAATTTGTGTCGAACAATTTGCCTGCGATTCCGGTATCACTCTGGACGGAACATCGTCAGATTGAATGCAAAGTATTCAACCGTCCAGTATGCAACGGGATGGATCGTCGAAGCGAGGGAAACTGTGGCCATGCTGACTATGATCGAGGGGAGTCAACGAGGCGAACAATGGGACCTGCGACGGGCCGAAACTGTCATCGGTCGTCAGCAGGGTTGCGATATTCTTCTCGACAATGGTGCCGTCAGCCGCAATCACGCGCGCATCCTGGAGAATCACGGGACCTACTACATTGAGGACATGCGCAGCCGCAATGCGACGTATTTGAACGAGCAAAAGCTCGAACGGAAGACGCAACTTCAGGACAACGATCGAATTGGCATCTGCGACGTCGTCTTTCTCTTTCAGACGGCCGGATCGTCGTCGTCGAACAGCACACACGAAAAAACTGACCCCGGGGTCTTCCAGGCTGGCCTGCAACTCGACGAGGGTGAGCTGCGCCTGCCCGAGATCCTTTCCGTGCCGGCTCAGAAAGGGACCCAGATCCCGGCCGTCGTGAACGGAGACGGGGTCATCGACAAAGCATCGATCCTCTCGAGCTACAGCCTTTCCACAGGTGGCTACCTGCGACTGCTGGCAAATCCGGAAGCCAAGCTGAAAGCCTTGATTGACCTGAGCTCCAATCTCAGCCAGTTGCTGACGATCGAGCACCTGCTGCCGAAGTTGCTCGACTGCCTGATGCGCGCGTTTCCGCTCGCCGATCGGGCCGTCATTCTGTTGAATGATGCCGATAAGAACCAACTGCAGATTCGCGGCATTCGCCTCCGCGATGACGAATCGGCGATTTCGCCGCCACTCAGCACGACCATCATCAAGTATGCGTTGCGGCACAAGCAGATCGTCTTGAGCGAAGACATTCAAGAAGATGAGCGCTTCAGCACCGCGGAAAGCGTCGCCAACCTGCGGATCCGCTCGGTCATGTGCGCCCCGCTGCTGTCGGCAACCGGGCAATTGCTGGGGATTATCCAGATTGACACCGCCAACGTTGAAGGGCGGTTCATCACAGAAGATCTGGAATTGCTGGTGTGCCTGTCCAATCAGGCCTCGCTGGCGATCGACAATGTGAATCTGCACAAGCAGGCACTGGCACAACGCGATCTCGAACGTGACCTCGAATTCGCAAACTCGGTGCAAATGGGCTTTCTGCCGACCGAGCGACCGAACCTGCCCCCGTTCCAGTTCTACGACTTTTACGAGCCGGCCCAGCATGTCGGGGGCGATTTCTTCGACTATATCAAGCTGCCGGATGGACGTCTGGGGATCGCCGTCGGTGATGTCGCGGGCAAGGGTGTTCCAGCAGCCCTGTTGATGGCCCGCCTGTATTCGATGACGCGTTACAGTCTGCTGACGTCGCCAACCGCGGCCGTTGCGGTCACCGATTTGAACGCCAGCATTTCGTCGAGCGGCCTGGGACACCGTTTTATCACGTTTGTCCTGGCGGTGCTGGACCCGAAGACCGGCCGCGTCTCGATCGTGAACGCCGGCCATCTGCCGCCGCTGCTCCGTGCCGCCAACGGCGCAACCTCGATCATCCACGGAGCTGATTCCGGCCTGCCACTGGGCGTGTCGGGCGACTGCGTCTACGAACAGACGGAGCTCATTCTGCATCCCGGTGAGAGTTTGTTCTTGCTGACGGACGGACTCACCGAAGCGATGAATCCGAAGAACGAGATTTACTCGTACAAGCGAATCGTCGACTTCCTGAGAAACCAGAGTGGCTCGGTGGAACATCTTGGCGAGGCCCTGGTAGCCGACGTCGACAACTTCTGCGAGGGACGATCTCAGCGGGACGACATTTGCCTGGTCTGCTTCCGCAGAGCTGCCGATGGGGACAGCGTGAAATCCTAACCCCGTGGTGGGACGTCGCGCATTACACCACGGGAATCGGTGCGACTACCGCGGTCTCTGCTGCCTTTTCTGCGGCAACTCTCGCGGCGGTCTGTGCGGCCTCGGCCTCTCGCAATTGTTCGAGTTGCTGCGACAGCAACCGCACGAGGTCGGGTAGCCCCTTGCCCGTAACCGCGGAGATGTTGAAAACCGGTCGGCCGACTTCGGCTCGCAGTTTCTCTGCGACTTCCGCCGAGCTCGGCAACTCCGACTTCGTGACGACGATGATCTCGGGACGGCTTAGCAGGCTCTCATCATAGAGACGCAATTCATCGCGAATCGCCACGTAGTTTTGAATGGGATCCGTTTGATCGGCAGGTTCGGGTTCCACCAGATGGACGAAGACACGCGTCCGCTCCACATGCTTGAGGAACTCGTGGCCGAGTCCGGCTCCAGCGTGTGCCCCCTCGATCAAACCAGGAATATCGGCCATGACGAACTGCGCTTCGTAACCCGACTGCACGATACCCAGGTTGGGAAACTTCGTCGTAAACGGATAATCGGCGATCTCCGGGTGGGCTCGCGAGAGCCGGCTGAGCAACGTCGACTTGCCGGCGTTGGGCTTCCCCACCAGACCGACATCAGCGATCAGCTTCAGTTCGAGGGAAATCTGGCGATCTTCGCCCAGGAATCCCCGTTCGAATTCACGCGGAGCCCGATTGGTCGAGCTCTTGAAATGCGTGTTTCCATATCCTCCCTTGCCACCGTGGGCAGCGACCAGGGAATCCCCTTCGTGATCGAGATCCTTGAGGATGTGGCCGCGTTCGACGTCACGGACGACGGTTCCCACCGGTACGTAGAGAACCAGACTCTGACCGTCTTTGCCGTGCTTATCCGCACCGGTTCCGTTCGAACCACGTTCGGCTCGCCAGTGCCGCTGGCCGGCCAGGGCCGCCAGACTGTCGACGTTGCTGGCGGCAATCAGGACGACGTTGCCGCCGTGTCCGCCATCGCCACCATTCGGCCCCCCCTTGGGAACTTTGAACTCGCGCCGGAAGCTCATGGCACCGTCGCCGCCGTCGCCACCCTTCACGTAAATTGTCACCCGATCCACAAACATGACTGCACTACCTTGCCCCTGACAAAACCAGTTGTGGGAAGCGCAGAACCGCAGAATTTCAAACGGTTCTGAACTGACACAGAGAGTCTGCCAGCTTTCAATACTGTCGCTTCGATCAAATCCAAACCAACATCATACACATCAGCGGGACGCGAATGAACTGAGATCCAGCGGTTTTGAACATTCTGACAATTGCCGGTCGACAGTTGCGGCGTTACATTCGAATGTAGCCGACCGTGGCCTGACTCTCCAGAGTCGGGCTATCCGGCGTCGCTTGCGGTTTCCCGACTCTGGAGAGTCAGGCTACGTGAAGATTAACCTCGCTCATACGAAGACGTTACGATCACCGAGTGATCAACGCCTTGCATTCTTTCACACGTGAATACCAGGTCTTATGCCAACCCCTCGCGTTGCCGTACTGCGTGCCCCCGGCACCAATTGTGACTACGAAACGGCGCATGCCTTTGAACTGTGCGGTGCCCAGGCCGAACGGATTCACCTGTTTCGATTGCTTGAGCAACCCCAGCGGCTGCGAAATTACCAG
>CAZQUW010000269.1:0-8433 GCA_964596215.1 uncultured Planctomicrobium sp. | reverse complement strand
CAGCCCGGGGCGACCGTCCTGCAAGGGGCCAAAGAGTGCAAAGGGAGCAAAGAGAACGAAGAATTCAAAGAAGGCAAAGAAGTGCGCAATAATCTGCGCGCTGACTGCTGATGCATCGAGGAACAGCGATTCACAGTCCCTGTGACTAGCGCCAGGCCGCTCACTAAAGACGCCCCCCTGACAAAATCGGTTGTGGGAAGTTCAGAACCGCAGTTTTTCAAGCGGCTCTGAACTGAGGCAGGCGGTTTGTTCGCGTCGATCAGCACTGCCGGGCGACCGCGTCTGGTATGCCGTTTGGCCGAGATTCACCAGTCCAGACTGCTGTTTTGAGGTATCGCCCCCTCCCGCCGCGGCATTGTGAAAAATGTCCGGATCGTCGCTCTGCGGAGACTCAGTCGTTACAATCCGAAGTGTCTTGCCTTCTCAAGATCGCTCAGTTTTCTTCCCTCTTCAGGAGTGAACTATGTTGAATTTCAAGTCTTGGACATTCGCTGCGTCACTGTCTGCATTGCTGGCGTTGGGCACTGTCTCCGCCCATGCCGCCGATGCTCCCGCGTTAGCCAAGAAGGGGAATCCCGAGCTCAAGTCGGTGGGCCCGTTGGCCTTCGGACCGGCCGGAGTCTTGTTCGTCGGCGATCCGAAATCGGCGACCTTGTTTGCGATTGGTGTGGCGCCCGCCGCGACCACTCCCGCACCGGCCGAGATCAAACTGGAAGGAATTGACCGCACGATCGCCAGCCTGCTGGGAACTGCGGCCTCTGAAATCGTTATCAATGATCTGGCCGTGCAACCGGGCAGCAGCGACGTCTATCTTAGTGTGACGCGTGGCAAGGGCCCGGATGCTCAGCCCGCAATTGTGCGTGTCGATGCCGCCGGCAAGGTCAATGAAGTGCCGCTCGATAAGGTGGAGTATTCTTCGGTCTCGTTGAACAATGCGCCTGCCGCTGACGCCAAGGACAAGCGGGGCGGTTCATTGCGGACCGAATCGATCACCGACCTGGCCTATAGCGACGGCCGCGTGTTTGTGGCAGGCCTGTCGAACGAAGAATTTGCCTCGAAACTGCGGGCGATTCCGTTCCCCTTCCAGGAAGCCACGGCCGGAACCAGCGTGGAAATCTACCACGGTGCGCATGGGGCGTTTGAAACCCGTTCGCCGGTGCGTACGTTCGTGCCGTTCGATATTGGCGGCAAACCTTATATCCTGGCCGCTTACACGTGTACTCCCCTGGTGAAATTCCCCCTCAGCGACCTGAAGCCGGGCGAGAAGGTTCGCGGTGTCACCGTGGCGGAACTGGGCAACCGCAATAAGCCGCTCGATCTGATCGTCTATCAGAAGGATGGCCGCAGTCACCTGTTGCTGGCCAACAGCGCCCGTGGCGTGTTGAAGGTCTCGACCGACAATATCGACAAGCAAGAGCCAATCACCGCGCGGGTCCCGGAGACGGCCGGCCTGCATCAGGAAACGATCGCCAATTTGAAGGGTGTCGAGCAACTCGACAAACTGAACGACAAGCAGGCGGTGGTGCTGGTGAAGACCGATGCCGGATTTAATCTGGAAAGCATTCCGCTGCCGTAAGCGAGGTAGCATGAAGTGTGATGCAAGCCCTGCAGGGCCACCTCCCTGCTGGGCTTGTTTCGACTTTTGTAAATGCTGACAAACCCGCTGCGCCAGTTCAGACCGCTGGGAACCCCTGCGGTGTGGAGCTGCCCAAACCCGGCTCTGTCAGCAGTTTCTGCATTATCCCGGGGATGCTCCAGACGGTCTGGGCAGGCCTCAACTGGGCCTGTATCTCTGCGAATCAGGACGGCCTCATGATCACAAGAACTGCGCGTCGCCGGCTGATCATCATGATCCTCGCCTGCGTCGTTGGCGCGGCACATCAACCTCAAGCAACCTGCTGGGCTGGCGAAGCACTCCACATCCGACTCACTGCCAAAACCGCGGGGCAACCCGCGGCATTCGAAGTCCAGGGACTGCCCGCTGCCGAGCTGGTGCGGTTGAAATCGCTGGAATCTTCAGACCCTGCGTTTCCTAAAATCTTCGCGGTGTATGTTGGCGAGGCGACCCGGGATTCTGCAGTGCCGCCGGTCGGAGGCCGTTATCGGGTCGACGATACGCGGCTGCTGTTTACGCCACGTTATCCCCCGGTACCCGGGTTGAAGTACCGCGCGGTGTTGCGATTGCCTGCAGGGACGAACCAGACCGAGAGGCCGATCGAACAAGTGCTGGCACTGGCCAAGGGGCCGGAGGCCGACGTCAAGGTGGCTCGGGTGGAGCAGATTTATCCCAGCGGCGATTTGCTGCCCGAGAATCACTTGCGATTCTACATTCACTTCTCGGCTCCGATTGAGCGGGGCCATGCCTACCAGAATCTTGAGTTACTGGACGAGGCCGGCAAACCGGTAGAAGCGGCGTTTCTGGAGCTGGGTGAAGAACTGTGGGATCCGAGCGGGCAGCGGTTCACGCTGTTGCTCGACCCCGGCCGGATCAAGCAGGGGCTCAAGCCGCGTGAAGAATTAGGAGCGATTCTGCACAGCGGCAAGAAATACACGCTGGTCGTCAACAGTGGCTGGCACGATCTGCAAGGGCGTCCTTTGGCCAGGGAGTTCCGCAAGCCGTTTGCCGTGGGGCCGGTGATTGATGAGCCCATCGATACCCGGAAGTGGAAGTTCAGTACTCCACGAACCGGGACGGCCGAGCCGCTGGTGGTCAAGTTTCCGCGGCCGCTGGATCATGCTCTGCTGGAACGGACTTTGACTGTTGTGGATCGTGCCGGGCAGCGTGTTCCGGGGCAAGTCCGCATCGGGGACGCAGAACGCCGCTGGGAGTTTACGCCGGATTCCCCCTGGACCGCTGGTGGGCAGCAACTGGTCGTTGATACCGTGCTGGAAGACACGGCCGGCAACAGTATCGCGCGGGCCTTCGAAGTTGATGAACAACATCCGATTACCAAGTCGGTCACAACGGAGACATTGAAACTTCCCATTACATTCACCCCGAACGTCCCCGCGGCCCGCAATGCGGCAGCCCGGTGAGTTGTTCCAGTCTATTTCAGTTCAGGAGAAAGTTGATGTCCGTTGCATTCCGCTGGAGCGTAGCCCGAACTGGCCGGCTGCTGTGTACGCTGGCAACTGTGGTGGGCCTGGCATCGATGGCCAGTGCTGCAGACTGGTTGCAGTTTCGCGGTCCTGGAGGAAGTGGAGTCAGTGCCTCCACCGCGAAGTTGCCCAACGAACTGGGACCCAAAGACCATGTTCTCTGGAAGGCAGATGTTCCTCCCGGGCATTCCTCGCCGGTCGTCACCAAGGATCGCATCTTCCTGACCGCGGTCCGCGACAAGCAACTGCTCACCATGGGTCTGGACCGGCTCAGCGGGAAGGTGTTGTGGGAGGCCGAGGCGCCCTACGAAACGCTGGAAAAAATTCATCGCACGGGTAGCCTGGCTCAATCAACTCCAGCCACTGATGGAGACATCGTCGTCAGCTTCTTTGGTTCGAGCGGGCTGCATGCCTACGACCGCAACGGCAAGTCCCTGTGGAGCCATCGCATGGGGCCGTTCAAGAACGACTTCGGCGCGGGAAGCTCACCGATCATCGTCGGGGATGCCGTGATTCTCGTTGAAGACCATGACATCGACTCGTTTATTGCCTCGTACGATAAGCAGACGGGCAAACTGAACTGGCGCACGGACCGCTCGGAGTTCTTCCGCAACTATGCGACACCCGTCGTCTGGGAAGTCGACGGCAAGAAGGAAATCGTCGTCTCCGCGACACTCAGAATCGTCGGCTACGACTTTGAGACCGGGCAGGAAAAATGGACGGTCACCGGTGTCTCGCGCATCATCAATATGACTCCCGTCATCGGTCCGGACAATACATTGTACGCCGCCTGTTTTTCGCCCGGAGCAGAAGGGGAAGACCGCGTTGTGCCCCCCTCGGTCGAGGATTTGTTCGCGAGCGATGCCGACAAAAACGGGACCATTGAAGAGAGCGAGTTCCCCGACAATCCGTTGAAGAAACGCTTCAGCCAGATCGACCGCAACAAAGACGAACATATCACCCGTGAAGAGTACCGCGCGGTCAGCCGGGCTTTAAGTGAAGGCCGCAACGTGGTGCTGGCAGTCAAACCGGGTGGCACGGGAGACATCACCAAGACGCACGTGAAGTGGGAATACACTCAGCAGATCCCGTATTGCCCGTCCCCGTTGCTCTATAACAATGTCCTGTTCATGGTGAAGGATGGGGGCATTCTGACGTCGCTGGATGCCACGACCGGCAAGTTGATCAAACGCGGCCGGCTGACCTCTACGGGGGGCTTTTATGCGTCGCCAATCGTGGGTGACGGCAAGCTCTATCTGATGAGCCAGGAAGGGGACCTGTCGATCGTATCGGCCCAGGGGCAATGGGAAGAGCTCTCCGCAGCGAAGTTCGATGCCGACGGGCACAGCACGCCGGCAATCGTAAATGGCCGCATCTACGCCCGGCTGGGCAGTCAGTTGTATTGCTTTGGCCTGCCGGATCAGACGGCGTCCATCAAGTAACCAGGGGAATCTCGCGGGACGGGTCGTGTTGCCCGTAGCCCGCTGATTGACACGCCAACCGAGCCGCGCGATCAGTGCGTCGTGCTCGGTTGGCTACCTCTTCGATCTTTGGCAATTTGAGATAGCAACTTACAGGCAGCCCGTGCGCTGCGCGACGTTCGCGAGGCGCGGCGGGTGTTCGGGCCGGATGATTACGGGGTCTCACGGTCCTGGCGACCCGTCCAAACACCTGTCGTCTAGCTACGCCTCGGCGACGGCTCGCATTTTCTCCAGGCCGACTCGGGCCACTTCATAGGGGTCGCTGGCCCACAGGTCTTCGCGGAAGAGTTCCAGTGACAGCCAGCGGAAGTAGCCGACCTGCCGCAATAGTTTCAGCAGGCGTGGCAGGTCGAGATGACCATCGCCGGGATAGACGCGGTCGTGGTCGTGTTGCTGCAGGCGCGGGGGTTCGGCCGGGGCATCGTTGAAGTGACAGATGGCGATCTGCTCCGGCTTCAGCCGGGCAATGCTTTCGACTGAGCCGCCACCACGGAAAATATGAAAGGGGTCCAGGACGAGAGTCCCTGCGGGATGATCGGCCTTGGTGATGATTTCCAGGGCGGATTCAATCGTGTTGAGATCCTCGACGAAACCCAGAAACTCCATGGCGGGCTTCACACCAATGCGGAGCCCCAGTTCGAGCAGTTCGCGATAGTTACGGGCTCCCTGGTCGTGATCGGCAAAGCCCATGGGGGGGCCGGCGATGACATGGATGGCGCCCACTTCAACCGCCTGTTCCATCCGACGGCGACATTCGGCAAGTTCGTTCCGGTGCTCGTCGCCGGTGGTTTCGAACCAGCCCTTCAAATAGATGGTCGTGGGGACCGTCAGACCGTTGTCAGTGAGCGCCTTGCGAACTTCGGCGAGTGTTCCGCCGCGCGCGATATGGGCGTCGAGATCGTCGTGCCAGAGTTCGATCGCCTTGTAGCCGACTTCGCCTGCGATCTTGATCTTTTGCAGCACGGGCACGGGGCGGATCGTGCTGCAGTTCAACGTGTAGATGAAGTCACTCATGAAGTCCTCGCGGAGTGCGCGGCCGGGAACACTGAACGATGTGGATTCTAACTTCCGCAGTCACCAGCCCGAAGCGTAAGCCAATGCTTTTGTAAAAGAATCAGGGGGAATGCAATCGTTTGCGGTACGTGCTCGTCGGGATCTGCAAACGCAGCAACCCGGCAGTGATTAGACTGCCGGGCTGCTGCTCTGTCGCTTCGAAGGGAATCGTTGGCCCGCGAGCTTTCACCTGGTCATTACTTGGTCATGCCGTATTTTCGCATCTTGTTGTAAAGGGTGACCCGGCTGATGCCGAGCGACTTGGCCGTATTCGTCCGGCTATAGTTATTTTTGAACAGAGCCTGCTCGATGATGTCACGTTCGGTGAAGGCAATCTGCTTCCCCAGGACGCTGGAGTTTCCGGCGGCAGGTTGGGGCACGGCAGGCGTATAGTCCAGGGTTACCGAGGCATCATTTGTGGGCCCGGCGATCCCCAGCAGGATATAAGAGGGCAACTGCTGAGCCGTCAGCAGACCATCCCGGCAATAGATGACCGCTCGTTGAATGACGTTCTCCAGTTCACGCACATTGCCCGGCCATGGGTAGTTGTACAAGGCCGTCAGCAGGCTGTCATCCACGCGTTCAATCTTGATGTTGTGCCTGGCCGACAGTTCGGCGATGAAGCGCTGGGCCAGCGGGATGATGTCCGGTTTGCGGGCCCGCAGGGGGGGCAGTTCGAATTTCAGCATATTCAACCGATAGTACAAGTCCGGGCGGAACTTGCCCTGCTGCACCAGAGGTTGCAGTTCCAGGTTGCTCGCCACAATCAGCCGGGCTTGTGACCGTTGGGTCCGGTTCGAGCCCACCGGTTCGAACTCGCCCGATTCGATCACCCGCAACAGCTTGACTTGCTGCTCAGGACCAAGAACGTCGATTTCGTCCAGCAGTATGGTGCCTCGTCCCGCTGCCAGGAACTTGCCATCTTTGTCAGCATGCGCACTGGTGAAGGCACCTCGCACATGACCGAACAATTCGCTTTCAATCAAGTCCGCGGGCAGGGCCCCGCAAGCGACCGTGAGGAACGGTTCATTGCGGCGCGGCGACACTTCATGAATCAGTCGCGACAAGAAGGTCTTGCCGGCTCCCGTTTCGCCGATCAGCAGAATTGTGACGTCATGCTTGGCGGCGATTTCGAGATCCGCCAGCATCGACTTGGCTTTAGGTGTATTGGTTTCAAAGCGGCGAGTCAGGCCGGTCAGCGTGGTAGCCGATTCCGTCTGCGGGGGGGCCTGCTTCGGAGTATTCGCCACGATGGGAGCGGACACTTCGGCCTGCAGCCGGCCATTGATTAAATCGGAGACCACGTCAGGAGTCGTCGTGGTCAACCGCACTACCTGATGACAGGCACAGAAGCGTTCGATCGGTTCGGGGCAGGGCTGAGTCGTCGCCAGCCACAGCCCGGCTTCGGGGAAGCGTCCATGGACCATTTCCAGGAAACGTTCTTCCGCGTGCCCACCGACAATGATGGTGCGGAAGTCCGCCAGGCAACCCCAGACCTGGTGCTGAGCGAGCGCCTCGGCGGCGTCTTTCAGCGAGCGGCAGTGTACCGCCTCGATGCCTGGGATCAGGCGTTCGGCCACGCCTTGCGTCCAGTGGTCATCGGAAGAGAGCAGGAGAAGAGACATTCCAGACATAGGCCACATTTTCTTGACGGAAGTAACAGCGGCTTAACACGGCACTGACCATCTCCTTTACAAATTGAATGCCAACGATGTTCAGAATTACGTACATTCAACCACAACACATTGCAGCCACAGCAGTTACACTTTGTTCCAGAACTGAATCAGGCCCCCCGCCATCCCCCGTCGCGTTGCCGGAACACCACGCGCGTGGACCCCGCGTGGTGAAGTTTCGCCTCATGTGCAACATCGCAACAAGACGCGGGGGACGAATCAGGAACAGGCTGATCGAAGTCCCACCACGCGATCCCGGCCCGGCGGTTGCTTTGTGGAGATGCAGTCACGGGCACTTCGGGCTAGGATGGGGCCGATTCATCCCCTTGTTTGTAAATGAGTTTGCCGATGACTGAAATTGCCGAGATCACACACTTTCTCAGCGAGTTTGCTCCGCTGACGCTGGCTGAACCCTGGGACAATGTGGGCCTGCTGGTCGGCGATGCCGCGCGCCCGGTGAATCGCATTCTGACGTGTTTGACGGTCACCCCGGATGTGGTCTCGGAGGCTGTCGCATTGCGGGTCGACTTGATCGTGTCGCATCATCCCATGCTCTTTAAACCCGTCCAGCGACTCGTGGCCAGCGACCCGCAAGGGGCGATGCTGCTGAAACTGATCAGCGCGGGGATCGCGCTGTACAGCCCCCACACGGCGTTCGACAGTGCCCGCGGCGGGATCAATCAGCAACTGGCCGAACGCTTCGGACTGCTCACCGTGCACCCGTTGCGGATCAAGCCGAACCCCGTCAATTCTATGACTCCTCTGTTAGAGGGGGCTTCCGGTGCGGGGCGGTTCGGTGATCTGCCCCAACCGTGTACCCTGGATGAACTGTGCGAATCAACCAAGCAGCTGTTAAACATCCCCAGCCTGCAACGGGTCGGCCCGCCAGCAGCCACGATCCGCAGGCTGGGCATCGCGTGCGGAGCAGCAGCGGAATTTATCCCCGACGCCCTGGCGGCAGACTGCGACGCGTTACTCACCGGGGAAGCCCGGTTTCATGATTGCCTGCGTGCCCGTGACAGCGGCCTGGCGCTGATCTTGCCGGGCCACTACGCCACCGAACGCCCCGCCGTCGAAGCCCTGGCCGACCTGTTGCAGAACCATTTTGCCGGTGTGTTTGTCACCGC
>CAZQUW010000268.1:0-8442 GCA_964596215.1 uncultured Planctomicrobium sp. | reverse complement strand
TCTCCGCGGGGATGCTGTGGCCAGCGACTACTCCCATCCGGTATGCTGCAAGCTGGAAAATCTCACCCACAGGCCCAGCCCGTTTTGCTCTCATGCCCGACATCGTCCTGACGACATTGAACGCCAAGTACGCTCATTGCGCGTTCGGGCTGCGGTATTTGCTGGCCAACCTGGGGCCCCTGCAACAGCGGGCCGCCATCGTCGAGTTTGAAATCAGTCAGCGACCGGTCGATATTCTGGAAACACTGCTGGCCCAGAATCCGCGCATCGTGGGGCTGGGTGTGTATATCTGGAACATCGAGCAGGCGACGCGGCTGGTCAGCGACCTGAAGCGGGTGCGACCCGACATCATCATTATTCTCGGCGGCCCCGAAGTCAGCTACGAAACCGAGGGCCAGCCGATTGTCGAGCTCGCCGATTACGTCATTACCGGTGAGGCCGACCTGACACTGGCCCGGGTCTGCGAACAAATCCTGTCGGGCCTGGCTCCCGCCGAAAAAATCATCCCCGCCGAGCTGCCGCAGTTTTCCAGGTTGGCCCTGCCGTATGACCTCTATACCGACGAAGACATCGCCCAGCGAGTCATCTACGTGGAGGCGTCACGCGGCTGCCCGTTTACGTGCGAATTCTGCCTGTCGGCCCTGGATATTCCGGTGCGGCAGACAGGTCTCGAGGACTTTCTGCAGGCGATGGACCGGCTGCTGACGCGCGGCGTCCGCCAGTTCAAGTTCGTCGACCGCACTTTCAATCTGAATCTGCACGTCGGCCGCTCGATCCTGGAATTTTTCCTCGCCCGGCTGCAGCCCGATCTGTTTCTGCACTTCGAGATGATCCCTGATCGCCTCCCCGAGCAGTTGCGCGAAATCATCGCCCGCTTTCCCCCCGGAATGCTGCAGTTCGAAGTCGGCATTCAGACCTTCAATCCCGAAGTCTGCGATCTGATCAGCCGGCGGCAGGACAATGACAAAGTCTTCGCCAACTTGACCTGGCTGCGTGAGCACACCGGCGTGCATGTCCATGCGGACTTGATCGTCGGGCTGCCCGGCGAGGACATGGCGAGTTTCGGGGTCGGATTTGACCGGCTGGTCGGACTTCATCCCCAGGAGATCCAGATCGGCATGTTGAAGCGGTTGCGTGGCACGCCGATTATCCGCCACGACGATGCCTTTCAGCTGCGTTACAGTGCGTATTCGCCCTATGAAATCCTCGCCAACAGCCTGATCGACTTTGATTCGATGCAGCGAATGCGGAGGCTGTCACGCTATTGGGACCTGGTCGCCAACAGCGGCAATTTCATTGAATCGACCCCGCTGATCTGGGGGGACGAATCTCCCTTCTGGTCGTTCCTGCGCTGGTCCGACTGGCTGTTCGCGACGACGCACCGGACAAACGGCATCGCCCTGACGCAGCTGTCGGAGTTGCTGTTCCGTTATCTGACTGATGTGGCCGGACATGCCCCCGCCACGGTCGCCATGCCCCTGTGGCGAGACTACCAGCGTGGTGGCCGGAACGATCGCCCGCAATACCTGCGCGATTACATCCACGAACCGCTGCCGCCGCGGAATGTCACCCCGCGGTCGCTCCCCAAACGCCAGGCCCGGCACATTGACCAGGCATAGATCGCGCCAGGTGCAGCTCCCGATACCGGCGCGCTTTGCCGCCGGTTGTGTCTGTTCTGGGTTTCCCTCTGTCCTATGATTTGGAAATGGAATTCAGGACAGCGTGTCACTCGACCGAGTCAGACTACGGAGATGCACTCGCTCGCGCTTCGGGCTAGTATGAGTGGGCGTGCACAACATTCCGGACATCACAGCGGTAGAAGAGTCTTCCAATGAGCGAGAACAAGGTGCGATGGGGCGTGCTGGGGGTCGCGAAGATTGCGACCGAGAAGGTCATCCCGGCGATGCAACGGGGTCAGTTTTCCGAAGTCGTCGCAATTGCCTCGCGGTCTCTCGATAAGGCCACCGCGGCCGCACAGCGACTGGGCCTGGCCAAGGCTTACGGCTCGTACGAGGAACTCCTGGCCGACCCGGACATCGACGCCATCTATAATCCACTGCCCAACCATCTGCACGTGCCGCTGTCGATCCGGGCACTCCAGGCGGGCAAGCATGTCCTGTGCGAAAAGCCGATCGCCCTGTCGGCCAGCGAGGGCCAGTTGCTGGTGGAGGCCGGCCTGCATCACCGGCATCTCAAGCTGATGGAAGCCTTTATGTATCGCCATCATCCACAATGGGTGACGGCCAAACGGTTGGTCGCTACGGGGCAGATTGGGACGTTGCGCACGATTCAGGCGTTCTTTTCGTACTTCAACACCGATGCCGGCAACATCCGCAACATCGCGGATCTTGGGGGCGGAGGACTGATGGATATCGGCTGCTATCCCATTTCGCTGTCGCGGTTTATGTTCCACGGCGAACCACAACGCGTCTTCGGCCAGGTGGAATACGACCCGGAATTCAATACCGACCGCATCGCCTCGGCCATCCTGGATTTCGGCACCGGGACAGCCACCTTTACCTGCAGCACGCAACTCTTCCCCTACCAGCGAGTCCACATCGTCGGCACGACCGGTCGGATCGAAATTGAAATCCCGTTCAACGCGCCCCCCGATCGTCCCTGCAAGATGTGGCATGTCACCGCGGGCAGTACCTCGGAAATCGTCCTGGCCACCTGCGATCAATACACCATTCAAGGCGACCTGATGTCGCAGGCCATCCTGCACAACACGCCGGTGCCGACACCGATTACCGACGCCGTGGCGAACATGCAGGTCATCGAAGCCCTCGTCGAATCGGGTCACACCGGAACCTGGGTGCACCCCGCAGCGTAGACCTGACTGCAGCGTCAGCCCGCTGGCTGCGTTGCGGCTGATAGCCGATGCACTCCCATACTTGTCTTCAGACTACAGAAATCAGTTCCCCGAAATGTCATCTGAAATCCCCGCCCAACCTGACGAACCAGGCATTCCCGGCAAGTATGTCGTCCTGGCGATCCTCGCCTTCGGCATCTTTACGACGTCGTTCATGTGGCTTTACACGTATTTCAACAATCGCCCCTTCATGCCGTTACGGCATGCCCTGGTGCAACGCTTCAAGCGGGAAACATCCCCGCGGGTCGAAGGGGGCAAAGAACGGGGCCGCGGCCCGAACAAGTTGCGCATCGCGCTCACCGTCGACTTCGACCCGTCGCTCGACACCCCCGAAAACAAGCAGCTGCGTTCAACGATGGAACAAGATGCCCTCGCCCTCGCCAAACAGCATCTCGACCTGTCCCCCTACGAGAAGTGGGAATTCATCCTGATTCGCTACACCCCCGAGGGACTTCCCAAACGCTGGGAAAGCAAACGTGAGATGTCTGATGTCCTGCAGGGTGCCAAAGCGAATCCGTGATTCCGAGGCGACGTGGCAGCCCCGCATCGAGAACACTCAACCGAGCTCACCGCCAGAGCTGATCTGGAACAACTCGGGGTTCTCGACGACAGGCTCACCGCGATACATCCGCAACAAGTTCCTCTGGACGGTCAACCCAGCCTGTTGAGCCACCCGATTCAGCTCCGCGTGATCGACGGGAATATCAGCAATCACCGGTTGACCGCGGAACGCATCCAGTTCGCGCCGCAGCAATCCGGCACAGACCTCGCGCGACCCCATCGCCGGGCCAATTTGCGTCGACAGCCGTCCCACGCGGCGAGTCAAGAAGCCGGTCACCAGTCCCCCGGGGCCGGTCACCATGACGGGTGGCGATTCGGTAAACAAGCGGCGTAACAACTTGGCTCGGTTAGTCCCGGTCGCCCGGCGATCCAACTCGCACAGGGACTCGCAGCCGGCTTCGTTGGGGGCGCGCATTTCGACAACCGGGAGCACAGGACTGCGCCCCGCACCCGTGGGAATGCCACCCCAGCGCGATAACTCGAACTGCGGCTGAAAACCGAGTCGTTCATAAACGGGACGCCCCAGCGGAGTCGCGTCCAGCCGTACGGTCCGCACGCCACAGTCGTCGGCGTACTGTAACCCGGCCTGCACCAACCGCCGGCCGATCCCCTGGCCACGCAGCGCCGTGTCGACCAGGACCAGTGCTAACCAGGCAATATCATCGAACGTGCAGCACACCGTCGTCCCCACCAACCTGCCATCAACCTCAGCCATCAGGCAGCCCTGCGGTTCCAGATCGATCATCCGCAACCAATCCGCCGGCGTCTGATTCCAGCCTGCCTGGACGGTCAATTGCAGCGCCGCTGGCACATCCGCGGGGGTCATCCGACGGATGCCGGGCGGATTTTCATTAAGTGATGCAGGCATGGGACATCGGTCGGGCTGGTCCGCCGTGCTTGATCTCCGGCGGCGATTGCTATCATGGATGGAAAGTCGTCGCGGCCGGCCTCGGGATCGGGACACCCCCTCGGCCAGCGGCACGTTCAGACGCCTGCATTCTGTTTCTTGCATCCCCACAGGACAACCCTGCCGCGTGGCCAGATCTCAACAATTTGCCGCCGCGATGCCCCAGATCCCCGATCTGCCGGCCGCGTTACGCAGCCTGGTGGTACAAATCCCCCGCGGCCGGGTGACCACCTATGGAAAACTGGCCCAGGCGCTGGGCAGCGTGCACGCGGCCAAATGGGTGGCCAGCTGGCTGCTTGCCGAGCCCCCCACCGACGACTGCCCCACGCATCGCGTCGTGCGGGCCGACGGGTCGCTCGGTGATTACCGGGCCCGCACCGCTGCTGAGCAGGCCGAACTGTTGGAAGCCGAAGGCATCGCCGTCGTCTCCGGCCAGGTCGACCTCACCCGCCACGCGGTGGAGGCCTTCCAAACATCGTCTCCACTGAGCATCTTGGCCGACTGGCAAACCACGGTCGCAGAAACGGTCTCGCTGGTCCTGCCCGACGACGTCCGCACCCACCTGGCGGGCGGCGGTGGCCCGGGGAGCAGCGAACCGGCCCAGCTGGTCGGAGGGGTCGATGTCTCGTACGGCGCGCGGCACCGCGCCGTCGCCGCCTATGTGCTGATCGACATCGCCACCGGCGAACTCGTGTGGTCGGCAACTCACGAGCAGGAGGTCCGGTTCCCCTATATCTCGGGGTTCCTGGCATTGCGTGAAATTCCCATTATCCTTCCCGTGCTGGAAGCCGCGAGATCCGCCGGCAAGCTCGCGCGGATCCTGTTCGTTGACGGACACGGAACACTGCATCGACGGAAGATGGGCATCGCTTCCCACCTGGGCATTGTTACGGGACTGTCAACGATTGGGGTCGGCAAGACACTCCCCCTGGGTCAGGTTGACCTCAAACACATCACCCCCGGTGAGACGCGTCCGATTGTCCATGAGGGCCAAGTCGTCGGCACAGCCCTGCGTCCCCTCACCAGCACCAGGCCGTTGTATTTCTCCCCCGGCCATCGCATGGATCTGGCCACCGCCACCGATCTGGTTTGCCGGCTCAATCGATCCCATCGACTTCCCAACCCCACCTACTGGGCCGACCGCCTCAGCCGCGCCGCAGCCAGACAAATCACCGACACCGAAACATAGATCATTCGGCGGATCATCGAGGTTTCGAATTCTGTTTCGTGACCACTCCCAGGCTGACTGAGGTTGCATCCCCGGCCGTTTCGGAGTTCAATCCATCACTGTTGATGAGTTCGAGAAATCTTAGAAAATTGCCAACTGCGAGGGTCTTGTGAATCGCTTGAAGAATACCTGGTACGCGATGCTGCTGGTCACCTGGAGCGTATCGCAATTCGGATGTGCCAACGCCGAAGATGCCGCCCAAATTGCAGATCAGAAGGCCGCCACGCCCGAACCGGCGGCGCGGGCTCAAGTCGACACCGCTGCCGAGCCTGCACCCGCCACTGCCGCAGCTGCCGCCGAACCGCAGGTCGCCGAGGCAACGCGTCCGGGTGAAGACTGGCCGAAATTCCTCGGGCCCCGCGACGATGGTACTTCGAGCGAAACCGGGTTGCTCGCCAAATGGCCAGAGAAAGGCCCCCCCGTGGTCTGGGAGAAATCGGTCGGCACCGGCTACAGCGCGCCCTCAGTGCGCGGCAATCGCCTCGTCATCCATCACCGCGTCCGCAACGAAGAGATCGTCGACTGCCTGACCGCTGACACGGGCAAGCCCATCTGGAGTCACGCTTACGAAAGCAACTTCTCCGACCCCTACGGTTACAACAACGGCCCGCGGTGCAGCCCCCTATTGACCGCCGACCGCTGCTACACCTTCGGCGCGGAAGGCAAGCTGCTGTGCCTCAACCTGCAGACTGGCAAACAGATCTGGCTGCGCGACACGGCCGCCGACTGGAAGATTCCCGATGCCTTCTTCGGCGTGGGCAGCACCCCCATTCTGCACGGCAAATTGCTGATCGTCATGGTCGGCGGCGAACCGAACGCCGGCGTCGTCGCCTTCGATGCCGATACGGGAAAAACCGTCTGGCAGAACGTCAACAAGGAGACCTGGAAGTCACCCGACGGATCGCAGCTGGACGACAAACTGGCCAGCTATTCCTCATTGATCGAGGCCCGGATCAACGGCCACGACCACGTCTTCTCGCTGATGCGCGACGGCCTGGTCTCGTTGAACCCGACCGATGGCCAAGTCCGCTTCAGCTACTTCTTCCGCTCGGATTCCTTCGAATCGGTTAATGCCGCCCGGCCGGTCATCATCGGCGACGAGGTCCTGTTGTCGGCGGCCTACAAGGCCGGCGCCGCGCTGTTGAAGATCAAGCCGGATGGTAAAGGCTACGTCGAAATCTGGAAGAGCCGCAACCTGCAGACCCACTGGTCCACGACCATTCATCATGCCGGCTATCTGTATGGTTTCAGCGGCCGCCACGAAGGTGAAGCCCGGCTGCGCTGCATCGATCTGAAAACCGGCGACATCGCCTGGGAAACCGACGGACTGCCCCCCGACATCCCGGACGACCCGAATGACGTCGAAGCCAGTTCCTCGCGCTACTACGGCCGCGGTTCGGCCATCATGGCCGAAGGCAAATTCATCGTCCTCGGCGAACGCGGCCTGCTGGCACTGGTCGAGGTCAATCCGAAGGAATTCAAGGAAATCTCCCGAGTCAAATTCCCCGGCATGAAATACCCCAGCTGGGCCGCCCCCGTCCTGTCGCGCAAACGACTCTACTTACGGTGCGAAGACCACCTGATGTGCCTGGATCTGGCAGCCCCAAAATGACGAATGACGAAGTCCGAATGACGAAAGAATGTCGAATGACCAATTCCCCATGTCCGCACGATCGATCGGGATTTGGTCATTCGACATTGGTCATTCATTCGTCATTCTGGTTTCGTCATTCGTCATGACAAGCCTCCGTTGCGGCCACCGATCATTTCACATACTCTGCCAAACGGTCGTCCCAACTCAATCTAAGATTCTCCCCAACGGAGTCTGACTTCGATGCCCAAGGTTGCTTGTACTGCGCTCAATACAGACGAAGGCCCGCATCTCGAGATCTTCAACCGCGCCGGATTTGAGGTCGTTCTGCCGCCGGTCGGCACAAATATGTTCAATGAAGACCATTTGATCGCCGTCCTGCAGGACTGCGATGCCGTCGTCGCCGGTTCTGAACCCTACACGCGCCGCGTCATTTCTTCACTCCCCAAGCTGCGCGTGATCGCCCGCCGCGGAGTCGGCTTCGATGCGGTCGACCTGGCCGCCGCCGACGACCACAACATCGCCGTGACCACCACCCCCGGCGTGCTGGACGAATCGGTCGCCGAACACACCATTACCATGCTGCTGGCCTGTGCCCGCGGCTTCCCGGGTCTCGATCAGCAGGTCCGCCAGGGGCGCTGGAAACGGGTCGCGTTTCCTCGTGCTGCGGGGAAGACACTGGGCATCGTGGGTCTGGGCCGCATCGGGCAGGCGGTCGTTCCCAAGGCGGTCGGGCTGGGCATGAAAGTCATCGCCTATGACCTCTATCCGAACCACACCTTTGCCGAAAAATGGAACGTCGAATACGTCTCGCTCGACGATCTGTGGGCCCGCAGCGAATTCATTTCGCTGCACCTGGCCATGTCGCCCGAAACCTTCAATCTGATCAACAAATCGACCATCGCCAAGATGCGGCAGGGGGCGATTATCATCAACACCGGTCGCGGTCAGTTGATCAACGAAGATGACCTGTGCGAGGCCCTGCAATCGGGCAAGCTGGCCGCAGCCGGCCTGGATGTCTTCCACCAGGAACCCTTGCCGCTGACCAGCCCGTTGCTGAAGCAGGAAAACATTCTGCTCAGCGGTCACGTGGCCGGGCTGGATCAGGAAAGCAACTACGACATCGCCGTCCGGTTCGCCGAGACCATCGTCACCCTGTCGCAAGGGGGCTGGCCGGCAGAATGCATTCGCAATCTGAAGGGGAAGTCGGGCTGGAAGTGGTAGAACTCAACCAGATCGTGGGACGGGTCTCCAGGCCCGTCCGTCCCGATGAATCAGTAGTG
>CAZQUW010000267.1:4572-8459 GCA_964596215.1 uncultured Planctomicrobium sp. | reverse complement strand
TTTATCTATACGCCCAACGGCATGAACATGGCTGACTGGACCCCCAAGCAGGAGGGAACCAGTTTTGAGCTGCCCGAGATTCTGAATGCATTCAAGGAATTCCGGGACGACATGCTGGTCATGAGCAATCTGACCCTGGACAAGGCGCGCGCCAACGGCGACGGGGGCGGCGATCACGCGCGGGCGTTGTCTGCATTCCTGACCTGTTCTCAACCACGCAAGACGCACGGGGCGGATATCAAGGTCGGCGTATCAGTTGACCAGGTGGCCGCGCAGCATGTCGGCAAGCACACCAAGTTTGCGTCCCTGGAAATCGGCTGCGATGCGGGCGCTCAAGCTGGGAACTGCGATTCCGGCTACAGTTGTGCATACTCACACAACATCGCCTGGCGAACCGAGTCATCTCCCGTCGCCAAAGAGATCAACCCGAGGGCCGTCTTCGAGCGACTGTTTGGTGATTCGGCACAACCCACCAAAGACGTGGCTCAGGCGACCGAGCGCAGTTTCCGCACCAGCGTCCTCGATCTCGTGCTGGATGATGCCAATCGACTCCAGAAGAAACTGGGATTCGCGGATCGCCGGAAGCTCGATGAATATCTGAATTCGGTGCGTGAAATCGAGGAACGGTTGCGCCGCACACAGATTACCGCAACGGTCCAGGGGATTGATAACGTTGTCGTTCCAAAGGGAATTCCCAAGAGCTACGCCGAACACATCGACTTGATGGCGGACATGCTGGCCCTGGCCCTGCAGACCGATTCCACGCGGATCGTGACTTTCGTGCACGCCAACGAGGGCAGCGGTCGCAGTTATCCGTTCATTGATGTCCCGGAAGGTCATCACGACTTGTCGCATCACGGCAACGACGAAGCCAAAAAGCAGAAGATTAAGAAGATCAATGTCTTCCATGCCCAGCGAGTCGCGCGGCTGCTGGAGAAACTGAAGAGCGTCAAGGAAGGTAACGGCACGCTGCTTGATAACACCATGCTGGTGTTCGGCAGCGGCATCGGCGACGGAAATGCCCACAATCATGACGACCTGCCGGTCGTCCTGTTCGGCAAAGGTGGGGGGACGATCACCACAGGCCGCCACGTGCGCTACGAGAAAGAGACGCCCATTGCGAATCTCTATCTCTCCCTGCTGGAACGCCTGGGAGTTTCTACGGAAAAGCTGGGCGACAGCACTGGCAAGTTGTTGAATCTCAACACTTGAGCGGTGCCGAGACGCATAAATGTGCTGGCCGCGTAAGGGTTATCCCCTAGAAATTTGAGCGCGCCGAGGAAAATTGCATTCCCGGTGTGTCGCACACTGTTTAGTCCGATCTATTCGAGTATGATGGACTGACGTGAACTTCCGGCAACAGCTGTTTGTTCATTGAATTCCTGACTTGCCGAGATCTCGTCAACGCCTGAGCCCAGTGCCGGCTTGATGTTTCGCTAGACTGACATATGCTTCCAGCAACGGGGGTATACGCCATCCTTCACGGCCTCGATATCTGCGTGTCATACTTGACCTTAAAGTCTCGGCACGCCTGTTGATGCATCCATTTTTTGTGAACTCCTGGGTCCCGATTGCCCGCATCGCCCGGGCGATGCGGGTCTGAATTTAGCCCCCCTGACAAGACCCGTTGTGGGAAGTTCAGAACCGCAGTATTTCAAGCGATTCTGAACTGACGCAGAGGTTTTGTCAGCGTTTATAAGTAAGTGCCGATGCCTGCTCTCGATGACGTCCAATTCGATACCAATGGCTGGGAGCCTCGTGAGGAGTCCGCGGAAAACCGCCGGACCTGGGGAAACGCGTGTGGCGATGTCTTGTCGATTCGCTTCAATCCTGTTGCCCCGCAGATGCCCAGCTTGTTTCGTATCCAGGCCTTGAAGGACTACCATACGCAGCAACTGCAGGCGTCGGGTGGCACTATCCTGTCGCTCGATTTACTGCAGGTTAAAGGGGTGTCCGTCGGAAAGCTGATCTTCAAGACGATGCTCGCCAGCGGTGGCTGGGGCTATGTAAGTATGCTATTCCTGCCCTACCGTGACTTCAGCTATTCGATTCGACTGCAAGCCTTGGAACGCCCTGGGGACGAGGTACGCGGGCAACACGTCTGGAGCTGGCTGCATGAGTCGCAACCGCCCGGTGCTGACTGCCAGGCCCTCTGGTTTGGCCTGGAACAATCGCCGGCAGATCCGCACGTTGCCCGGCATTGCATGGCCGACGAAGAGCGCTGGGACCGCGAGTTCCCGGAGCATCCGCTTTCTCGAATGCGGGCTGAACTCAGCCGCCTGATCCCGACGCTGATGGTCAGTCGCGACGTCAAGAACAGCGCTCCGCATCGCGGATAGTCGTCAATCGCGCTGATTCCATTTTATGTGAGATCGTAGCGATGGTCGCGACGATTATGGCTGGTCTGCCCCATCCCGCGTGCTCAAGGCTTCCAAGACTTTCGGGTCCGTGTTGTTCGGCAGGAATCTGACTGACCCATCAGCCATCAGAAACATCGCACCGGTGTGCCGCGAATTACCAAAGCCTTCCGGATCACGGTTGAGTCCTTTGCCAATCTGCCGCCAGTTATGGGGCTCCCCCCACGCGGGATAGTTGTTCGAGACCTCGCCTGCAATCATCGTATTGGAAAGCCCATCCGTAACGTCATCGCGATTGGTCTCGCTGTTGACATCAAATACTCCCGCATGTGCCACACTGCCGTCAGGCAGACTGATCAGGCCACCAACCCCGGCGAAATGTGCGGGACCATACTTCCCCTGAATCAAACTGGTGGGCCCTCCTGCGGCCATATACACCGGGACGGATTGACTCATGGCCGGCAGGTTTGCGGGATCAAAGTACGGCTTGTTCAGATCAACTTGCCTTGCAATCGCCGCGCCATCTGAAAGATGCGGCAGCAACAACGTCATCCAGCCATGGAGCGGTTCCAGGTCTCGGCCGCCGGGAACTTCTTTGAACAGGCCTCCCGCCGGATAACTGTGATTGAGGTGCGCGTAGGCCTCAGTCGCCATGGCGATCTGCTGCAGATGGGCGCCAGTGTATGAATTGCTCCACTGCCCATAGACGTCCAGCGGCGCGTAGATCAATGGCCCGGAAAACATGGCCAGCAGACCCGCAGCCATGCCCGCATAGGCCAGAATCAGTTCGCGTCCTTTATGGCCGCTGCGCTGTAATTCGCCAAGTGCCAGAAATCCCAACAGCAAGGCTGCGAAGCCAATGATCGACGCCGGGATGCGACTCCAGATGGCCGGATAAATGGCAATCAAGGAAATCGGCAATGACAACGCGCCCAGGATGACACTCCACAAGGCGGTTCGCGAACGACCGACTTTGCCAAATGCAAACCGCGGACGGGCTTCGACCGGCATTGCGGAGACGACTTCATCCGGCAAATCCTCCGATGGCCTCTGAAGCAGTGGCGAGGGAATTCCTCTGATGCGTGGCCGGGAAGGAGTGTCAGCCACCGGCCGCCGATCGACTTCCTCGTCAACCGGCCCCTGATCATCGGCTGACTCGTCGACAATTTCGACCTCCGGCTCTTGCAGCTGGCGCAGTCGTCGGTCAATTTTCTTACGTGGCTGGTCGTTATCATCGCTTGAGGTTTCGCCGGAGTCATCAACGATCTCCACCTCGAGTTCTTCGACCTGCCGCAGTCGCTTGTCAATCCGCCTGGCAGGAGTATGCTCCACTGGCTCGTCAACGATCTCGACTTCAGCTTCGGACTCGGCCATCTGACGCAAGCGTTTATCCGCCGGTTTCACAGGGGACTCAAACGCCGTTCGCATCTCATCGACGACCGCTGTAGGTTCATCTGGATCGGTTGCATCCGAATGATGCATCAAGGCCCATAAGCCCTTCCCTTTCGCGGGACTGGCAGAGGACGGTTC
>CAZQUW010000267.1:0-4472 GCA_964596215.1 uncultured Planctomicrobium sp. | reverse complement strand
CGTGGCCCAGATCCAGATTCGGTCATGACTGCCCCTGAAACCGGAGTTAACCACGATCTCCAGTGGTTCTTCCCAATGCCACGTCGAACTCGCTGACCGCCGGTATCAGCATGGCCAGCGTCGTAAATCCGTACGTTGCGGTCAACACCAGCCACACGCCCAGCGTTTCATGCAGCAAATAGCCGGTAATCACATAAAACGTAAAGAATGGCAGAATAAAGGCGGACATCGTCAAAGCCGGCGACGGATTCTTGTGCGTCAACGATGCCGACAGTCCGATCGCTCCACCGAGAATAAACACCAGGAAGCTCGGCAGCTGCAGCCAGAACGACGACCTTGCTTCCAGAATCAACATCATACAGATGAAGATCCCCAGAAACAGGAAGAACATGGTTCCCAGGCTGTTGGCGATGGCCGAACGCGAGCTGTCGAAAGAAATTCCCCCGTGCAGTCCCAGCATTCCTGCGAACACGACGAGAACGAGAAAACCCAGACTGACGTAGATGAAATCTTCAACGGTCAGCGTTCCTTGCACCAGAAAAGAGATCACCAGCAATAAGGGCAGGATGATCACTTCCTTGGTGTTCCAGAAGATGCCTCCCAGCTTCCCATAAATGAACTCCTTCGCGGTAATATCAGTCACCAGGAGCAATTCCAGAGTCTTGGCGTCACGTTCGGTCGTGAACGACGTTACCGCCTGAGCATTGATCAGCATCAGGCTCAGCAAGGCCACACCGACAAATGCAAAACCTGCTGGCGAAATCATGCCCAGGATCAACTCGTCACTGGGGGCCTGCGACGCAAACCAGGCAGCTGCGAGGAACGCGACCAGGTATGCGAGTTTGATCACAAACACCTTGCGTCCATACGCGCTGGTACAGATTTCTCGCCAGATGACCGGGTTGTGCCAGACGGTGCGGGTATAGGCCTTGCGACGCGCATCCGAGACACCTTCAGGGGCAGTCGGTTGCGAACGCTGGTCAGAGGGATTCCAAACGCGCAAGCGTGCAATCGTGAAAGCTGACAGAGCGGCCGACA
Source organism: uncultured Planctomicrobium sp. (assembly GCA_964596215.1). Lineage (GTDB taxonomy): Bacteria > Planctomycetota > Planctomycetia > Planctomycetales > Planctomycetaceae > JAKFVC01. Next base: position 3,434 of record CAZQUW010000267.1, on the reverse strand, counting down.
GCACCAACATCGCCAGGACATAACTGAGCGGATGCGAGGCGACTCCCGTCGATTGACTCATCGTCGCCAGCGGATCAATGACCAGTAACAAGCCACGCAACGGATTCGCCAGCGTCAGCCATTGGCCGGCGATGGTCTGCGGACCGATGGCGGCCCGCAGCGCTTCGACCAGGCCCACAAACAACACCAGGCCCAAGACGCTATAAGCCAGCGTCTGAAAGGTCTTTTCACGCCAGAAGGCAATGAGCGTTCCCCAGCTACCTGCGGCCAGCGCCGCGGCGGCCGTCACAGCCAGCGACCAACCGATCTGCTGGATCTCCACGCCCCCTAACAGGGACGTGAGAGCAAACGCCGGCAGTGAAACGGCCAGCAGAACTCCGACAATCAACAAGCTGGCAGTGAGCTTGCCCAGGACCAGTTCCCGATTGCGCAAATCCGTCATCAATAACAGGATCAGCGTCTTGCGATCCTTTTCCTGAGCGATGTTCCCCGCCGCAAACAGCAGCGAAAAGAAGACGACCAGCGTCAACTGGAGCAGTGAAAAGACCTGAAAGCAGATCGCACCGAACCGCGCTAGATCACCGAGGTGCCGTTCCTGCTGCCAGCCAAACGTCACCTGACCGAGCGTGTACATCAAAACGAACAAGGCGGCGACGTACCCGGCACGGGCCGCAAAATGCTGAATCTGCCGCGGTGCAGTCAGGGCCTCGCGACTGAAGATAGGACCGACAACAAACACAGGGATTTCCTTTTCGCTCAACCAACGCAAATTCCAGTCAGACGGAATGCTCTACGTCATTGGCCTGAAAAGAGTTGGTGAATTTTCACTTCAGGTTATCCCGGCGGTGCGACCCTCGCAACTCAGAATGAATGGATCTGCTTCACCGGGATCGCTGCAAGTGCTGTGACCCGGGGTACATGGGCACCGAAAATACGCGATGTCTTCTGCGGGACGTGAGTCTGAGCGACAGGCAAATCCAGGGGATCGCAAAATTGATAATCCCCCACTCGACCATCTGGAGGCCCGCGGCTAAACTACTGGCCCGATTGTGAATCTGGAACGGATCAAGGAACGAGTTTTTTATGGCTGCCGAAATGTTACTTGCTGGACATCGACTCTGGGACTCTTTTGCAGATAAAGTATTAGAGGGTCAAGATTTAACCGAGGCTGAAGCCCTGCAGGTGCTGGCCTGCCCCGACGTCGAAGTTCCCTCGTTGCTGGCCGCCGCATTTCGAGTCCGGCACCATTACCATGCCAATCGGGTCCAGCTCTACTACCTGCGCAACGCCAAGAGTGGCCTGTGCCCCGAAGATTGCAACTATTGCTCGCAATCGAAGATCGCCGAGACTGAAGTCAATCGTTACGTGTTCCAGGACGAGAAGACTTTGCTTGAAGGTGCTCGCAAAGCGAAGGAAAGCCAGGCCCGGACATTCTGTATCGTCGCCAGCGGCCGCGGACCGAATGAACGCGAGCTGAATCACGTCTGTAATGTTGTCCGGAAAATCAAAGACACCTACGGCATGCACATTTGCGTCTGCCTGGGTTTGCTGAGCCCCGATCAGGCCGAGCAACTCAAAGCGGCGGGCGTGGACCGCGTCAATCACAACCTTAATACCAGCGAGCGGATGTACGCCGACATCTGCACCACCCACACCTATCAAGATCGCATCGACACCCTGCAGGCCGTGCGCAAGGCCGGTATCGAACTGTGCTCGGGTTGCATCGTGGGGATGGGCGAATCGCATCGTGATCTCGTCGAGATCGCGGTTTCACTGCGAGAGTTGCAGGTCGAATCGATTCCGATCAACTTCCTGCATCCGATCGACGGGACACCGCTGGAGGGTCGCGAAGACCTGACACCGCGCGATTGCCTGCGAGCCTTGTGCATGTTCCGCCTGATGAATCCGCGCTGCGAAATCCGGATCGCCGGCGGTCGCGAACTGCAGCTGCGATCATTGCAACCGCTCGGCCTCTACCCCGCAAATTCAATTTTCGTCAGTGATTACCTGACGACCAAGGGACAGACGCCGCAGGAAGATTATCAAATGATCGCCGACCTGGGCTTCGAGATCGTAAATCCCCCCGGAGTCTTGTCGGCCGAAGGACTGACCGAATCCAGTGCGGCCAATGGTGAATGTTGCCATGAGCACGATCAGTGTGCCTCGGCATGATTCGTCCCTGAGTCGGGCGTATTATTCGGCTCTTGGATTGTCGTAAGAATTCCAAGGGGCAGCGGCTGAAGTCCGAATTCCCACGAATTCTGTAAGGGAAATGAAGACGCAGTCGCCCGACTCTGGAGAGTCAGGCTACGGAGCTACAGACGCACATTGGCAGGCGCGTCGGGCCAGCTGTTGTCCAGCACTTTGTCGGTCTGTTGTTGCCTGAAGGCATGCAGCCTGGTCCGCAGTTCTGGCTGCGAGTTGCCCAGGATACTGACCGCCAACAGGCCGGCATTGGTGGCACCCGCCTTGCCAATGGCGAGGGTCGCCACTGGAATTCCGCCCGGCATCTGCACAATCGACAACAGCGAATCCAAACCACTCAGGGCATGGCTTTGAACCGGCACACCCAGCACTGGCAGCACGGTGTGGGCTGCCACCATGCCTGGCAAATGGGCCGCGCCACCCGCTCCAGCGATGATTAACTGCAATCCGCGCGATTCCGCCGAAGTCGCATATTCCTGCATCCAGACCGGCGTGCGATGCGCGGAGACAACCCGGCATTCATGTGGCACTCCGAACTGCTTCAGGATGTCAGCCGCGTGCTGCATCGTTTCCCAATCCGATTGACTCCCCATGATAATGCCAACGAGGGGATGGGCGGTGGGGTTTGAGTGGGTGTTTGACATGAACCTGGACTCGCGGGAACGGCGTTTTCGGCACCTTAACACGCTGAAGTGCCTGATCTCACAGACTCTACGCCCTGCCGTGACGGCTCGCAATGGTGAAGAGTGTCGCCGACCGGGTGAATAGAAAACAGCGGTGATGAATCACGGCAGCCCGAATCTGGACAACCGCAATTCATCACCGCCGGGTCGAAATGGGGGTGACTCTAGGCCAGCAACCCCGGAATCAATTTGCCACCGTCGAGGATTGGTACCGGGCGGCCCAGCGGAGTGTAATACTCTTTGGTCGAATCGATCCCCATCTGGTGGAAGAAGGTCTTCAAGATATCGGCAACGCCAATCGGGTCAGTCGCAGGATAGGCGGCCTGCTTGTCGGTCGCTCCCAAAATTTGCCCCGGCTTCACGCCACCACCAGCAAAGCAGACACTTTGTGCCATCGACCAGTGATCGCGTCCGGCTTCCTTGGTTACACGTGGCGTACGCCCCATTTCACCCATCATGATCACCAGCGTCGAATCGAGCATTCCGCGTCGCTCGAGGTCGAGAATCAGAGCCGAGAAGGCTCGGTCCGCGTACGGAATCAGGTCG
>CAZQUW010000266.1:0-8506 GCA_964596215.1 uncultured Planctomicrobium sp. | reverse complement strand
CATGGCCGTCAGCGACCCGGTTCCCGTGCCCACTTCCAGCACAACGTCCTTGGGTGTTTGAAACGTTGTGATCTTGTAGTAGTCGCTCTCGGCAGGCAGTTTTTCTTGCGCCGGGCACGGAGCGAGACTCGAGAACAAGGTGATTCCGACAACGAAGAGTGTCGAGATTCTAAACATGGAGGAGATCCTTGGATCTGGAAAATATTTATCTCAGGTGGGCCCCGTGCAGCAGGGCCTGGAATTCTTCTGATTCAGCGACATCGTGATGCCCATTTACTCGAGCCCATCACGGACGGAACTCAACTGCCGGAGATGTTTCGCGGCCGTCTTGAGCCAGGAGCTGATTACCATTGAATCTCTTGCAAGATCTCCGATTTGCCGTCGACCAATACCACGGGCACCAGGAGTTCCTGCCGCCCCCCGGACTCGCGCAGCACAGGCTGAGACCCCGGCAACCGCAGGCGAATGTCCCCGTTCACCAGATACCAGCCATCCGCCTGTTGTGCGATCGTTCCAGTGGCTGCTCGAAAATAAAGCGAATTGACAGGAGCCTTGGCCGTGACTGTCAATCGCCGCTCGAATCCAGCGTCCTTCCCTGCGACAAGTGGCTTGGCGAAATCGCGAACGGCGAAGGTCGGGGCTGCATACTGAAAATGTGGCCGCCCGTCTTGATCCAGTTCGTAACCACGGAAACGATAGTTCATTTCACGCGGGGCTTGTTTCGGCCACTCGGCATTCGGCGATTCCAGAACAGCCAGCGGGACGGTGTCTTCGAGTCGCATGACATGATCACCCAGGGGCCCTTGATTGCCTGGACCGCGGCCCTCCCAGTGTTTGCCGGCATCTATAAAACGACCGTGCCAGATCAACGTCAGACACAGCTTGTTGGCATCCCAGGCCAGATTTGCGTGTTCAGGATAGCCGACAGCAATACCACGAGGAGTCAAGCCGTCAATAAAATTTCGATAGAGGATCGGTTTCCCCTCAGGCTTGAGTTCGATCACATTGCCCAACAGCCCCTCGGGAAGCCCAGCCTTATTTCCGTCTTTCAAGAAGGTCCAGATCGCTGCCAATTGCTTTTCTGGATGCCCCTCATAGACGTCGCGGATCGTCGCCTTGCCCCCTGGAAATCCGGTCGGCATCCGCGTTCCCGGACGATAGGCCACGGGATCAATCATGTAACGCAGGAACCAGTCTTCACGGACTCGCTGAGTCATCGTATGCAAATTAATGGCCTGAATGCCAGAGGCCTTATGTGGACCGAACGTATGGCACTTGATACAGCCCAGAGCCTTGTCCCCCACCAGTTGCCGGCCAACTGCCTTAATGCGGTGCTCGGCTTCAGCAATTTTGGCGGCCGCGCTCCCCTCGCGACGGTCGACCGTCGCGAAAGCCGCCGCCAGTTCGTTCACCCTGGGCACACCAAACTTCGGCATGCGAGTCAGCATGTAGGGACGATCTTTGGCACCATTCTGCAGGACATGCAGCAACCATTGCGGATTCAGCTTGTCGCCCACGCCATCCAGGGGCGGGGGGACTCGTCCCTCATCGCCCATCTCCGGAATCGTCGTCAGAAAGAGCGGATTGCGATCGCGGGTCGGGCCACCAATCCCCCCCCGCGCATGACAGCTGTAACAATTGAAGGCCGTCAGCGACTGATTGATCAGTTCGTTTGGCGCGAGCGCCGCCTGGGGGACTTCGGTAGTCAAACTTGCACTGAGCGCCACGCGCTGATTGGAATTCAAATCATACTGAGGCACTACTGCCAGCGATTTTGCAGCCGAGTTGAGCACATCAGCCGCAGACTTATTTGTCGACTGCGCCACTTCAGATGCCATCGCACCATCAGCGAGGCAACCCTGGCCCGGCTTCAATTGCTTCATCGGCGGCGCAATGACCAGCGACTTCAACGCCTGCCCGTCGTGCTTCAGCTGATGACAATTCGCACAACCAAGTGTCGTGAACAGGACTCGCCCCTTGTCCGCCAACGCCGGATCGAACACAAATCCGGCGGGTTCATCCGTCGCGGGCTGGGACTCGGGCCCCTTCTCGGTCAGCGACAGGGCTCGATTGATATCCTGTCGAGGGATACCAGCCCCCTCGTATTCCAGCGTGAGGGTCGCTTCACCTCCCCCCTGCGTGTAATCCACGCGCAGAGGATGCATGCCCTTCGTCAAACGCGCGGTGCCCGTCTGCACCGTGTGTGGATGCACGCCGTCCGAGTCCGCGACTTTCTTCCCGTCAATAAACAACAGGCTGCCATCATCGGAGCCGAGATGGAAGGTATAATCCCCATCCTTTTCTATCTTCAAGTAGCCTTCAAAACGCATGCCGAACTCGTTGGTCCGCCCCGCTGGCAACAAGTCAAAGCCTGCGGCGACGCCCTGTCTGACAGACTTGAGCTCCTCAAACTTGGGGACGTTGTTCCAGTTTCCGTGATAGACCGTGAACTTCAAATTGGGATTCTTCGGCTTGTACTCGACATTGCCAATCAAATAGCTCGCCAGATCGAGCGCTTCCTTGTTCTCTTGAATCAGGTTCGGCATCCGTCCTGCCGGACGAGTTTTGTGCGGATCCTGCAGGAACGCTGCCAGGCTGGGAATGCTGTATTTTTGAGTCAGATTCCCCAGAGGGATGGCCGTTCTGCTGGCGGTCTTCGGATCATCCGGTGCCGCGTGACACGCAAGACACCCGACCTCTTTAAACAACTTCTGGCCTCGCTGGGCCGCCTGGATATCGGTCGTCATTTGCGGGACGTTCCCCGTACTGACCAGGAGATTCGTTAAGGCCAGCGCAGCCGCCGCCCGTTCGGCGGGAGGCAATGAACTTAGTAGATCGGGCATCAGCGTACCGGGCTTGGTCCCGTGTGGATCGGCCAGGTATTTCAACAGATATTCCGGGTAAATCCGTTTTCCAACTTCATCCAGAATCGGCGCCGGACGAGATGTCAGGTGCTGAGTGAGGGGCTGATCAGCCTGATGACACGCGATGCAATTCAGCTCACCCACCAGGAACCGGCCGCCAACGGCGGGGTCGGCGCCGGTCGAGGCATAGAACCGCTCGAAGGCCGGGACGATGGGCCGCTTCGCTTCCCGCTCGGCTTGGCGCGGCAACAACCAGATATTCCGAAAGCGAACGGGATTGCCATGATCCTGCAAATAGACAGGTCCCGCTTCTGGACCTTCCTGCTGAGGTGCCGCCCGTGTAGAACCGGGAAGTTCCACATCCTGCTGGACGGCGACTCCATTGTGCAGCACGGTCAGACGTGCGTTAGAGATCTTCTTACCATCAGCCCCCCAGCGGGCCGCGGTAAACTCCAGATCATAAGTCTGCCACGCCAGCGGAGGCAGGCACATGTTGACATCCGGGGCCTTTATTTCATAGAGGCCACCGCACTCGTTATTCGCGCCGGCCAGGCCAAACGAATCCAGCATTTGAGTTTCATAACGGCCCTGGCAATAGAGGCCGCTATTCCCTCGGGCCTGTCCGCGGGCAAGCGGCATGTATGGCAAACGAAACTCAATGTGCAATGTGAAATCGTGAAACTTTTCGGTCGAAGTGCAGCCTGGTTGCAACAAGCCGTGTTCGAGCCTTGCGCCGGGCAGCCACCGTTGCTTCAGCGTCTGATCCTGACCATCAAACAGGACGATCGCGCCCGGCGGTGCCTTCGCGGCCAGCGTTGGACTCTGACGCTCCACCTTCTTCAAAGTGAGGTCCTTGATCAGCCCGTTTACTCCCGCCGAGTCTTCATCGGTCTCTTGCTTCTCGGTCCCATTCCAGCCAGCTCCGGGCAGGCCACCACGGTAAACGACCGCGAGAAATGCTCCCTTGCCCTGGGCGATGACCTGCACCCCCACGTTCGCACCAAGGTACTCCCCCTGCAAAGCAAAATCGGGGTCGACGGCTGCGGCTTCAGGAGTCGTATAAACATTCGGAGGATTGTCTGCGGCAAGCACTGGGGCAATGCCCCACATGCAGACCAACACCAACGCGCAATGATGCAGTCGCAAACGCATTCTGGCTCCTCACGGGACGAGATTGCGAGATTCCCAGAGAATGCCTGGAAGGCGCAATCGAGCTGATCAGTTCATCGGTGAACCGCGATTATGGCAAATCACCTTACGTCCCACAACACCTCGCACCAGCGGCGAATTCACCTGGCTGGCCGCGCAAGGAGTGAAGCATGAACAGCAATCAGATTCAGGCACGCCCGACGTCCTCGGTATCGTCAATGCAGCGTCCCACTGAACGCAGGAGCGGTTAGATCCTCGATAGGGGACACGAATGTCGTTCCCCACATTCAAGCATGATGGTGTCCCCGGAATGCATGATCCACTGCCTCGCTGCCATTTATCCCGGCCGCAGGGGCGTGCTTCGCATGCCAAAGCTCTTACATGTTCAACAGCCGATGAAACGCTCGAACAGACACGCCTGGCCGCAACCCGCAGTCAAACTCGACACGTGCCGTCGGCAAATGACCGCGGTCCGAACTTCAGCCGATGAGTGCATTTCGTACTCGGTGTGCGTAACCGCTCATCCTGAATCGGACGTGGGGCATCTCAAATCAGCAGTTGCACGAGCTTTCGATCACGGCCCTGGCCCATACACATTCTTTACCACGACTTGGCATACCAACGACCGCCATGCGCGTTCGTCGTTCATCCGGGTAACAGATATCGCAGCGTTTTGGACGTTTTCTTACCGGCATGGCGTTTGCAAACTGAGTCATCCAGTTGTGTATTCACCATTAGTCTCAAAAGGAGATATCGCCATGTCAGGCACCAGCGACGAAATCAAGGGCCGTATCAAGGAAGCTGCCGGAGCCATTACCAACAACGACAAGCTGCGGCGCGAAGGCAAAATGGACCAAGCCGCCGGCAAGATCAAGCAATCCGTCGAGAAAGTCATCGACAAAATCAATGACGCGGCGCAGGGCAATTCTCGCCCGTAACGTCGGCCAGTCTTTAACGCTCAACCAAGCCTGAAGGAGGATCAATAATGAGTCGCAAACTAATCATCATCATGAGTGTCCTCGCAGCCATGTTCTGCGTTACTTTCGACAGTTCGACAGCGGAAGCGGGGCGGTGGCGGGGCGGATACCGTGCGGGTTGGCGCGGCGGATACTACGGGTATCGAGCCGGTTGGCGCGGCGGGTGGGGCCCGCGCTATTACTATCGAGGGTACTGGGGCCCCCGATACTACTACCGAGGATACTACGGTCCTCGTGCAGGCGTTTACTACTATTACTAATCACACGACTTCACATCAAGTGGCCCCTGAGATTCAGGGATGACGGGAGACGAATCGCGCGTCGAGGCACCGATTCACAACGTCTTCACTTTACTGTTTCGCGTCGGCACCCATTCGGCCTTTGGATGTCAATTGACGTCCAAATCCGCCTCTCTATCAGGAGCGGGTGCCAGACGCATTTTGGCTTGACTGATAGGGTCGGCCTGCGCCCCGCAGGCAGTTGTTCAACAAGGAGACAGCATGCGTAAATTCGCATACATTACCGCTGCAATACTGTCGGTGACGGGGATTTGCCTCGGACTGGTTGCTGATGACGCACCGCCCGTCAAAAAGGAAAAAACTGCCACGCAAGCCAAAACCGTGACCAAGCCGGCCGCGAAGGCTGAGAAAGACGACGCCAAGGCAAGCCAGCCTGTAGAACAAACTCCGGCCGATCAAGAGGACGATGTCCCTGCAAAATTTACGGCCGATGAAGCTGCAATCCGTAAGGCCAACGAAAGCCTGCTGAAGGCTTATGCCTCTGACAGCCCCCAGGCGGTCGCGGAACATTTCACGCAGGACGGTGAGTACGTCAATTCAAGCGGCGCGGTCTTCCACGGTCGAGAAGCCATCCAGGATTCACTCACGGCTTTCTTCGCGGAACATCCGGGTTGTGAACTCCAGGCCGAATTGCATGATCTCCGTTTTGTCAGCCCGACGGTTGCCGTCGTCGAAGGGACCACAACGGTCATTCATGAACACGACACATTAGAAACGAACTGCAACTTCACGGCAATCTATAACAAACTCGACGGCCAATGGTTGATCGCCAGCGTGCGCGACCAGATGCACGTGGTCAAACCGTCTCATGAGACACAACTCGAACAATTGAGTTTTCTGATCGGCGATTGGGTCAACGAGGACAGCGACTCAGTCGTTACATTCTCGTGCCGGCCGACCGAAAACGGCAAGTTTCTGATCCGCGATTTCACGATGAAGGTCCACGGACAAGATGTGCTCAGCGGAACAGAGCGCATTGGGTGGGATCCGGTGTCCGGCAGACTGCGAGCCTGGATCTTCGATTCCGAAGGCGGATTTGCAGACGGTACGTGGAGTCGCGAAGGCGATACCTGGATCCTGAAATTGAATGGAGTGAGTTCCGACGGTGAGCTGGCTTCGGGCAATAGTATTTATCGAGTGATCGACAATCACTCCGTATCCTGGCAAGCCGTAGACCATGTCATTGGAGGCGTAGCGTCACCCGACAGCCCCGAGTTCACTCTGGTTCACAAGTCCCCTCATCCTTTAGATCAGGATGAGAAGACCAACGAGAACAACAACGATAAGAAACCGACGAAGTCTGCTCCTTAGTCTGCTAGAACTTCGTCAGGCGAATCTGATCCCAAAAAACTTCCGGGAAGGCAATTATGAAATCTTTTGAATATAGACAGTGGGTCATCGCGCTCGCCGGCAGCCTGGCGTTGAGCGTCGGCTTAGGCGATGCGTTGTCACTTCTGGTGAGCGGCCAGCAATCCAGTGTCAGCGCGTTTCAGAAGGGCGGTGGGGGACGTGGTGGCGGAGGCGGTGGCAACCGTGGTGGTGGCGGAGGAGGCGGAGGTAATCGCGGAGGCGGCGGTAATCGCGGAGGTGGGGGCAATCCTGGTGGCGGAGGCCGTGGTGGTGGGGGTGGGGGTGGGGGTGGATTTCAGGGACGTGGCGCACCACATCCGGCAGGTGGAGGTGGCGGAGGCCGTGCCCCCAGTCGAACTCCGTCGTTTAGCCGCCCAAATCTGACGCCACGCGGCAACAATGTGGGTGCCGGCGCGCAACCTCGGACTGGTACTGGACCGCGAGTGGTGACGCCTAACCGCGGTGCCGCCGGAGTGAACGCGAATCTTAATAATCGGGTCCGCACTCCCACTGCCGGCAATCCGGGGGCCGTCCGTAACAATACGACAATCCGCCCCCGCGCTAATTTGAATACCAACAACCGCGTCAATGCAAACATCAATAATCGCACGGTAAACCGGAATACGATCAATCGTACGAATGTCGACCGCAACCAGATTATCAATCGCAACTTCGTGAATGTCGGCAACAGACGGATCGGCCTGGGGCCGAATAACTACCGTCCGGCTTACTACAACCATCGACATTACCATGGTTACTGGGGTGGCGGATACGGTGGATACGGGCGCTACGGACGATATGGCTACGGCGGATTCGGCCGTGGATTTGGACTGGGACTGGGCTTAGGATACGGGCTCGGCGGGTTGGGATATGGATTCGGCGGCTATGGTTATGGCCTGGGCTATGGTTACGGATACCGTCCACTCGGTTGGGGATATGGCAACTGGGGCCTGGGATCAATGGCCTACAACAGTGGCTACCTCGGTTATAACAATCCGTATTGGGGAGGTGGCTCGTATGTCGGCTATGACTACGCGCAACCCATCCCGGTCGTCTACGCGTCAAATGTTGTGGCCGATGATCAAAACGCCACAACTCCGCAGGAACAGATCCTCGACGATGCCGTCGCCGCATTCAAGCAGAACAATTACGACATGGCATTGGATATCATCAACAAGGGCATTACCCAGTATCCCAGCGATGCCGTCATGCACGAATTCCGGGGCCTCGTGCTGTTTGCGAAAGGGGATTATCAACAGTCTGCTGCCACGATTCACTCGGTTCTGGCCGTGGGGCCGGGTTGGGATTGGACGACGCTCAGCAGTCTTTATACTGACGTCGCCATTTACACTCAGCACTTGCGGGCGCTGGAAGCTTACACGCGTCAACATCCGGATGATGGAGGCTCGCGGTTCCTGCTGGCATACCACTACATGACTGACGGCTATCCAGACGCCGCGGCTGCTCAGTTGCAACAAGTCGTGAAACTGGTGCCGACTGACCGCGTGGCCAGTGATGTCTTGAAGATGATTACCACACCGGCTGGCAGCCAGGCCGCAGGAACTCCGGCCACATCTCAATCCGAGCAGGAACCGACGCCCGCAGTAACCGAAGAACCGACGGCAATCGCGGGAACAACTCCAGCCCCGAATGAAGATCTGGGGCCCCCGGCCAAGCCGTTGAACGAGGCGGCTTTAATCGGGAGCTGGAAGGCCGTCCGCGAAGATGGTTCGCAGTTCGAATTGAACATCGCGCCCGACAAGAAGTTCAATTGGAAGTTTACTCCAAAAGGACAGAAACCGACTGAATTCGGCGGAACCTATACGATCGACGGCGCGATCCTGGCCCTGGAGAGTAAAGAGGGAGG
>CAZQUW010000265.1:6242-8508 GCA_964596215.1 uncultured Planctomicrobium sp. | reverse complement strand
GTGGAGCTGCTTGACGGCGTTCACGTTCATCCACACCGCAGTCGCACAAGATTACGCAGCTGAACCGCTGTCTGGAGCGGGTGCTGCGGGCGGTGTGGCAACTGCGGAATACGCGGGCAGTGCAATGCTCGGAGACGCAGCCGATGATGTCGGCTACGGACAGGAGTACGCTCCCACTGCTTACGATGCCGGCTACGGCGACGGAACCTACGCTGATCCGGGGGCTCAGGGGTACTACCCTCCGCCGCTGACGCAGGGCTATCCGCCACCCATGATGCCGCAACCGAATATGAACTACTGGCCGGAGGTCTCGCCATATTCGGAACCGATTATGGACAAGACCTATCGCCAGAATGGGCTCTGGGTCAATGAAGGTGTGACCGGGGAACGCAAGATCTTCTTCAGTGCAGAGTACCTGCGAACCTGGTTCAACCGGCCTGGTAGTGACCGCATCGGCGATCCAAATGTGAATCCGCTGTCGCTAAGTGGGTTGGCAGCTCAGCCTGTCGATGCCAGCGTCTTCGGCAACGGTGACGATCTGACCAGTGACGGTACGCGGGCCAAGTTGACGCTCCAGAATCCTGACTCGTCGACTTTTGAGATGAGTGCCTTCTGGGTTGCTGAGGGGCGGCAGGTATACCAGCCCTACCCCCCGCTGGACCTGTTTGATCCCAATAACCCCCGCAATGAACGCGGATTCCTGGGCCTGGACGACGGTGGTCCAATCGGCACGCGACTGCACTTTAACGAGGATTTCAGGCTGACTTACAAGGCCCAGACGTGGGGCGCCGACATCAACTGGTCGACGATGCCTGTCTACGAAACGTTGGGCTTCAAAATACGGCCGTTGTTTGGACTGAAATACTTGACGATTCGCGAGCAATTCGATCTGTATGGCGTACAGACCAATTTCTTCGGGAGCGTTGATCCCTACATTACGACCCTGACGTCACAGGCGAAATCGAATCTGCTGGGACCTCAAGCCGCGATCCGGTATGAGCTCGGTGGCAATGCCTTCACCCTGACAGGTCAAACGGGACTGGCGGTCATGGCGAACCACGAGACGGTCCAGATCTATGGCGATAACATGCGTGATCCGCTGTTCTCACCCGATCCAACCCCCAGCAATCCCAAGCCCAACTACTTCCGCGACAGTCAATCACACACCCATATCTCGCCGATTTTCATGCAGGACTTCTACTTCAAAGCGAAGGTGTTCAAGGCTCTGCCGATCTTCAACGATATCCCGATCTTCGCGAATGCAGATATGCTGGTCGGGTATAATTTCGTGCTGGTGGGCAACGTCGCTCGGCCGACAAAGGTCATCGATTGGCGAGTTGACTCGCCGCGAGTTGACCTGTCACGTAGCCGGTGGTACATGCAGGCGGTGACCTGGGGATTGCAGTGGCAGTTCTAACGCAGCTTCTGCGGTGACTGGTCTGCACCGAAAGATCTTCCCGAACACCCGGCAACCCTCGTGGCTGCCGGGTGTTCGGCATTTGCGAGGACCGATTCCGCAGGAGCCTCGCCCGGGACTGGCCCGGGTTGCTAAAATAGTGTGATGAACATTCTCTTTTTTGATATCGACGGCACCTTGATCGACAGCGGCGGGGCCGGAAAACTGGCCATGGAATCGGCCTTGCTGGCGGAATTCGGCATCGCTGTTTCGGGTCGCCATGTCCCCTACGCCGGGCGTACCGATGCCGCCATCATCAGCGATCTGCTGCGTGCTCATGAGCTGGAGGTCACTCCCGAAAACATCCAGCGTTTTCTGGTTGCCTACCTGGGGCACCTGCCCGTCTGTCTGACGCAGCGAAATGGCCAGGCACTGCCGGGAGTCCGTCCGCTGCTGGAGGCCCTGCACGGACGCTCGGATGTGCTGCTGGGACTGCTGACCGGCAATGTCGAAGCAGGTGCCACAAACAAGCTGAATCACTTCGGGCTGAGCCATTACTTTCAGTGTGGCGGCTTTGCGGACAATCTCGTGGAACGCAACGACGTAGCCCGCGTCGCGCGGCAGCGTGCGGAGCAGCACCTGGGGCGCGAGATTGATGAAACCATCACGCTGTGGGTGATTGGCGATACTCCGCACGATGTGACCTGTGGCCGGGCGATCGGTGCGCGGGTTCTGGCTGTGGCGACCGGGTCACATACCGTCGCTCAACTGGAATCTGCCGATCCTGATCACGTCGTGAGCGACCTGACAGACACCGCAAGACTGGTGGCCTTATGGGCCAGGCGGACCGATTGAGTCCGGAGTGTTTGA
>CAZQUW010000265.1:0-6142 GCA_964596215.1 uncultured Planctomicrobium sp. | reverse complement strand
CCCGGGCCGACGCGGTGCCAGATCTTCGCGAAATCTAAAGCAGGTATCAGCCTACCTCTTGGCGGCCTCACGAGCTTCGTCTTCTGCGCGGAGGCGATCCAGCCAGCGGCCCCAGACCAGGTACTGGAAGACGGCCAGCGGGCCGAGCACGGTCGGGACGAGAATAATCCCCATGATGAAGGGATTGACCATCATGACCAGCATGAATAACCCCAGCGAGCACACCAGCAGCAGCATGACGGCGATGAACGTACCGGCATTGGAGCCGCGGTTCTGGGGTGGGAGTGGTGGGGGCACGATCAGGCGGTTCCTTCGAGCAGTTTTTTCAGCTGTTGATGACGGTGATAAAACCCGTCATCCATGCTATCGAGGATTTTAGACTCGGTGACCAGCATGCCCACCAGCCCGCCTGGTGGCGCAAATTCGATGCGATTCGAAACGACCGTCTGGCCATCGGCATTGGACGCGAAACGATGTTCGTGCCGCCAGCTCTTCATGGGCCCCTTCAGCTGAATTTCGACGAACACATTCGGGCGATCAAATTCGACGATTTCAAAGTGCGATGTCTGGACCGTGCCCCAGGCCTGGACCTTGAATTCGAATTTCGAGCCGAGCGTGTATTCTTCCGGCGGATTGACGAATCTCAGCCCCAGAACAGGAGGGCTGATCCGTGCAATATTCTCCGGTCGAATGGCAAAGTCAAAGACTCGCTCCAGGGGAGCATTTAATACCAAGCTCGTTTCAAAGACTGCCATCGAGTATCTTTCTCGTCAATGAATGAGTGACTTCGCCAGGTCAGCGTATCCTCAGGTTAGCGTATCCTTGGTGTGGCTGCCGGGAACCTCGCCCACCCCGCAGTCGCCGCCACCTTTCACGATTCGATCTGGATAGAGTTTTAGAACTCTGCCGGAGAATTCGCAAGACGCATGCAATTTCGAGCTCTCGTATACGAGGTTTCTGATGGATCCGCAGGCCAAACCCAGCTATCTGATTTTCGACACCGAAGCCGTGGCCGACGGTGAGTTAATCAGCAAGATTCGCTACCCCAGAGAGAATCTGCAGCCGGCCGACGCCATTGCACGGTATCGACAGGAACTGGTGGCCGAACGGGGGGACGGGAAGGACTTTATTCCGCACACTTTCATGCTGCCCATTTCAGTGGCGATTGGCAAAGTGGATGCTGCCTTTCGGCTGACCGATCTGACCGTGCTCGATGCGCCCGCCTATCGCCCCCACGTGATTACCAAAAAGTTCTGGCAGGGTTGGATGCACTATGGGCGTCCGACATTAGTCACATTCAATGGCCGCGGATATGACTTGCCGCTGATGGAACTGGCCGCGTTTCGCTACGGGATCAGTTTGCCCGGCTGGTTCAATTACGACGACAAGTCCTTTGATCAGGCTCGCAATCGGTTCAATATGGGGGCCCATATTGACCTGCACGACCTCATCTCGAATTATGGTGCCGCACGACTCGTGGGGGGGCTGAATCTGCTGGCCAATCTGATCGGGAAGCCGGGTAAGAGCGGAGTCGATGGGTCTCAGGTGCAGGATATGTACCTGGCGGGCAAAGCTCAGGAAATCAACGACTATTGTCGCTGCGACGTACTCGATACGTATTTCGTGTTTCTGCGTACGCAAGTTCTGCTGGGCAAGTTAAAGCTCGAAGACGAGCAAAAACTGGTCGGGGAAACTCACGATTGGCTGCAACAGCAGGAAGCGTCATCCGCGGCCTACGCCCATTACCTCAGCCATTGGGGGACCTGGCATCCTCCAACAGATGGGTAATGGGGAGACTCGTACGGACCCTGTCGGCTATTTCAGCTTTTCGAGCTTGGCCGCAGCTTCTTTCCGGGCTTTTTCCAGAACGCTGGCCAGCGTGACCGGCGCTCCGCCGTTGCGTTTGCTCTCGTCTGCGGCTTCCATGAACGCGTAGATTTCCAGCGTTTCCTCTTCGCTGACGGGCGAAACACCGGTGCGGAACAACTTCACGATTTCGACGAGCAGCGGGCGATATCCGTCATAGCCACCGATCGGTTCAACACCCTTTTCAGCGAATGCCGTGCCGCCATAGCCCCCGCCCCCCTGGCGAATGCCACGGAATGTCCCGAGGCGGCCGTCTTGCCATTCACCCAGCGCGAGGTCGTAGTGGGCGGTCGACGCCCGGCTGACTTGCTTGCAACCCGTGCCCATGACCGTAAACAACGTCTCGACACCGTGAATTCCGTACCAGTAAAGATCCGGGTGCGTCTTTTCCAGCGAGCAGGGGCTGAAGGCATCGCAGCCGGTAATCTTGCCGAGTTTTCCGTTGCGCAAGGCCTGCGCGTTCTTGGAGAACCGCAGTGATGACGAGGAGAACATCGGGACTTTGTGTTTTTTGGCGGCTTCGAAGATGGCGACCGCGTCGGTCAGGCTGGCGGCAATCGGCTTGTCGATGAAGACCGGCTTGCCCGCTTTCAACACGGGTAAGACCTGTTCGAGATGCGGGCGCCCGTCGTTGGTCTCGAGCAACACGGCGTCCACTTTCGTCAGCAGCACTTCGATCGAATCGACGATCTCCACCCCCATCGCCACAACTTCCTTGGTGTAGCCTGGCACGCGACTGGTACTCGAGGGGATGTCCGGGCTGCCCTGCGGGTAGGCGGCCACGACGCGGCAATGGGCGACGTCGGCATCGGCCTTCGGGTCGTTCAGAATCTTGGTGAAGGCGATGGCGTGGGAAGTGTCGAGGCCGATGATACCCACTCGGATGACCTTCGGGGCGTCTTCGGCCCGCACTGATCCGGGGCCACCTGCCAGCAGGCCGATCGCCGCAGCGACCAGACCACACACTCGACCAACGCTCAGAATTGAAGCATGCCGCATAAACGAGACTTTCCTGCTGGGGTAGAATCAAAGGTCAATGAACTCTGATGTGATTATGCAAAAAGGGGGGCCCGCGGCCAAGCGAGTGGCCCGGAGAAAGTGCAAAGTTGGGGAGATTGAACCGCCGCGATCGCGAATTCCCAATCGTTTCTGGAGTGTCGCACGCCCGCCGCGGAAGTGGCACCATACCGGATTGACACTCTTCCGTTCGCGCTTTGCTGCGTAATACAATCACAGCATGCAGTCACCACCGTCAGACCACCTGCGAGAGACCATGAACCCCATCGGTGTCGGCTTCCTCGATCTCAATTCAGAGGGGCTTTTTCATCTCGAACGGATGCTGTTACGGACTGATTTTCGTTGCCTGGCGGGCTGGAGCGAGCGGCCAGAGTGTTTCGCGACCCATGGTTTCTTACAGCGCACGGCGCTGTCGCCACAGGAGATCATCAAGGATCCGCAGATCTCGCTGCTCTGGATCGGTCCCCAGGCCGCACCGTCCTTAGTTCGATCGGCGCTCGATGCGGGCAAGCATGTGTTGCTGGGGTTGCCCACCGCCAGCAGTGCCCGGGAGTGGCAATCATGGACAAATCACAGTGCGGGGGGATCTGCGGCAAAAATGTTTGTCGCTGCCCTGCACCGCTGGGATGGTCAGTTCCAAACCGTGCAGCAACTGGTGCAGAAGGGGGAACTCGGCCAGATCATCGACGTCCGGCGAATCTCGCGACAGTATGTGCCACAGGAACTGAGCCTTCCGCCGCTGGGGGGGGGCAATGCTGCACGACAGACAACCGAGTCGCTGCCGATCCAGCAACACGAATTGCAGTATGAGCGGACGAAGTGGTTTGAAATCCTCGACGAGTTATTACTGCTCGTGGACGAGCCGGTCGTTTCGGTGTTGGCTCAGTCCACAGGGACGAGACGCGATGCCGATTCCCGCGAGCGTGTCGGACGCTGTGTCAGTCTGGAGTTTGCCGGCGGCTGCCGTGCCTGGCTGGAATTGAATCGACAGAGCCTGGCTCCGCTGGAGACGGGTTGGATTCTCGATGGAGACGTGGCCGGTTTCGCCGATGGAAAGCGATTCCGAGCCGCCCCCGACTATGAACTGATTGATGTCCCGGTCGATGAATCGACGACCGACCAGTCAGCCTTCTACAACGCAGTAGTCGCGGCGATCCAGAACGGCGGCGAGTGCCCGGTGAGTTACAATTCGATTCAACGCGTTCTGGAGTTGATCGAGTCGATCGAGACCTCCATTCAAACCGGCCAGGCGGTGTGGGCGAATTGAATGGAGCTCCGGCATGGCATCCCGGGCGCATCTGAGCGAACCGGGGGATTCGCGTCGCCCGACTCTGGCGAGTCGGGCGACAGCGTGGTGAATCACATCAGCCAAACATGCCGCGGAAACTCGACAGGATCATCTCGGTTCCGGCGTTGGGTTCATTGTTGCCCCACATCGTACGGACGACGTCGTACATCATGAAGCTGGTCAGCAGCATGACTGCCGATGAAACCAGCAGCATGCCGAAAGTCGCTCCCCCCCATTCCGCTTGAATGGGTGCCGAGACGCGCGGGCCGGCCATCGAGGGGACCGCGAAATCGGAGGAACTTTGTCCCGACTGCAATTCCTCGTCGAAGTCTTCATCCGCGGCACCAAACACGTCTTCGGCGATTTCATCGTCTTCACCAATGACGTCATCGGCGACTTCCATATCGTCCGAGTCGTCGGCAAACACATCGGCGCTGCTGTCGAATTCGTCATCGTCCGCACTGAATTCGACCGTGGTTGACGTGTCGAACAGGTCGTCATCTTCGTCCTGGGGCTTGCCTTTCTTGGCGCCCCCTTTTCGGGCTGCCGGGGCATCGTCTTCGCCTAACATGGCGAAATCGGTATGGGAGTCGTCATCCAGCGGGCTGGCCGTGAATTCGAACTCGCTGTCCTGCCCACCGAGCATGGGGATTTCCATTTGAGTGTTCCCCAACTCGTCATCGGGGGCACTCATCATGGGCATCTCGGGCATGGTGCCGCCCAGATCCTGGGCCGGCTTTTTACCCTTCGGTTTCTTCTTGCCCACACCGCTGTCGCCAGACATCAGGCCTTCGAGCGCAATCCCGCTGTCAGACGGGCCGCCGAGGGAGATTCCACTGTCCCCGGCCAGGACCAGGCTGCTGTCATCCGGTTCCAGGGAAATGCCACTTCCGCCCGGATCGAGTGAAATTCCACTGTCGCCTGCTTCGAGGGCAATGCCGCTATCTCCGGCCAGGTCCAGGGTGATACCGCTGTCGGCATCGTCCTCTTCGGCGAAACCACCGAGGGCGATGCCGCTCGATTCCCCACCGAAGACAAAGCTGCCGTCAGATTCGTCGAGGTCCAGCGTGAAGGCGTCTTCCTTGTTCTGTCCGATCAGCGTCACATCGCTGTCGCTGGCCTCACCCTTATTCTTAGGAGTCTTAACCGACGCCTTGTCGGCGACCAGCTTGACATCGCTGTCGCTGCCATCGTCCTTGGGCTTGTCAAAATTGATCAGCCGGACGTCACTGTCCGAATGATCGGAGTCACTAAGGACATCGTCTGAATTGTCGGGCATCAGGCTGTCGTCGAAGACCAGGCGCACGTCGCTGTCGGAGCCCATCAAATCGTCCAGGCCACCCTTGCGGACGATCGTCGGCTGATTACCGATGATTTCATCCGGTTCATTGCCCAGATTGATGGACGAGTCAGAACTGCCCGGAGTCACCGGCTCTTCAAATACGAAGGTGCCTGCCAGATCGTCATCGACGGGTGCTTTCGGAGCGGCCGGGGCTTTGAACAGCGGGACATCCGGGTCCGAGTCGGTCTGGCGCTTGCGGGCGAGTTCGTCGACATCGTCCTGTCGGAACTTCCAGTTGCCACGATCGGCGAACGCGCGGATTTCCCCTTTTTCACGGAGCCGGGACAAATCGGAAGGATCGACGCCCAGAATTTCGGCGGCTTCTTCGATGGTGAGATACTTTTTAGCCATGTCGTCCGACCCCTGCAGAGTCCGTGTTGTGTTGTATGACTGCTTCTCCGCAGCAAACGGCACACCGACGGATCCCTGTCGGGCTGACTCAAGCCAAAACTACCATACCGCGAGGCTGCTGAATACAGTCACTCGGTAATTGGCGGAACTTCGCTTACCGTTTCGCTATCGGTTGAAAGGTGGCAGAAACGTCACCTGCGTTTATTTTGCCCTACAGAACCGGGCAAATGCTACTGCAGTTCAAATTTTCCCCACATCGCCTACCGAGTCAACTGTCA
>CAZQUW010000264.1:0-8573 GCA_964596215.1 uncultured Planctomicrobium sp. | reverse complement strand
CTTCTTCAATTTCGCGTCGCATGGCTTCGAGATACGGCGAGGTATCGCGCCCCGCATCGACGCTCGAGATGTGTCCGCCAATTCCGACGGACCGCTTGCTGTGCAGGCGACCTTCACCCTGGGCTTTGCCGCGGGTGTAGGAAAAGATTTGATCCTGATACTTAAAGATGCAGTATGGGATCAACTGCTTGAAGCTGGGATCGGCTTCCATCTCGGGGCGGGGCCGATAGCTGGTGTGGGCCGGGTCGAGAAGCGTCGTCAAATAGGGTTCGGGATTGGTGCTGAAGCCCTGGAAGTGCCCGATTTCATGGAACAGCAGGGTGGGGACCACCAGGATATGTTCGACAGGTTCAGCAGCAACTGACATAAAGCCCCCGGGGCGTAAGGCGTTCCAGAAGAACCAACGACGGGCTGCGAATTCAGGACCAAGGTCCGGCCCATGGCAACGGCGTTCGATTGGCAGCGGCAAGCACCGCGGATTATTGCAGAACTTCGCGTGGATTTTCTACCCTGATGGACTGCCCGAGGTGGATAAACATTGCAGCCCGACGATTCAGATCGGCAGTTTATTCGCGGAATAAACTGCCGACCCGAAAGATCGGGCTGCGGGAAAGGTTGTAATCGGCACCGCGTGCGTGAATCAGGATTCCAGATCGAAGTCGACGGTTTCGTCTCCGGGACTGATTTCGCGTTCGAGTGTCGACTGCGTGTTGTATTTGGCAGGGATCGCTTCGCGGACTTCATCCATCATGGTACCCGGCGGGGCCGGTGAACCGACTGGAATCTTTTTGCCAGTCGGGCGTGACCAGCGAACCTCGATGCGGTACTTGCCAATGGCCGGGCCCGCTTCCGCGGGCAAGACATACTCGCCCGCTTTGATCTCTGCGGAGGTGCTCGGGATTTCGGACCCCGTGGGGGGAATAAATGAAATCGAGCCCCGCTCGACAGGTTTTCCGTCGAGTTTTACGGTCCCGGTTACGGCAATCCGCTGCGGACCCTGCTCAGCACAGCCGGCAATGCCGGCAGCCAGCGAAACGATAAGGGGGAGGAATCCCCAGCATCGACAGTGATTTTGCATTGCTTAGAAGTCCCCAATCACATTTCCGTCTGCAATCCATGCCAGATATTGATAGGTGGTCGTATTCATGTTGGCACTGATAAAACGAACGGCACCGTCGCCGAGCAGGACATGGGCTCCGCCGACATGCCGGCTGCGCGACGTCGCGAAGTTGTTCGGTGTGTTGCCGTCCGGAGTGCACGGCAAGTTCTGCAGTGGCAGATTGAGTGCCGGGGTGCAGCCGGCGTGATAGTCCAGAATATTATCCGGAGTGGTGCTGTTGGGGGGATTGGTCGCATGCAGGAACTGCGATGCGGCCCGACCGGTATAGAACCAGCCGCGCCAATCGGCATTGGTACCGGACAGGTATTCGCCCATCAACATGGTATTGCTGGTGCCGTCTGTCAGATCTCGAATTGCGGCTCCGCGGTTCACCGCGAAAGTCGCACGATACGTGGAGGCATCGGCAGCCGTTTCGCCGTCATTGCGCCCCGTGAAGAAACCGAGGTAGTTGCTGGTCGGCAAATCCACGGTTCCATCGATGTGTTTGACGTTGCCACCCTTACCGTCGCTGGGACAGAGCAATGCCGGAATGGCAAAGCGGACCGTCATGGGCCACGGCCCGGGACCGAACCACGGGGCTTGACGGCTCCAGTTGGTTGCCAGTTCGTTGTACATCGGCCCCTGGTCCAGGTAGGGCAGAATGAAATGGATCAGGTACGGCCACTCGGTGCCACCAATCGAACCGGGGGGCATGCGGCCAAAAGTGTCGTGATAATTGTGTAACGCCAGGCCCAGTTGCTTCAAATTGTTCTTACATTGGGAGCGCCGAGCTGCTTCGCGTGCCTGTTGTACTGCAGGCAGCAACAGGGCAATCAGGACGGCAATAATGGCGATGACGACTAGTAGTTCGATCAGGGTAAACCCCTGACGCCGGGTCGTGGCTCTCATAGTTTCACTCGCTGTAACAGATGTGAAGAACGGACAGTGGCAACAACGGAAAAAGAGACCCAGTCGAGGATTAGACTGGGGTTTGTCGTGCAATCGGATTCAGCTGTAGATTCTTAACCGAAGAAGTGCGTTCGACTCCAAGGTCATATATTATCAGACAATCATTGTCGATCCAGTGTACTCAAGAATACTTGCCGCCTGTCGGGCTGCAGAACCGGTTCAATCTGGGGATTCCTGGCATTCAGATCGTCTTCACAGCGTACAGCGATTGCCGGTTCGAATGTCCTCTTGCAGAGTCAGATCGGCAGCGGCCCCGGGCGTACCATCGATTTGCGCCGCATTTGGGCCGGCGTGAGATTTGCCACAACTCCAAAAATAGAAAATAGTTTGCGCGGGTCACGCAGCGCGTGGAACAGGTTCCGGTGCGCAAACTGCGGTCCCGGCCTTTTCTGGGGAACGGGGGATCGACGGGTGTCGGTCGCCGCACGTCGTCCTGGAACTGGCTGAGGTCTAAAATTTCGCGGCTACCGCAGATCAGCAGGGCTGAGGGGGATTTCGCCGAGCGGGACACATGGTTGGAGGTCCGAAGTTGTGACGGGTGGGGACCTAGTCGGGCGTGGCCGGGCGTTTCAATTTCTTCTGCGGTGGCTCACTCATCTCCTCGTCGGTCTGCTCCATTTCGCTATCGGGTTCGCTATTGGGCATGACCTTCGTGGCCCCTGTTTTGGGCTTCGATTTCGCTGGCATTTCGTCATTCATTTCCGCTTCGTCGTCGTCGTCCATCATCAAGGGGGACTTCTTGGACGTGGATTTTGATTTGAAGGTGGGCTGGTCTGGCTTGTCGTCGGTCAGCATGTTTCCGAGCCCGGCTTTCAGTGCATCGCCTGTCGATTTGCCCTTTTTATTTCTCCGCTCAGCCCGCAGTTCTTCCAAGTTCTGTTTGTAGAGGTCCGGGTTCATCCCCTCGTTTTCCTGCTCAAGTTCCGCTTTCGACTTCTGCGTCTTCTTTTTCGCCACCGGGGCCGCAACGGCGCCACCGATTTTGACGTGGAAGTTGGCCGGGAGGTACGAGCCTCCGGAGACGCTGCGGCCCTTCAGCTGAAAGCTCTTGGTGGCGTTCGGGAGCAAAAAGTAAACCTGTCCGTCGGAGTCCTCATACACGCACGAATACAGATTTCCATTGACGACAGCCTCCAGGTGATAGCCGACCCCAGTGACCAGTGTGGGCATGGCCACCAGATCACGATGGGTCTTTTGATCGGTCAGCGGCTCATGCCTGGCGAACTGCTCTTGCCACGCCGCGAACAGGTTTGGGGCGTTGTTCGTGATGGAGGCCACGCGGGGTTTATCGAGTTCCGCGCCGTGCTTCGCCACGTAAGCGAGAAATGCCGCATTGACGGCAGGTTGCACGGCAACGAAACGCGATGCCGTA
Source organism: uncultured Planctomicrobium sp. (assembly GCA_964596215.1). Lineage (GTDB taxonomy): Bacteria > Planctomycetota > Planctomycetia > Planctomycetales > Planctomycetaceae > JAKFVC01. Next base: position 5,133 of record CAZQUW010000264.1, on the reverse strand, counting down.
CCTGGTTTGATGGTGACCTCGACACCTTCGGCAGTCCCGGTCAGGGTCATCTTGCTTGAGGTGCTGGTCCAATGAGCGGGTTCGGCGCGAAGATGTCGTAAAACTTCTTCCCGGTCGTCGGCCGGCAAACCGCTTGCGCTGGCCGGGATGATGCCCGGTTTCACTTCCAGATCGTGCACGGTGTGCGCCGTCAGTTCCCCTTCGAGCTTCGGTTGCGACTTCTGCAGGAACCAGGCCAGGAATCCAATCAAGCCCAGGGCACAGACGACCGGGATGATCCAAGCCCCCTTGACCTGCTTCTTTCTGACCCGCGCCCTTTGCTTCAGTTCGGTGGAGATATTGACGTTGTTGCTTGAGACGAGCGGCGGCAGGCCAAACTCAGCAGGGCCTGCCGGAACTGCGGCATCCAGTCGCGGCAATTGTCCGAATGCGGGTAATCCGCCGTCCGACTGCGGTTCGACCGCAGAACGGGCCGGGACAGGGGGACTGGCCTGAAAATCCAGGTGCGGCAATTCCTCTTTGGAGGGGCTGGGAGACGCAACCACGGGCGGCGGCAGATTCGCAGCACCGGCAGCGGTGGCGAGATCAGGCACGAGCAATTTCTCGTTGCAACGGGGGCAGGTCCCCTTCTTGCCTGCGGCTGTATCGGGGACTCGAATCATCGCCCCGCAACTGGGGCAGTTAAACTGAATGGCCATAAGCCTTAGACCCTTGAAGTGGAAATCCCAATCACGAGATCCGAATGACTACAGAACGACCGGTGACAAGTTCTGGATCTGAATTTGTCGTCTGGCAGGTTGTCCAAAGTTGCCGGTTGGTCATTCGGTATTCGTGTCTGGGACAGTCGTCCGTCCGTCAGTCCGGTGACATCATGCGCAGATGTGCGATCTACTGATCCGCAAACACCGGTATCAGTAAGTTATCGACCGGGGCGTAGTCGTCCGTCAATGTCATGCCGCGGGCGAGCTCTAAAATGGAGGTCATTTGCGAGGAGTAAACTTTATCGCTATTCGATTGAGTTTCCATCGCCGCAAACTGCGGAGTCCCCCAGTAGCCGCCACTGCGCTTCAAATCGGCGAAATTCAGGGGCTTCAGCGAGCAGGCGACGACAAACGTGTCGCGGGCTGCGCTGGGCAACCCTTCATTGGCCGAAAAGACGTACACATTGGGGAATACCTGGCTGACGGTATGCACGTACGCGCCGAGGAATCGCCCGGGTTTTGAAGCCCGCGATTGTTGCGACAGCTCCCGGAAAATCTTCTGCAGTTCGACGTTATCGCCAGCGAAGTTCACCAATTCCTGTTCGCGAGTGGGCGACATCACACCGCGCAGACCTAGGATGAAACTTTGTGATTTTGCTTTCGGCGCATCCTCTGGCGTGTCACGCAGCTTGATCTCCAGAAAATCGTAGGGGGGGCGACCCAGCACCCAGCGGTTCTTTTCCAGAACATTGGGCATCATCGCTTCGGGCAGCTTGCCGGTAAACACGGGCGTACGATTCGAGGTGTCGGACAGATCGGCGATGGCTTCGTGCGGCGTCTTAGGTAACGGCTGGGATTTCGTCTTGCCCGTGGCGGTTTTGCTAGTGGGGGCGTCCTCGGCGACATCGACCGGGAGCGACTCATCGAGCAGTTCGGTCCAGGCTTCATAATGCGCGTCGGTCAGGGCCTCGTGGCAGCGGAACTTGAAGCGGCCGTTCTTCTCCTGCAGGATCTCGACTTTGCCGAAATTCGCTGGACTGGCGACGGGGTGCCACTTGTCTGGCTGGTGGCCGACGGGCCAGATGCTGGGGGGGAGCGGTCCTTGAACGTTGGTTACCTCGGCGAATCCCCGCGGCGTCTGCCGGGGAGCTTCAGCCCGGGGGTAGATATCGATGATGTTGACCAGGAATACCCCTTCCCCCGGAGTCATCAACTGCTTGATTTTCTCTGCAAACTCCTTGGTGGTCAGGTGCCAGGGAACGCTGAAGTCATTGAACGCGTCGCCGTACACGAAGTCGTAATGATTGTGTTGGCCCGTTGCGCCGGGCTCGAGCCCCATGCCATTCAGCAAGTCGTCGACCGAGTTCCGGGCGTCCCCCAGCAGGGTCTTAACGAAGGTTTTGCCATCTTCCGGCAGGCCCATCTCGCGCTGCACGGCCAGCTTGACTGCAGGATCGAGCTCCAGCACATGAATCAACGGCTGCTTGGGGAAGTTCGCTTCAATCCAGCGCGGAAAGACGAAGCCGCCGCCACCCAGGAACATCGTGCTGACGCGCCGCGACTGTCTGAACAGCTCTTCCACCGCGGCGCGATAGTCCTGATCCGGGGCCAGGTTTAGGAGTGTTTCGCGTTCCTGGGGAGTCACCGTTTCGTAGCGGATCAGCGTCCCCAGGGTTTCATCATAGCGCACTTTCTTGGCCAGCGGTTCGGGGATGACGGTGTTCGGCGGGAGTGTCTCAAGCCCCACCGAACTCAGACCGCTCATCAACGACATGTTCTCGTCGCTGGTTAATTCCTCGATGGCCTTCCAGTACTCGCCCGAGGGGCTGGCGGCGAGCAGGTTGGCGCGTTTCTTGGAATTGATGGCACCGCGTACCGAGAGTTTTTTCGTCGCCGCGTCGTACTTGGCCCAGGCTGGCAGTTGCCACCCTTCGCCGGGCTCGTTGGCCAGGGTGATCGAAGTTTCCCGATTCCAGGTTTCGGCCGCCCGCTCAGTCACTGCGGCATAGACATCCTCGTAGTCGTAGTACAGCTCTGTCGGTTTTTGAGGATTGAAATAACTGTGGGTCAGGTGGTCGAGGTGTAAGGCTTTGACCGTGTCGCCCCCCTCGTGACGGTTGGCGACATTGATGTAGAAGTAGTCGCTTTCGGCGTTGTATTCGTCAGGATCGTCGCTGCGCAGTTTGAGTTTCAGCCCCAGTTCGTGGGTCTGTCCCAGCAATTCACGCAACCAGACTCGTTCTTCGGCGGCAGCTTCGGGTTGCTTCACTGATGCCAGCATGCCGACCCAGAACACCAGCTGCAGCCAGCCAAACAACATCGCCCCGCGGAACATCTTCTGTCCCGATGCCACCATGATCCCCAGAAGTGCCAATGTGGCCGCCGTCATCCAGATGATGTGCTGGGTACCGAACAGGCTGATCAGATAGAAGCCGGCCAGGAAGGTGCCGAAGATCGAGCCCATCGCACCCCAGGCGTAGACGTTTCCGACTGTCGAACCGGTGTTGCGGGCCCTGGCCAGCGCCATGCTGGCGGTGATCGGTGAGATCATGCCCAGGGCGATCGATGGATGTAGAAAGAGCGACGATACGATAATCACCACCCAGACCTGCCAGCTGATCCAGTCGGGGCGTCCGCGGGTGCTCATCAGTTGCGACAGGGGATAAATCGTCATGCAACAAAAGCTGCTGATGAAAAATAGCCAGGCCAGCGACCGCCGGTGGTCGTACCGATCGGCGATCCAGCCCCCCAGAAAATTACCGATACTGATGCCGGCCAGGATCACGCCGATGACCGAGGTCCAGGTGTAGAGTGAACTGCCCACCGCCTTGGCAATCAGGCGGGAGGCGGTCAGTTCCAGCACCATGATGCAGACGCTGGTGATGAACACCAGGGCACTGCACCCTATGAGCGACCAGCGAGCGGCCCGACGGGTCTGCTGGTCGAGATCGGACTTCGTGATGATCGGCTGGTCCATGCTGGGTTTCCGCGATGAGTTGAAAAACTGGCCGGAGAGACGTCATCATACCCCACGGCCATTGCGGAGTCATCCGCCTCGTACCCCTATGAAAGTCAGTCTTATGTCTGAAGTCATCAGCGAACTCCGCTGGAAGAAGTTCCCCGTGTTGAACGACGGGTACGTGTGCCTGGTGGATGTCATGGGGGACGACAGTTCCGTGGTGCAGGCCGCCCGCGTCAGTTACGGGGAAGGGACGAAGCAGGTCTCCGATGACCGGACGCTGATTCGCTATCTGATGCGTCACCGGCATTCGACCCCGTTTGAGATGGCGGAAATCAAGCTGCTGGTGCGCGTACCGATGGATTGCTGGCGGCAGTGGATCCGGCATCGTACGGCTAACGTCAACGAATACAGCACGCGTTATTCAGTGGCGATTGATGCGATGCAGACGACCTCGCCCGACGAATGGCGCACACAGGCCGAATCGAATCGCCAGGGGAGTGGCCTGCCGTTGCCGCCGGAACTGGGCCAGCAACTTACCGAGGACGAGCAGGCGTTTCAGCGCGCCGCTCGGAATCTCTACGATCATCGGCTGTCAGTCGGGGTCGCGCGTGAGCAGGCCCGGAAGGATTTGCCGCTGTGCACGTACACGGAAGCCTATTGGAAGGTTGATCTCCACAATCTTCTGCATTTCCTTGCCTTACGGATGGATTCGCATGCCCAGCATGAAATCCGCGAATATGCCCGCACCATCGGCGAACAGATCGTGAAGATTCTCTTCCCGGTTGTGTGGGAGGCGTTCGTGGATTATCGGATGGAGGGGTTGTCGTTGACCCGGCTGGACATCGGGGTCATTCAGCGTTTGCAGCAACGGCAAGTGACTTTGGCGACCGGTGCGAAGGTCAGCGAAGAAGATTTTCTGGCCGTGCAGGACGAAGCGTGGCGAAATCTGACCCGCAGCCGCGAACGGGATGAATGCCGTAGCAAACTTCAGCGGCTGGGGATTCTTGGATAACAAGAGATCTGCACCACGGAGACACGGTGAGCACCGAGTTTTTCTCTGTGTTCTTCGTGTCTCCGTGGTGAAATCTGATGACTCTTGAGCGTACTGATGCCCAAACGCCAACAGCCCGCTCTCTGGCGAAATCGCAAGAGGCGGGCTGATTTGGGTCGTTGATGGCTGGGAATCAGCAAGCGGTGACGCGTAAGCGTCTTAAAACCGCTCTCATTCCGTGACCACGTAAGGCAGCAAAGCCATGAATCGAGCGCGAAGAATCGCGTGCCGGACGGCTCGCTGGTACTTGGCACAGTTTCCGGTCTTGCGGCGGGCGACGAGATTACCGTCGCGGTTGAGCATGACCTTCAAGGTTCGCAGATCTTTGTAATCGACGAATACGGGACGCGGGCAACCCTCGGCTGTACAGAACCGGCACTTCAGCTTTCGCTTGATGCGAGCGCGTTTCCGCTTGTTGG
>CAZQUW010000263.1:4396-8601 GCA_964596215.1 uncultured Planctomicrobium sp. | reverse complement strand
TAGAGGCTCCGTTTCAGCCGAGAATCGTCCCGGCCTTTGGACATGAGATGAGCAGTGACTCGTCAGTTGGCGTGGGGTGACGGTTGGCAGTGGGCGTCCAATACCCACGTGGAGGTGAATTGAAATGAACACGAAAACCGCTCAGCCAGTGATGTCCGAGGAGTTGTTGATCCTCAGTCTTGCGAGGGGTTGCAGCTACCAGCAGTCAGCCAAGGCGAGCGGCTGCAGCGTCAGTACGGTGCAACGTCGCCAGCAGGATCAGGTGTTTCGAGCGAAGGTCATGAAATGCCGGGGTGAGATCCTCAGTCAATCATGCGGGCTGCTGGCGGATGCCACCCTGACCGCTGCGAAGAAACTCCGGGGACTGTGCAAAAGTAAGAACGAAGCGGTCTCGCTGGCTGCATGTCGAGCAGTTCTTGAGATGGCAGGCCGGTATCGAGATCAGCTTGACCTTGTGGCGAGACTCGAAGCCCTAGAGACAGTGACGCGATGAGCCTAAAAACCCGAATCAAAGCCCTGGAGGCCAGGCGGAAGGCCGGCAAGGCAAGCCCTCCGCGGCAATCTTGGCGAGCGACAGTGGCCGAAATGAATGCTGAGCTCGACAAAATTACGACGTCGATCGATCGCCGCGCCGCGGAAGATGCCGAGTTAAAGGCCCGCATAGGTGAGACCGCATTCGCCGGGGTGTTGGCCGAACGCAAACAGGAGGAAGAAGTTTTTGAATGGAACATTCTTCAAGGCCGATTCCCAAAACGTGATGACCTTTCACCCGAAAACGAAATCCTTGTTCGCGAGATGCTGACCAACCTTACCAGAGCCTGGCAGCAGGATCACATCGAAGCCGGCACCTGGCCGGAAGTTATTGCCCGGATGCAACTGATGAATGCCGAACTCGGCAAGTAACCCTTTTTGGAGATCGAGAACATGTTGAAAACCAAAACCAAACCCACCCGCCACCGTGTGACTGTTCTCGAACAGGTTACCAGTAGCCCCGCCCGAATCGATCACGCCAGCGGCGTGATTTACGGAGTGAAAATCTTGGGTGCAACATCGCGGAACAACCGTGTGTACACACCCGGCGCGATGGCAGAGGCCGCCCCGCAATATGAAGGCGTCCGGGTGAATCTGGATCACCCGCCAAAGCAGGCGATCAAATCGTCTCGCGGCATGGAGTCGTGGATCGGAACTCTAGAGCATGTCGTCGTGAAAGACAGTGGCGTCTACGGCAACCTGTGTTTGCTTAAATCGCATCCCTACGCGGGAATGATCTTGGAAGCGGCTGAGCGTCACCCAACCCGGTTTGGGCTGAGTCATAACGCCGACGTCGCCGGGTATCACGAGGGCCGCAAGGAAGTCATTGAGTCGATCGAAGGGGTTCGCAGCGTCGATCTCGTATCCCGGCCCGCTACCACGAACTCGATCTTCGAGGGTGTCCTGGAGATGGACGGCATGGCCGATATGGGGATCGTTCCCAGCATGGGGCCCGGTGCCGATGGCCAGACGGATGACGCTGAAGCTGCCGGCACTGATGAAGCTGCCACCCTGGCCGATATTCAAACGATCCTGGACGACACCGAAATGTCTTCCGACGAACAGGTCGCGGGCATCAAGGCGATTCTCTCCGGGGCCAATCGCGAGACTGACGCAGTTGCGGAATCGTACGATCCACGTCGATCTGTCGCACGGTCCGTTCTCGAAGCTGTGAAGCCGCCCAGCGGCAGGCGATTCGCTGACCTGGTTCGCGGGCCGTCCACTGCACATCGAACATCGACCCGGAAGTCGTCGCGGCCATATTCGTTGGTCGAGCAGGTCCAGGGGGCGGTAGATCCCAAGTCCGCCCTGAAGTTCACTGACGCCAAGTCCTTCGCCAACGCCGTCCGCTAATTGCACAATGCACAGTGTCTGGGGGTTTCCCGTCGCCAGCCTGGCTTGTTGCCGGGGGACACTGGCGACGGGGCCTACATGCAAAATTACCTCTTGGAAGATATTGATTATGGCCTACGAAAATCCGCACCATATTGCCAAACACGTCCACTGCGAGCTGGCGGAGCTCACGAAACTCTTGGAAATCGACGTGCAGGGGGAGGCCGCACCGCGACTTCAGGCAGTGCGCGAGGAAGCCGACGATGCATGGGCCTCCGATCCAGCGTCCATCGAATTCGCAAGGCTCGATGACGCCCGAGACCAAAACAACCAGCGTCGCACCGAGCTCAACACTCTGATTGCGGCCGAAGAACGCAAGGCGAAAGAGGCCACCTCTTATGTCGATTTGCGGGCCGCCGATTTAAGGGTGAAGGAGTTGAATGATGAAGTGGCGTTTTGCAACGCTCGCGGAACGACTTTGGGAAATGAATTCGACAGGTTTCAACGGAAGGCCGAGCGAGCCCATCAGGACTGTCACCGGCGATTTGCATCGAACGTACGCCAGAAATGCGAATCGGAGCATACCGAGAAGTTGGCAAGGTTCCTGGAGCTGATTCGCAGTCAGCCCGACGTGATGGAGCTCCTGACTGATCTCGCGATCACAGACAAGATTCATGTCGCGTTCCTGCCCTAATCGCTGGCGCGATGATCTCCCCACTTCCAGACTAAGGTTTAAGTCCATGACGTCTGCCGGCTACGAAAATATACTGCTGAAACGCGGGCTGCTCGCACTCTGCAGCGCATTCCCTGCTTCGTTCACGGCCGGCGCCAGGAATGCCGTCCGGAGGCGATTGCGGAACGGCTACGAGGTTCTTGAAAATCGAATCGAGAACTCAGACCCTGCCAAAATGCACGGCCACCTGGTCAGGCAGCTTGCGGCCAACCAGGCACTGCTCTCGGCAATTCGCGACCCTAAGCGGGCCGCGGCGATTCGAGCAAAGATCAAGAGCCTTGAAGGCGACATTCAACGCATTGATGCCTTCCTGAATCCGCTAAGACGACGTGCGGCAGACAGCGAACGCACTTGTGCACTCGAGGCTTGCGAAAGGCTCCGGCTGGAATCTTTGGGCGCTTTGCTTGAGTTGTTCGACACCAAAGAGTTCGGAAACGCCCTGACTGGGTATCTGGCGGCCGAGACTGACCGGGCCGTGTGTGGCGATAGCGTGGACGACTTCCTTAGCAACCGGGTGGCGATGCTGACCGATGGCTACTGACCAGTGAGTCATGCCGTAACGGATACCGAAACCGTTTGCTTTCGGTGACGACGATGGGTGACTCACTGGGATTTATCAGGCCGGAGTTTTCCGGCCGCCCGGGTGGGCCCCGAAGTGTTGCAGTTTTTTGAAAGTGAGACCGAAGTGGACGCAACTTTAATTCCTCCGACCATGGGGCGCAGCGCGACAATCGAGCGGGCCCCGATAACGCTCAGCCAGTCCGATGCTACGACCCTGAAGCCGATTCGATTTTGCTTCGATCGGCATGGATTAGGCGATGTTGTGGCGGCATGCTACGCCATGCGACTCTACATCAAGGCCGGCTATAACGTGGCCGTCCAGGTTGAGGAGAACAAGCGGTGGGTCTGGCAGGCGGCCGGCATTCCGATCTATGACGGACCAGAGAAACTGCCGGCCCATCCTTACGTATACCCTGACAAGTTTTGGGACTTGGACGCACCCGACTACCTTTCCAGCAAGATCGCTCATTTCTTCGAACACCCGGGACTCCCGTCGCTCGGTTCGAAAAGTGATGTCTGGCGTATGATCTGTGCCGAAGTCTGCGACGCCACCCCCGCAATCCCCAGCGACGCACACGCTGAAGCGGAATCCTTTCTTGAAGGAATGCCGCGGCCGATCTTCGCGATTCATAGTCGGGGTACGAATTGGGGCGATGAGAAGTCCATTCCCACTGATGCCGCGTTCAACACGATTACCACGCTGCTCAAGATCACAACTGGTTCAGTCATCGTTCTGGACTTTGACTGCCGCGCTCCGATGGTTGGTGATGCCAGGTGCAAAGGGATCAAGCCAAGCTGGGGGCACATCGGCATCGATCGCTTGTGTGCTCTGTTGCAGCGATGCGACCTGATGATTGGTGTAGACTCCGGCCCGTTCCACGTTGCCGGCATGGTGCCGAAGCTCAAAACGCTGGGTGTCTTCCGTAAGATTCCCCCGGTTCGATGTTGCCTCCCGAATTCCAACGCGACGTACCTGGTTCCGGATAGGGATCATAAACACTGGGCTAATCGCACCAATCAATGGCAATTCCTTGAATACGGTGGCGAC
>CAZQUW010000263.1:0-4386 GCA_964596215.1 uncultured Planctomicrobium sp. | reverse complement strand
CGGTGAAGAGATCGCTGAGATTGCAGAACGGATCGCGAGCGGCCGTCCGAGAATTGCGATGTCACTCGATGACGTAAAGAACATTGCCGGCCGTTACATCTACCACCGTGTTGGCCACGATCAGCGACCGATGGAACTGCTGTCGGATGGAACTATCGGCGACGGTGCCGGTGGCTGCGAGCGTCGCTGGAATCCCGAGCCTTCCTCTAACGGCTGGCGAATCGCAGTGACGGGCGATAAAGGCGACGTGCGATTCAGGCTTGAACTTTGCTCGGACGGCGTCTTGCGTGGTCGCTGGCTGCATGACGAGCGGATGCCAATTGAGCTCATTCCGTCCAAGCAGTCGCGGGCGGTTCCAGCTGTCAACATCGGCAATGGTGCGTATCAACAGTGGACGCCCGATGAAGCCGCCATGGTATTTCCAACCTATCAGCCAGAGTGGAATCTCGCAGTTGCCACTCGCGGGAACGGCAAAGCCTGGCTGCTGGACCCAAACCTCGCTCACTCAGACATCGACCTACACGACCACGAAGATTGGATCTTCCAGCATCTGCAGGTGCCCACTGGCGGGGTGTATCTTGATGTTGGTGGCTATGTCGGATCGGACGCGATTCATATTGCGGCCGGCTGCAAGGCGAAAGTGATCGTTGTTGAGCCAGTTCCGCTCCATCAGGAGATGATCGGCAAGAACGCCATCCTCAATGGTGTCGAACTCCAGGTTGTTCGGTGTGCTGCCGGTGCCATTGCTGGATCGATCTGGATGGACTCGAATTCGATGAATTCCCTGCAAACGACCGAAGGCGCAGGCTTGCAGGTTGAGGTCCGGACGATTGACGAGATTTGCCACGATCTGCAAAGACTCGATGTTATGAAGATCGACGTCGAAGGCGCTGAGTGTGAGGTTGTCGAAGGCGCGATGGATACGATTCGGCGACTCAAGCCAAAGCTGATTATCGAAGTTCACGGACACTTCCCGGGCCGCGAGGACAACGGAACAATTCTCGCGGACCAGTTGCGTCAGTTGAACTATTCGTACCGCCGAATATGGAGCAACACGGACTCTTACTTCTACATCGAAGCCGTACCGAACTGAACCTGTTTACGGCACCGACAGCTCGCGACCAACGTAAACGGCATTGATCTGCAGTTTACCGTTCAAGAGGTATCGAACGACCAGAGTGTTGCCACCAGAGTATTGAGGTGCAGGATCACCGAACACCTCATCAGTGACGATCAGTGGCAACCCTCCCTTTCGCATCGCGATTCCATTGAGTTTATCAGTGACGTCGTTCCAGGATTGATTGACACCGTACAGCGCGGCGACAAATTGGGGCCGCCCACGAACGGCTTCAGAGGGGTCCGGAATCTCAATAGTTTCGGACTCGCTCACACGAGCCTTCAACGCAGTCGCCGAATCGAAGTCTCCGGCCTTGGTCGCATCGGTCAAAGCGGACTTCAGGACTTTAAGCCGTTCCTGGCTGGCCTTCTGAACGGCATAGAACCGGACGTTGTCCGCCTTGGCCACCGCCTGCTGATACGCAGCGTCGGCAGACTCCAGGCGTTTGGCGAGCTTCTCTGGAAGGTCCGCAGCATACGCCCCGGAGATCAGGACGACAGAGGCAATGAGGGTAAAGCGAAGCATTGTTTGAGACCCTTCAATATGAACAACTGGCAGCAAGTGAACGCATCCAGTGGTACCAAGGATCAAGAGGAATCGCAATTGCAGGCATCAATACCCAAGAGCAACGGACTAGGAAACCGTTTGCCCGTGTCAGTTTTCTTGGATTTTTCCTTGGTTTCTTCAGGACTGCTGGCGATGGTGCTGGGGATCAGTCGGACTCATCGTCATCGTCTTCATGCTCTTCGAAAAACCTCAACTCTTCTCGTTCGTCAGCCTCAATGTCAGCAAGAGACCGACGGTCAATAGAACGGGCTCCAAAGCATCTATACACGGCCAGAACAAAGTCCAGAACGGTCCATTTGTGGGGAATAGCTTCGTCTATGCTGACGCCTGGCTGATCGTCTTCTTCGTCTTCGGCATAGATCGGCATGTCAACGCTGAACAAGACCCGATCTTCAAGGTTAAGCTCCAGTCCACAAATCGCACCAAAATCAGAATCGGAGAGATGTACGTTATTTGTCAGTTTGAATCCGGAGCCCATCGCCATTTCGTGAGGCTCAATTTCAGCTTCATCAGCCAGTGGCGCGACAATGTCCGCAATGAACAGTTGCAAACTGAGGTCGTTTTTATATTTGTGAGCCGAAATCCGACGATGAATCAGTAGTCGCTTTGCGGTCACAAATCGAACCACCCCCTCGACGAAGTCGCCTTTGCTGTGGACTTCGATCGGCAGTGTCGAATCAGGGTTTCGATACCTAGAGTGCAATTCTTCCAAGTCGCAAAAGCAAGCATGCGTCAGGAGCGCCTTCAGCATTTCGTCGCGTTCGATGACATCAAATAGATTGCCAACCGTGGTCCTCGGTTGGATCTCGATATGTTCGCTCAGGACCATAAAGCCCGGCGCATCTGGCGCCAGGATGACCATTTCTTTTGAAGCGGGATCCCAAACTCGCAATACAAAACCTTGGGGCGTCAACGTCACTGGCATGTGCGGGCTTTCTATTCCTTCGGTGTGGCGCGAGTCTTCTTCGCGGGAGACCTTGCGGCAGAGAGCAGCAGGTCGCGAGCCCAAGTGGATAGCGGTTTGCCGGCCGCAGCCGCAGCAGAATCCAATTCTCCACGCTCAGAGACCGTGAGGAGCATACGGAGTTGCTCGGTTTTTTTAACTTCAGCTAAGGGCTTCGGAGGCATTTTTTAAAATCCGTTGTTATGTTGCAATGCAACGCTTGACGATGATACGTTGCAATGCAACAATACTACTCACTCGGTGAGTCAAAGGCAACTACCAAACCAGAACAGGAGCAACTCATGTCAGCAGCAGAACTCAAGACCCTCGCGAAGCTCAGTAAGTCAGGCTGGAAGAAGCTGGCCAACGCAGACCAGAGCGACGCAGACGAAGTGATCGCAATCCTCAAGGAGATCCTGGAAGGGATCGATCAGATTGAAGAAGCCGAGTAGGCAAAGAAGCGAACCGCCTCCGGTTGCACCCGGAGGCGAGTTCAAACCAATCTCCCCAACCCAATGCAAGGAATGAAGATCATGGCAACAATCGATTCTACCAACAGCGTCAAGCGTGTCGCCAGCCTGCGAGAGATCATTCAGCCGATCGAGGATCGAGCCGCTTGCGGCAGCATTCAATTCGACACGGTCATCAAGGCCGGTCGAGGCCCCCGTGGTTGCGACCGTCTTGGAATGTCGGCGACCCTGGCCGGTGCCGAGATCGATGCCACCGAGGACGATCGGACAACGGCACAGTTTGCAGAAGGCTACGCCCAGTACCTGGAACTATGGGCGGCCCGGTTGCTTGAAGTCGCTAAAGACCTGCGGCAGCAGTTCCCCGCAAAGGCGTAACGACTCACTGAGTTCTCTTTAATTTCCCACCCCCCGATGTCCGGCCGGCGGAACTGCGGTTCCCACCGGCCCCCGTGAAAGGTACGTCCAGATGTCCGCTACAGCAATCCGAACAACGCCCGTTCCCGAGCAGCTTACCCAAAAGGTGTATTTCGCAATCCATGATGGAATTGTCGAACAAGCGTCTCACGAAGAGCACGGACCCGCAAGGTTTGTCGAGACCTGGAACCGGCTCAGGCTTCCAGGATCACTGGAGGCCGTTCTCGTAACCCAGGCCGTGACGCTGTCGATTCCGTCAAGCCGGTGAAGTGCCCATCAGTTCCGCTGATTCTCTATCGCGAAGGAACGCGACCATGTTTGAGATTATTGACACAGCAACCCTGGCGATCGTCACCACCGAATGCCTGGCGGTCGCTGTTTACCTGGTCTGGATTCTTCTGCCAACTGGCCCATGAAAGCAAACGACCCATGAAGACAATCACCAAAGTCAAATCAGCCAAGGCCCCCCTGTCAGTCGGAGACGCTGAGAAGCTCGCGACCACGATCGAGATGTTGAGCGCTGACCTCCGGGCTCCGTTGGAGATCTTCGTTAAAATTGACCACGAAACCGAAACGGTGCGACAGCTTGAGGTCAGTCTTCAAATTCCCGACGCTCACATCAAACCTGGCGAGACTGCTCAACTGTCAGCCCGTGGCATCGCTGACGCTATCACGGCGTGGTCCGTCCATCTGACCTTGGCGGCTCAAGAGATCCACCGAAGGTACCCGACCGGCTGACATCAAAGGCGTTCTCATTCATCCCCCCCCTGAATCCCAAGCCCCGCCGGGTGGCAAATCAAACGCCACCCGGCCGGGTTTCCGCTCGCGGTGCGCGCGGACCTCCCCAAAATATCGAGGTGTCCCGTGTCCGAAAT
>CAZQUW010000262.1:0-8621 GCA_964596215.1 uncultured Planctomicrobium sp. | reverse complement strand
CATTTCTCAGGTCGATGAAGTTCCGGGTTTACTTTTTTTGCAATTCGTGATACTTCCCTTTTAAGCTCAAAACCTGACCTTCAGCGACACCAGCGACTGGCACCTTACGTCAATTTAACTGGAGCTTTGGTGAATCTGCGCCGATAGTATCGAGACAGAGGACAGAAGTTTGAATGGGAAAGTCATCGTCCCAAGCCTAGACATCCCACCTTTCCACGCATCACCGCCAGACAACCATTACCTACATTACGACAAGTTGATTTCAGCTGCCAAACTGCATCAGGCCGGCCACGGTTACCCTGCGCCGCGCGTTTCAGTTGGAGCGGTGATCGAAGATTGAATTTCGAGTGCCTCGGAAATTGCTACCAGTTTGCAGGTCTTCCCAGGCCCTGCGTCAGGGGCAGAACTCGTGGCCCCCACTTTTATAGTCAGTAGTCAGTGATTGACGACTCAGTCGACCATCAGCCGCAGCCTGAGCTGGCGGCGTCTGGCGTGATTTGAGATCAAATGAATTGGGCAGTTCCGGCACAGTTCGCCGCCCTGCGAAACAAGGATGTTTCATGAGTACCAGAGAGTTGCCAACGAAAATTCAGGCTCAGGGTGAAGGCCAACAAGCAGGCTGGTTCCTGTCGCTGCTGAGTTCGCCCATCATCTGGGGTACTGCGGTCACGGTCACGTTTTACGCGTTAATTCCAGTGTTGCCTCTGCAACGCGAGTTCATGCAGCGTTACTTTTGCTCGCACTGGATTCTGTATGCCACGACATGGCTGTTCGCGATGGGCATGGCAATTCTGGCTGTAAAGTCGCTGGTCATCCCCCGCGAGCGCAGTGCGTTTGCCTTCAATCTGGTACGCAACCCCAGCTTACGGCAAGAAACCGACCGCGACCGTCGCCGGGAACTGCTGGAACGCAGTGTCGCCAGTTTGCCGCCCCATATCCGACGTACGGAACTGGCACGTCGCTACAGCGATGTCTGCGAATACCTCTCGGCCAGACGCGGTACCGAATCGCTCGAGGACCATCTCAAGTATCTGCACGAAGTGGCCGGCGAAAGGCTGCACGACAGTTATGCACTGATCCGCACAATTACGTGGGCGATTCCGATTCTAGGCTTCCTGGGTACCGTTATTGGTATCACGATGGCCATTGCGAATATCACCCCGGATCAACTCGAAAAATCGATGTCGGAGATCACCAGCGGCCTCGCCGTCGCCTTCGACACCACCGCCTTGTCACTCTCCTTATCGATGATCCTGGTCTTCGTATCGTTCATCGTCGAACGGGCTGAACAACAGATCCTGGGACGAGTCGAAGTCGCTGGAATGCGTGAGATCGCGCCGTTACTGGCGGCAAATACATCGACGTCGGCGGCCAGCCCGTTGATGGCAGCAGAACAACATGCTGCGGCCAATCTGCTGGACAAAACCGAACAACTCATTCAATGGCAAACGAACCTGTGGCAGGAGTCGCTGGATCAATTGCGAACTCGCTGGGAACAGGTCGTGCAGCAGCAACAGGCGGAGTTTACACAGTCCATTCAAACGGGGATGCAGGCAACCCTGTCGCAGCACGACCGAGAACTGTCAGAGGCACGCCAGGAACTGTCCGACAGTTTTACCCAGCTATCGAGTGACCTCATCACAATGGTGGCCGAAGTCCAGGATCGGTCGCAACAACAACAGGCCCAGACGAGCCAGGAAATTGCATCCGTCTGGGAAGACGTTCAGAGTGAACTGCGATTGCTCCGGGATGACCAGGCGAAGCAGATTGAGCATCTGGTGCACTCGATCAGTGACGAAGTTCTGTCGTGGCAGACAGACCTCAAGGCGGCCACGCATGCTTCAACTGGCCAGGTGCGTGAACTGCATACCCAGGGCCAAACACTTCTGAAGATTGTCGGAGAAGAGGTCGAACTGACGCGATTGCAGGGAACATTGGCCAGCAATCTGGAAGCCATTCGGGCCGTTGAAACATTCGAAAAGGCGCTCCATTCGCTCACCGCAGCGGTGCACATGCTGACGATCAAAAATCGGGCGGCCTAGCGTTCGCAACGTCATCCACAGGACGTTCCAGGTCCCGGGGTCAAGTTCGAGACCACATAGAAAACCGGCGGCCGGAGCCGCGCGGACTGCCAATCCTTAATGAAGTAAACGATCCACACTCCCTGTATGCGTCGTGCATCCACATCACCTTCGATTCAGCTGTTCCCATTCCTGGCCGTGCTGGTCTGCGCAATGGGAGCGCTAATTCTGTTGCTGTTGGTGACGACGCGCAAGCTGCGGCAAGTGGCCGTGGCTCGTGCCGCAGCAGAAGCCGCCGAAGCCGAAGAGGCTGCCCGGCCGGTCATTCGACCGGCCCCCAAAACGTTGCCTGCTCCCACAGGGCCGACACCTGACGAACTTGCCGCACGTGAGGCCGAACGTGCAACTCGGCGGGAAGCAATCGCCGCTGCAAAAAAGAGACAATCCGCACGTGAAGCGGAATGGCAGCGCGGCGTCGCGGAAGCGGAAATTGCACTGGATCAACGACGACAACGAGTTGCCGATACGCAGCGGGAATTGACCGAACTGCGAGAGAAGTTGCAGGCCACCGAGACCAATCTGCAGCAACTGATCGATCGCAAATCGCAGCTGAAGTCGGAATTGGACAAGGATTCCAAACTGCGGAGCAAGGTCGAACAGGAACATGCAGAGCTGAGCGACGCCATTGCGGCCGCGCAGAAGAAACTGGCGGAACTGCGCCGCGCACATGCCGATGCTGCCAGCAAATTCGCGTTCATTCCATATGACGGGGCGTCCGGAACGACGCGGCGTCCGGTCTATATCGAATGCACGTCCACAGGCATTCGTTTCCAGCCTGAAAATCAGCTCCTGGACGAAAATGATCTGAAGGGTTTTACCGAAACTTTCAATCCACTGCTCGTAGCCTCCCAGCGCCTGATGCAATATTGGCGTGAACAGTCAGCGACCACCGACGATCCGCGTCGACCATCACGGCCCTATGTCCTCCTGCTCGTGCGGCCCAAGGGGACCATTTCCTACTATGTTGCCCGGAAGATGCTGAGTCAGCTGGGTGATGATTTTGGCTATGAGCTGATCGAGGATGACTTTGAGTTGCAGTTGCCACCAGCCGATCCGCTGGCGAAAGCCGTCATTCAAAGTGCCGTCGCAGACACCCTGAAAAATCGTGGTGAAATGCTGGCCGTTGGTGGCCGAGTGGGCGAACCCCGGTTGGGAGACGTGCTGATTGGTCGCAGCGAAGAGCTGATTGAATTTGGCACGCTCGACGATCAACTGGCGGCCACGATCCATCGGGAAGAAAATCCGTTCAAGAAGAATTCCGGGGCCCAGGGCAAGAGCTTCGCGATCAGCCGGTCGCCCGTCAGTAAGGACGAAGTCTCGTCAGGGGCATTTAAATCCTCTCTCGCCGAACGCGAACGCCGACGGGCGCAGGGCGTTCCGAGTTCATTGGCGGAAATGGCAGGGCGCGGAAATGGTACCGGACCACGCGGCCCCGAGTTGGACGCTGACATTACCACCAGGACGCCAGGTAACGACAGCAAACAACCAGGCGGAACTGCCGTCGCGGACGGTTCTCCTTCCACACGGACCGCCCGCGGCCTCGGTGGCTCCGGATTGGGCGACCCATTCTCCCGAGAGCATCGAGCCACAGGGAAGAGTGGTGCGGGCAGCGCCGATAGTGGGGAACAAACTGCTGCGGATTCTGCAGGTACAATCAGCGGAGCCGGGAAAGATCCCCAGTCTCAAACCTCATCCCGCAGTACAGGCCAGGGGATGCCCAGCGGCGCCAAGGCCGGAAAAATTATTGAGATCCCCGCCGGCAGTCCCGCTGCGCTGGGCGGGGCAGGGGGCACTGCAGATGGAAGCACCGGAACCAGGGTGACCGCTCGACGCGGCACGCCGGGCGGGAAACCATCAGGAGATCAAGCCCACTCAGGCTTACAGTCAGATGGCGGCGGCGCCACGAACTCGCAGTCCACCGGCAATTCCAACGATCCGACTGCACCACGAGGGCAGGGAAGCCCAGCCGGCACGAAACAACTTCGCCCCCAAGCTGGCGGCGGAAATAACAGCAACGGCAACAGCGGAACACCGAACGATATCGAACACGCCTTCCGGAAACCTGGATCCGATGAGTCCGATGGCGTGCAGGACGGCAACGAGGCCAGCACGGGCCAACCGAGCAACGGCCCGACAGGAACTCGCGGACAGCGCGGCGGGATCAAAAGTCGATCCACTGATCCAAACGCGCAAGATCAGCCCCGCCAGTATGGTGACAATCCGGAAGCACGCAAACAGCTGGCCGCAGCCTCTTCGTCGAAGTCGGTCATGCAGAAGCGAGACGCGGCACGCCGACGCTGGGGCGGCAGCAATACCGGCCAGATCGGTTTCGAACGGAAAGTCGTCGTCGAAGTGACCGGTGATCGCCTCTTTATCGAGCGCGACGACATTGAAGTCATCATCGAACCGGGCACGACTCAGGAAGAATTGCTTGAAGCCGTCCTGTCAGCATTGGATGAACACAGCCAGGAGTGGGGGAGACCGCCCAGCAAGTTCTATTGGGTTCCCTATCTGCATTTTGAGGTCTACACCAGCGGGACGAAGGAATACGAACGACTGCATGGCCCCCTGCGTGACTGGGGAATTTTTTCTGAAGCAGATTTCAAGACGGGTGAAAGAACTGCCAAGCCCGTCGAAAAAGATCTGATCCAGCCAGTATCGGAATCGAAAGACACTCCCAGGGCGAACATCAAGTCGACAAAGAAGAAACCGGTGGAGCCCGCTGAGACTCCCGCTGCAAAATCAACAGAGACCACAGCGACGCCGGTCAAAAAGTCACCATTTAGCTGGTTTAAGAAACTGGGAACCGGGCGATAAATCGAGACGCAGCCGGCAAACCGAGACGCCTGAGGGCCTGACCCCGATAGTTGAATTCGAAACATGGCACGACGAAGACATTCTGGCGAAGTAAACATCGGGTCGGATTCGTTCCTCGATGTGATCGGGAATATCGTCGGCATTCTAATCATCCTGATCGTGATTGCCGGAGTGCGCGTAAGTCGAGCCCCGGTGATCAAGAAGAAACCCGCGCCAATTGAAGAGACCGCAGTGGCGGAACTGATTGTTCCCCAGGCACCGACTCAAGTTCCCGAACAACCGGAACCAGAGAGCGATCCAGAATTTGTTGAGATCACGACACCACCCGCGGATCTGACCGAGAAGATTCAAACAGCCCAATCCGAGATCGACCGCCTGGAGGCCGAAGCTGCGGCCAACGAAGCGGCCAAGAAAGAACTCGAACGACGCCAGGCCCAGGGCGAGTTGCGAATCGTGGCGGGACGCAAGAACCTGTTAAAAGAAAAAGCCGCCAAGGAAACGCATGTCCGGGGAATCGCCGAACTGCAGGCTTTGATTGCCGCTCAGCAAAAAAATCTGGAATTACTGCAGGCCCAGTTCGAAGCAGAACAAGATCGCGCTCCCAAGGTACAGAAACTCAAACATCGCGTGACCCCCATCAGTCGAGCGGTCATCGGCGAACAAATCCATTTTCGGCTCAGCAACAACAAAGTCTCGCAGGTCCCCATTCAAGACTTGCTGGAGGCATCAATGCGACAGGCCAGAAACCGCGGCGCGGATTTTGGAAACAGTCGATCCATTTACGGGACGGCAGGGCCGATCGGCGGATATGTGCTGCAATATAAGCTGGAAGCAATTCCCGCCTCGGCCGCCGAGGCTGCCCGGCACGGTCCAGGCATGGTGCGAATTGCGTTGACATCATTTCAACTCGAGCCCGATTCGGACATCGTTGAAGAATCCCCCGAACAGGCGCTCACCCGAGGCTCGGCATTTGATCTGGCCATTCAGACGGCCGAACCCGCTTCAACGTTCACACTCTGGGTTTATCCCGACAGCTTTCAGTTGTACCGCCAGCTGCAGAACCGCCTCCACGAATCGGGCCTGACAGTTGCCGCCCGTCCACTCCCCAAGGGCATACCAATTGCAGGCAGCCCGGACGGATCCGCCTCGGCTGGCCAGTAAACCTGCTGCGAAGCATCGCAATTGCCGGCCCGAAGCGGGGAGTGGGTGGCTTTTGATCGACAATCGACTGTACCAGCTCTTGCGGGAGAGGATCCGCCCGCTGACACTGCAGGCGATTTCCGCCTCGACTCGTTCGCCGAACCTTGCTGAAAAAACTGCATCTTTCATTCACACGGGTTACCAACCCGGTTATGCTGAATGATTCCTCCCGCAACGAGGGCTTCCCGAGTGAATCCCGGCGGTTGGATTTCCAGTTTTTAAAATACGGCGAGTCATGAGCGGTCGGCAAAATCTGTTTAACCGTGTGTGGGATTTGCACACAGTTCGCACCATGGCCTCGGGGCAAACCCAACTCTTCATTGGGCAACACCTGATTCATGAGGTTACCAGTCCCCAGGCCTTTCAGATGCTGCGCGATCGTGGCCTGAAAGTCATGTTTCCCGAGCGTACCCTGGCTACGGTGGACCACATTATCCCCACCGACGACCAGGCTCGGCCGTTCCACGATCTGCTGGCCGAAGAAATGATGTCGGCGATCGAAAAGAACTGCCGCGAATTCGGCGTGACCTTGCTGAATTTGAACGATAGCCGGCAGGGTATCGTACACATCGTCGGTCCCGAACAGGGGATCACTCAGCCTGGTATCACACTCGCCTGCGGCGACAGCCACACCAGCACTCATGGGGCCTTCGGCTGTATCGCATTTGGCATCGGAACCAGCCAGGTCGCAGATGTGCTCGCCTCGCAGACGATGGCCCTGGGCCGCCCCAAGGTACGCCGCGTTGGCGTGGATGGCAAGCTGCATCCGGGAGTCTTCGCTAAAGATGTGATCCTGCACATCATCCGCAAGCTGGGTGTGCAGGGGGGCGTCGGTTATGCGTACGAATTCGCGGGGTCGACTTTCGACGCCATGACGATGGAAGAACGCATGACGGTCTGTAACATGTCGATCGAGGGTGGTGCCCGCTGTGGGTACATTAATCCCGATCAGACAACCGTCGATTATTTGCGTGGCCGGCCATTTTCCCCCAAGGGTGCGGAATTTGACCGGGCTGCGAAGTGGTGGCTGGAACTCGCCTCGGGTCCCGACGCTGAATTCGATCATAAGGTCAGCCTGCAGGCGGCCGACATTGAGCCCACCGTCACCTGGGGAATCAATCCGGCCCAATCGGTCGGCGTCAATGAGCCGATCGGCGCCGTTTCCACCTTCCCCGCGGAAGAACAAAAGGGAATCCAGGAAGCTCTCGACTTCATGGATCTGAAGGAATTGCAGCAGCTCCGAGGGGTAAAAATCGACGTCGCATTCATTGGCTCCTGCACCAACGGTCGCATCTCCGACTTGCGTGAAGCGGCCAAGATCGCCTCCGGCCGCAAGGTTTCGCCGCATGTGAAGGCACTCGTCGTCCCCGGGTCGCAACAAGTACGGGCCCAGGCTGAAGCTGAAGGCTTGCACGAAATCTTCAAGGCCGCTGGATTCCAATGGCGCGAAGCCGGTTGCTCGATGTGTCTCGCCATGAACCCGGACAAACTGCAGGGTCGCGAGATCTGTGCGTCATCCAGCAATCGCAACTTCAAGGGTCGCCAGGGGAGTCCCACTGGACGGACCTTGCTGATGAGCCCCGCCATGGTTGCGGCCGCGGCGATTGAAGGCGCGGTTGCCGACGTCCGCGAAATGATGTAAGGCCTGTCTTCACAAATTAAGAATTCGACGAATTCTGCTATAAAACATTGATCAAGAATCATGCAAAAAATTGAACAAGTTACCGGTCGAGCGGTCCCGCTCCCTCTGGACGATATTGATACCGACCGCATTATTCCCGCCCGTTACCTCCGGTGCGTGACGTTCGAAGGACTGGGCGAACACGCGTTTGAAGATGACCGCCAGCAGGACTCGAAGCATCCGTTTGATGATGCGCGCTACAAAGGGGCCAGCGTCCTCGTTGCCGGCCGCAACTTTGGCTGCGGCTCGTCGCGCGAACACGCTCCCCAGGCATTGATCCGCTGGGGCATCAAGGCGCTCGTCGCGGAATCGTTTGCCGAGATCTTCTTCGGCAACTGCACGTCAAATGGTTTGCCATGCGTATGCATCGCGGCCGATGCCGTGAAGCAACTCGCTGCTGCAGTTACCGCAAATCCACAAGCTCCAGTGACAGTTGATCTGCAGGCACTGGAAGTTCGCTGTGGCGACCTCAAATTCCCCTGCACGATGCCGGCGAGTGCCCGCAGTTCTCTCACAACTGGCCAGTGGGATTTCCTCGCTCAGCTGGTCGAAGCGGGCGAGGAAGTGCGTGCGACGGCCAAGAAGCTGCCCTACTTGAATGGCTTCGTCTCTGCCTGACGGGCATGCGCCTGCACCACGTCGCTGACCGGAACTCAGAATGCGGCGTAACCCATTAATTGAATATGGCTTACGCGCTTCCCCAAGCGGACGACGAACAGGGGCGCGGTCGATTCAGGACCAGCGGACGGCCGCTGTTTGAGATTCCAATCTACGGCAGCTCGCTAAAGGAGACGCATGCACGGGACCTTCGCCCCGTGCATGCGTCTCCTTTAGCGAGATTC
>CAZQUW010000261.1:0-8656 GCA_964596215.1 uncultured Planctomicrobium sp. | reverse complement strand
CAAGACTTCTTTCAATCAACGCAAAAAGGGTTAACGGCGTAGAGTGGCACCCCACTTCTTCGCTTTGAGAGAGCACTAGGCTTTGAGATGCTTCGCGAAGACATCTTTCGTGCGGCGCCACATTTCTTCAGACAAAACGTGGCCGACGCCAGGTTCTATGAAGTAGGAGAACTTGTCATCGGCATGGATGGCCGAGTACGCATTGGAGATGATTTTCAGGCCATTCTTCACTTCATCAATCGGGCTGCCGCCGTCGGTTTCCCCGAAGTTCATGTGCAACGCGCGGGGGGCAATCAGCGCGACGATATCGGGCGTATCGCCGTACTGAAAGATCCCCGGCACAAAGTTCGGGAAACAGTGCAGCATGTGCTCACGATGGATGGCCTTGTACGTTGGCAGACAACAGTTACACACGATGGCCTTCAGCCGTTCTTCCCACGGCCCCACCATGTAGGCATGCGTGGACCCCATCGAATGCCCGTAACAGCCCAATGCGTTGGCCTTCACTTCCGGACGCGTGACGAGATAGTCAATCGTCCGCCGCATATCGAGGATGTCTTTCCAGGCCAGACATTTTCCAGAAACGAGATAACGGAGGAACTCAAAACGCTCGTAGTTGCCCCCTAACTGCTTTTTAGTGGGATCCTGCCGCTCACCGAAGGTCAGTGAATCGGGGCAGATCACAACATATCCCAGCTTGGCCAAAGCCACGCCGGTATGGTGCATGGGGCTGCCCCCCAGCCCGGCCGGTTCGACCTTGCCGACGGTATAGGCACCGTTGTGCTGGTGCCAGACCGCCACCGCGGGGGCGGGGTGGGCCCCGTTGACGCCATCGGGAATCAGCACATAGGCGGGAATGGCATCGCCCGGTTCGACTTCGTAGGTGACTTTTTCGAGTCGATATCCGTCCTTCTGGACCGACTCGACTGTCTTCGGCTTCAGGTCACCCCCAGCTGGCCAGGGACCACCCAAACCCTTCAACAACTGTTCCTTGAAGTCGATTGAGGCCATCGCGAAACCTTTCTCAAGGGAAGTTTTTCAAAGCCAGCGATTCAGTGTATTGAAGAAAAGAGTTGCACCACGGAGACACTGAGAACACGGAGAGTTCGTATGAAGGAAGGAGTTTTTTATGACGGACTGAAACAGATTAAGTCAGGGCAGGCTGATTCTGTTCGGTATTCTTAACTCAACCTAAGCTCATTGAATTGAGACCTTATTTCAGCGCCACCCGAGGACGATCCATCCGTGTTTCATCTGTGTGCATCCGTGGCTAAAAAACTCTTTCCAATTGCGGCGTAACAAGACCTTCTACGTCGGTCACGCTCTTAACTCTCCGTGTTCTCGGTGTCTCCGTGGTGAATCAATCCTCATTACAGAATTTCCAGGGTCGGCATCGCGGGCCCCGAAGCCAGCTCACGAACCACTTGCATGGCGACGTTTTCGCAGATGGCCAGCAACGCCGCGCGGGCGGGATTGCCTTCGGCGAAGTTGTCCTTGATCCGGCCGGCGTCTCCGTTCACGCACAGGCTGCCGTCGATCGGGACTTCACCCAGGAACGGCAGACCCATTTCGGTGGCTTTACGCTGAGCGCCGCCACGGCCGAAGATGTCACCCGACATGTTTTCGACAATCCCGAGGACCGGGATCTTCACCGTGCGGAACATGCTGATGGCCTTTACGGCGTCAAGCAATGCGACCTGCTGCGGCGTGCAGACGACCACTGCACCGGCCAGGCCCAGCAATTGCGACAACGTCAACGAGACGTCGCCGGTGCCGGGGGGCATGTCGATGATCATGTAGTCGAGTTCACCCCACTCGGTATCCTTCAGGAACTGCGTCAGGGCCTGGTGCAGCATCGGCCCGCGCCAGACAACGGCCTGCTCGGGCGGAACAAGGAAACCCATCGACATGATCTTCAAGCCGTCTTTTTCGACTGGCTGAATACGATTGATCTTCTGACCGTTGGCTCCCACCTTTTCATGAATTTCGGGGCGCTGATTCACCCCCATCATGTGCGGAATACTCGGTCCGTAAACGTCGGCGTCCAGCAGGCCCACCTTGGCGCCCAGCAGGTTCAAGCCATAGGCAATCGATGCGGCGATCGTACTCTTACCGACGCCACCTTTCCCGCTGCCGACGGCAATCACGTTCTTCACATGCAGACCCAACGCCCCGCCGGAGTCCTTACCCTTGGTCTTCACGGCGAACTCGACGTTCACCGCCTGAGCTTCCGGCAGCTGGGACTGAACGGCCTGGCGGATGGCTTCGGCCAGACGTTCGCGACGCGGATAAGCGTGCGTGGGGAGATCAATCTTCACCGTCACGGTACCGGGGCTGGCGATGCGGATCTGATCGATCATCCGCAAATCGGCGAGGCTCTTGCCCAGCTCCGGGTCTTGAACGGATTTCAATGCGGCCGAAACGGCCCCTTCATTCAACGTGGTCATACGGGATCTCGTCACAAATTTCTTCAGATCTGCAGCCCCGGGGACTGTTCAGACCGCACAATAAGTTGGCGACAAGCCAAACCGAAATGGCTTGGCGATGATGGCGATATCTTAGTCGGTCAGAGTAGCAAATTCCGCTCTCGGGGACGAAATCCCGGAGAAAGCACCTATCGGTTACCTGACCACAACAACTGTGATTGCAGACGGCACACAGCAGAACCACCAGCGATTCTCCGACGGCCAGAACCATCACCATTTGCCGGCATGTCTATAAATTAAGCGTATTTGCGAGGCAGTCGTCTCGCGATTCACCCGTTCGAATATCAGGAAAATGCCATGGTGCCCGCTGAAGATGAAGCTGCTGCCGCAGGATACGTGGTCTTCGGAGCCACCGGCGGGGTCGGCTTGGCACTGTGCCGGCAACTGGTCGCCGCGGGAGGCCGAGTTCTCGCGGTCGGCCGCAATCCTGACAAGCTGGCTGCCCTCGGCGCAGAACTGGGGATTTCCACGTTCTGTGCCGATGTCACATCGGCCGCCGCCGTGGATGCGGCGATCGATGAAGCCCTGACTGTTCTGCCGCGGCTGGACGGTGTAGCGCATTGCGTCGGTTCGCTGCTGCTGAAGCCCGCCCATCTGACATCCGATGCCGAATGGGACCAGACGGTCGCCACCAATTTGAACTCGGCGTTTTATGTGCTGCGAGCCACCGTCCGGACCATGCAGACCAGCGGCGGTGGTTCCATCGTACTGGTCTCAACCGCCGCAGCAGCCACGGGACTCGCCAATCATGAAGCGATTGGCGCCGCCAAGGCGGGTGTGGAAGGATTGATGCTCGCGGCAGCGGCAACCTACGGGCCGCGCGGGATCCGGGTGAACTGCGTCGCCCCGGGCTTGGTGCGAACGCCCCTCACCGCGCGATTGACCGAGAATGAACTCTCTCTGAAAGCGTCAGTCGCGATGCATGCCCTGGGACGCATTGGCGAACCGTCAGACGTCGCCAACGCGATCGAGTGGCTGCTGAGTCCCGCACAGAGTTGGGTGACAGGGCAGGTGATTGGTGTCGATGGCGGACTGGCCCGGTTAAGAGTACGCGGCAAGTAGCAGGCTGCCGGGGTACACCCCTCTGGAAAGTGGAAATTCGCATGATACGCTGGGGTTTGTGCTGCATGTTTCGCGAGGTGCCGATCAAGTTCGCCACCACCACCGCGACCTCGTTGGCCCGTCTGTCGCCAACCGAATCTCGCGAGAAACTGGCTCGCTTGTGTCACGCGAATGCGCTCGCCTTGCGGCGTGCATTCGAATACTGCGTCCTGCACGGTATCGGCTGTTTTCGCGTCAACAGCGAGATTCTGCCGATCAAAACCCATCCCACTCAGGGTTACGAGATGACCGATCTGCCGGGCAGTGCCGAGATCATCGGACTGTTTCGCGACTGCGGTGACTATGCCCGGCAGCATGATCTGCGGGTCTGTTTTCACCCCAGCCAGTTCGTGGTCTTGAACTCGCTGCAGCCCAAGGTGGTCGCCGCCGCGATCAGTGATCTGGAATACCATGGCGAAGTCGCCGAGTGGGTGCAGGCGGACGTCATCAATATTCACGGAGGGGGCGCGTTCGGCGATAAATCTGCGGCTCTCGAACGGTTTGCGGCGAATCTCGAACAAGTCTCACCACGGGTACGCAGCCGTCTGACGGTCGAGAACGACGACAAGATCTTTTCGCCCGCGGATTTGTTGCCACTCTGCCAGAGAACGGGGATTCCCCTGGTTTATGATGTCCACCATCATCGCTGCCTGGCGGATGGCCTGTCGGTGGCCGAGGCCACCCAGGCGGCCCTCGCCACATGGAACCGCGAGCCGCTGTTTCACCTCTCCAGCCCGCTGGAAGGCTGGACGGGCCCCCAGCCGGAACGGCATCACGACTTCATCGATCCCGCCGACTTTCCGGACGAATGGAGCAAGTTGTCGATCACGGTGGAAGTGGAGGCCAAGGCGAAGGAACTGGCCGTGCGCGACATTCGTGCCGCGATGGGGTTGATGACCCTTGAAGTCGATTAACCGGGACGGCCTCTGCGGGTAATCGCCGTTAGAAGTCGCTGACCACTTCGCCCCCCCCTCGCGTCGAGAGAGACACCAGAGTCGACTGATTGATGTTTTCGCTGATGAACCGCACCGAACCGTCTGCCATCGTGAAATTGGCTCCGCCCACGTGCAGGCTGCCGAACGAATTGATCCGTTGAATCGATTCCGGCTGGGTATCGAATGCCCCCGAGCCACCTCCGGCAGGGTAATCGTAATTGATGGGCGCCCAACTGCTGAGAGTCACGTCGCTTAACGCGAACTGTCCTCCGGAAGCGGCCCATTGCCCCCAACCCGTCATGGCATTCATGCCTCCGCCAAATGAGGAGAACGAATCAAAAATCAGATCCATGTGACTGCGTTCACCAAACAGCAGCGTATTGGAAAGTCCGTCGCTGACATCACGCACGCGGACGACGTTAAAAGCCGGTACGCCCGTGGCCGGACCGACGCCAGCGAAGATACCGTTCCCCGAAGTTGCCGTGGGCGGGTGGGATTGGGTCCCCCCGTTCCCTCCGTAACTGGTGATGGCATATTTGACTCCGTTCGGCTTCACGAACGGATTTTGCGTAATGATGTCCGACGGACAGTTCAACACCGGCAGGATCCGGGCCGTATTACCGCTCGATTCATTGGCTAATGGATCTGTGAAGTTCCACTGATTATAGAGCGGCCCCTGGTCCATATAGGGCAAGATCTGGACATACAGCGTCCAGCCTCGAAATTTCGGCGATGTCGCAAACGAAATTCGGACCTGGCCGGGGGGAATACACGACTGGGCGTCATGATAATTGTGAACGGCCAGGCCCAATTGCTTAAGCTGGTTCTTACACTGCGTACGCCGGGCCGCTTCGCGCGCCTGCTGGACTGCCGGTAACAGCAAGGCAATCAGCACCGCGATAATCGCGATGACCACCAACAGTTCAATCAGCGTAAACGCGCGGCGGATGTGGACAGCGGGGCGTGTCATCAGCAGGGTGCTCCTGGGCGGGGACCGTCATGCGGGGGGGCATCGGGCGAGCCGTTGCTACTGGCTGCCCGATCTAATCTCGAGATCACTCACGGCAGTGACGGGCAGATACGGCCGGTCTTCGCGAAGTTCCACCGTACCCGTGGCACGAATGGTCCGATCTCGAAAATGCTCGTGCGGCGCAGAAATTCCCGCCTCTTTGAACTTCTTTATAACGTCGGCTTCAAGAATGACCGCCAGGTTCCTGGCGTCCTTGAAGTCGGTTTCCGAGTCGAGAAAAACGGTGTTACGTTTCTCCGAGTACTTCGCCTTTTTCACCGCCATAACAACGGTGACTTTCTGCCCCACATGCTCCCGAGCCTTTTCGGGAGTAATCTCCGGGAGCGTGTCTGGACCCTCTGCGGACCAGACGCTGACATTTACGGCCATGATCATCAGGCTGACCATGGCCAATCCACAAAATGATCTCATGGAACTCATAGCAACACTCAACACCGGAAGCGAGGCAACGTCGGGTATCTTGCGGTCCACTGCATGGCATACATGACATGATGATCACGTCTGATACTTTGGAAGCTCAGCCCGAGATCCTGCTACTCTGACATTGCCGGATCGCTTTTTGAAGTTCACTGTCGTCGAAACACAGAGCGACACGATAGTGTCTTTTTACGACATGATCAAGTCATCTCGATTTCCAAGTGCACGGCTCAGCTGGCCGCAGTCCGCTCTAAAACGTTTTCTCGCCCTGAAAAAGGAAGTAGGCAGACCACGCATGAATGCCTGATCTGCCTACCAAACAAAGGTCAATTTTCATCCACCGCCGGTCTCAGCCGACAGTCTGCAAGCCCACCAATTCGTCCCGCAACCGATTACGAGCCGTGTGCAGGCGTCGCTTGATGGTGCCGATGGGACAGGTGAACTCATCGCTCATCTGCTTCAAGGATTGTCCCTCGATGTAGAAGGCGACCAGGGTCCGGCGATCCAGATCACGCAAGCGGTCGAGACCTTCTCGCAACTGGCCGACTTCTTCGGTTCGCAACAGGCTGTCCAACGGGTTGTTGGGAGTTCCAGTCACACCAGAGAAAGTGTCGGGGCTTTGAGTCGTCTCGTTGGGACGCCGCACAGCGCGATTGATGGCCATCCGGACGGCGATTTGCTTCAGCCAGCCGGAGAAACGTTCGACTTCCCGCAACTGCGGCAACTTGCGCATCACCTGGATAAAGACGTCCTGGGTCACTTCGCAGGCTTCGGCCCGGTTTCGCAACCGGCGGAGCACGATGGCAAATACCACGGGCTCGAACTGGGTGATCAATTCGCCAAACGCACCTCGGTCGCCACACTGCGCCAACCGCACCAACTCAATCAACTGAAACTCTTCCATGGTTATGATTTACTCCCCCGGTACAACCCGGGCTGTAGATAAAACACGGTCTCTGGAAGCCCCCGGAGTTTTCCTTTATGAGGGGGCTGCAAGCCGTGAAAATGTCAGGGAATGGGCTGCCTGGTGTTCCGAGCATGCACGTCAAGCGGCACCAACGCCGCTGACCGTAAACACACGGAATCGCCGGGAAGCACGCACGATTCTCTACGAGGTGACTCATAGAGCAGCAGGGAGGGCTGTGGCTGCCAACACCGGGGAAACATTCCCCGGAACCGCTGGCGGTCATCCGGCCTTCGAACCTGCTGTAGCGAACCAGTTAACTCAGACTCGGCATTACCCTCGTAATGCGTGCTGAATTGCAAACGCTGCCCATGCCGGTGCCGGAATTCGTAACGCCTGGATGTCCATAAACTGCGGACACATCTGACGTTCACGTTCCGACTGATAGCGGCACATGCGGGACATCGAGGCTGATGATGAAAGTCTCGACGAACAACACGACATGCCGCCGGTACCCGGGCCTGTTACTACTACCTGCGGTACTACCATGACTGGTGTCGGCGCAGGTACTGGTGTAGGCAGCCACGTACTGGTTAGCCGTTTCCCATACAGGCGATGCTTCGATCCATTTGGGAGGTGTGCGCGACCGGCTACCAAGGCGTTATCGAGATCCCGACGAGCGGCAATCTGGACAGAAGCGACTTGATTTTGGCGGTTTTGCAACATGACAGCACCTCCTGCGAAGCTCGCAGAGCGAATGAAACGGTTGGCCCCGATTTAACAAGAAGAAAGCGAGTCCGGGGCAGAACTCAAAGGACCGAACAAAAGAGACAAACAACGGGTGGATTCAAGTGCTCACCCATAGCACGCCTGATTTCAAAAGTGCTCCACGATCTTAGACGATACCGAACCGTCTGCACGCGATGGCGACTTCCCCCACCAGGTTGGTCTTCGCTCGACCGGTTATGAACCGGAGTAGTGATACGAGACCTGCTCATTATTACCCGCGAAGACGCGTAATTGGTCGACGAGGTTCACGGGTTTTAAGAAAAAATCGGATTTTTTTCGAGATCACCTGCAGCTTGTTTCGTCGAGATTTCCCTCCGACGGAAACTTACGACTCACACCACGTCCGTAATGTCTTTCAGCAGTTAAAGTTGCAATCAAGACGAAGCCGGCAGAGATTTCGTGCAGACCGATCCCTGAAAATGAATGAACGGGAGAGACCTCAGTTCATTTAATCCCTGCAGTCCTTGGAATTTACCCGGGACAGACGGGACTCACTGGACGGCGACCGCCAGAAGACCGGCGGGAATCCCGGACTTTCTCCTTGCTTAGGCGGGCGAGTGATGCCTAAGCAAGGAGTGTCCAAGTCTTCCGAGTGCACGCTAGTGGAGCGCCAGAGGGTTATCCGGAGCTCGCCGAGATCCTCAAGGGAGATCGGGGTTTGGCACACTTGGCCAACCCAATCCCGTACCATTGCTTAGTCTCTGAGCAGCTTTCAGGCACGTCGTGCCCGATCCCTATGCTCAAAAATGCAACTGGCACCGCCCTGCAACTTGTCGATATTTTTTCTATAACCAATTACAGCAATAGGTTATGGAAGAAATACCCACGCAACTCCAGTTCCCGGCACAGCCCTTGCTATTACCCCTTACATCAAACGCAACGACGAGTTGAGACCCAAACGGGCACCTTACTCAACCGGGAAACCGGGTCGTAGCGAGAGATTCGAACTGCTTCACCAAGGGTAGTTCGGCTGGGGGTGTAGCCGGAGACGACT
>CAZQUW010000260.1:0-8713 GCA_964596215.1 uncultured Planctomicrobium sp. | reverse complement strand
GACGTTAGCCCCCGGAGTATTCGGTGGTGATCTTCTGCTCGTGGTACGGACTCGAAAGGCACCTTCTGCCGTCCGCAACCGCGGTCGCGTCTGATCGCCGCGCGATCGACGACACGCCGTACGATTACGAAAACAACTGATCGATCGGCTCGGCTTCGACCAGGCGAATCGGTCGATTGCCTGGGCCGGGCATCATTGTCGTATCGAGGTCGATGCCCATCGCATGATAGATCGATGCCAGAATCTGGGGCGGCTCGATCGGGTTGTTCTGGGGACGGGCACCGGTCTTGTCGGTCGAGCCAATCGCCTGCCCGCCGCGAATGGGACCGCCCGCCATGAAGTTGGTCCAGGCACCCGGATGATGGTCGCGGCCACCACGCGGATTCAGGCCGGGAGTTCTGCCCATTTCACTCAGCACGCAGACGACCGTGTCCTGCAGCAGACCGCGTTGCTCGAGATCTTCAATCAACGCGGTAAACGCCAGATCGAACTGCGGGCACAGCAGGCGTTCGTAGTCGGAATAGGTGTTGTTCAGGCTGCCACCATCGGCATGCATGTCCCAGCACGAGATTCCGAAGACCGTATCAAAATGGTTGATGTTCACCATGCGGCTTCCCCGCTCGATCAGACGTCGGGCCATCAGGCAGCTTTGTCCCAGGGTGTTCCGACCGTAGCGGTCTCGCAGCTTGTCGGGCTCTTCGGACAGGTTAAAGGCCTGCTTGGCTTCAGGCGAAGTCAGCAGATTGAAAGCTCGGGCATAGGCGGTGTCACGCCCCAGTGACGAATTGGTCTCGACGCGGCGCTGTACCTCGTCGAGTTGCTTGAGAATATTACGTCGTGAATTGATGCGAAATTCAGTTTGCCCGGCAGGAGGTGTCAGGTCGGAGACTTTGAAGTCGGACCGGGCCGGATCGGAGTTGAGGAAGAAGGGCTCATGGGCGCTGCCGAGATATCCCGCCGATTGTCCGTGCAAATTTCCAGCGCCCGTGTTGCCGATCTTTCCCGGCAACACGATCGAGGCCGGCAACATGCCGCGGCTGCCGAAGACACGCGAGATTACAGAACCGCAATGGGGCTTCATGCTGTCGGCATTGAAGTCATGGCCCGTCATCATCCAACGCTGGCCATTCTCATGCGTTGCGCCAGTCTTGTGATGCAGACTGCGGATCAGGGCGACCTTGTCCATCATCCGCGCCATCAGCGGGAAGTGCTCACAAATGTCGATGCCTGACACATTGGTGTTGATCGGCTTGAACTTGCCGCGAATCTCGGCGGGGGTCTCGGGCTTCATATCCCACGTATCGAGATGACCGGGCGAGCCCACCAGAAAGATCGTGATACAATTGCGAATTTTGGCAGACTGCGATTCCACGGCCCCCGCGGATTGCAATGACAGCAGTGCGGGCAGACTCAAGCCTGCCAGTCCCGTTGCACCCGCTTCGAGAAAGCTGCGCCGGGTCACTCCGTGACACACAGGAACGCGGACGTTTCCGAGATGTAGCATAGCGCCATTGCCTTGTATTGATGTCTGACACCGCAGTCGACGGACAGCAAGCGTCCGGCCGAGCAGGCACCGCGAGCACTGTCACGAAGCATCCAGGGGCCGACATTGTCGGCGCGCCCCGGTCCCATGTGCGATCAGCGTCCACGATATTAAACACATTAGCCGACGGTGCAGACGACCTTGTTCGAGACTTCAACGAACTTACTTTTCGTGTACTTGCCGTCTTTGTCTTTTTCGTAGCCTTCGTATTGAAACATTTGCAATACGACTTCGTATTGCCCCGGTGTCTGATCGGTGATTTCGTAACTATCGCTGGCACGCGCCGACACCGTGGCGACCACCTCGCCACCGCGTCGCACTTCCCAGATCAGCTGCGAGCCCCAGTCGTTGGAAACGTGGCCGCGGAAGATCTTGCGACCCTCGACTTTGATTTCTGCTTTTGGCAGGCCTTCGAAACGCTGGTCCATACCGTCGCCCCTTCAGCTGACTTCCGCATCTAATGCTCAGCGGCCGAACCCATCAACAAAAGTTGAATTGTAGTTCTGATACCACAAATCGGCAGTGTCGTTAAGTCAAATTGGCTAAAAATTTGCTCAGAAGTGGAAACGGGGCACCTGGGACAACGTCACCACGTGCTGTACAGGACTGCTAAGCGTGTCTCTGATACACAGGCTATGTTCTAAACTGTTGTTTAGACCACCCCGGCAGATTCCGCCCGCCATTGAAAGCATTCCCATTTTTCGTTGCCGAATCGACTCGCTGGCGCGTGGCGTTTGTCGGTCCTCGAATTCGCGCAATGACGAATGAGTGTCACCACGAAGGATCTGCATTTCGCTCGACGATATCCGTTGCCGTCGCGCGACTGGCGTAGTCTTTCACCATCCGCAGCAGCAAGTCGCGGTTGATCGGCTTGACGGTGTAGTCATCGCAGCCTGCAGCAAGGCACTTTTCGCGATCGCCCGACATCGCATGAGCGGTCAGGGCGATGATCGGACGCGTATACCCGTAACCTCGAAGGCGGCGGGTGGCCGAATAGCCATCCAGCACTGGCATCTGCATGTCCATCAGGATCAGATCGAAGTGACTGCCCAGCGCCGCGTTCGACAACGCCAGTTCACACGCAGCTTCACCATTTTCGACACAGACGACTTCCATACCGGCCTTGTTCAACACGTACTTGATCAACCGCTGATTGTCCGGTCCGTCTTCGGCCAGCAGAATCCTGGCTGACTGGGCCGCTTCCGGGATGGCTGGTTTGACTGGCTCGGGCAGGGTGGCGACCTCAACTCCGGGAATGATCAGTCGCGTCTGTCGAATATCACCTGTAGCGATGGTGACCGTGAAAGTCGTTCCCGATCCCGGTTGACTGGTCACTGTCACCGTACCACCCAGCATCTGGATCAGGCGATGGCAGATGGATAGTCCTAAACCGGTGCCGCCGTACTTGCGAGTCGTCGAGGAATCGGCCTGTGTAAAGGGACGGAACAGCTTGCCGATCTGATCTTCCGTCATGCCAATTCCGGTGTCGATGACATCAAACTGCAGGCAAGCCGGCTGGTCGGGTTCCTGCCTGAGGCGAACCACAAACCGCACCGATCCCTGCTCCGTGAACTTGATCGCATTGCCGATCAGGTTGATCAAGATCTGCCGCACACGCGTCGGATCGGTATGAATGACCTCGGGGATTTCCGTGGCGTATTCTAACTTCAGGGCCAGTCCCTTCGCTGTGGCCCGCACGCGCATCAGCGTGATCACATCAGCGACCAGCTTGGTCGGCGAGACCGCAAGTTGTTCCAGCTCAAAGCGTCCGGCTTCGATCTTCGACAGATCGAGAATGTCGTTGATCAGCTCGAGCAGATATTCGCCGTTGCGACGAATCGTCTGGACGGCATCAATTTCATCGGGCCGCTCGACCGTCTGGCTGAGGACATCATTGAAGCCCAGAATGGCCGCCATCGGAGTCCGGATTTCATGGCTCATGTTGGCCAGGAATTCGCTCTTCGCCTGATTGGCACTATCCGATGCGGCCTTGGCCATCCGCAGCGTTTGTTCCCAGGTTCGCAGTTCGCGAATATCACGCGCGATCTGCGAAATGCCGATCAGATCGCCGAACTCGTTACGCACGGGTGAAACAGTCAGTTCGACATCCACCAGCGTGGCATCCTTACGGCGCCGGACAGTTTCCAGTTGCTGCACCGAATGGCCCGCACGGACCTCCTTGTCGATCGCAGCTTCCTCATCCAGTCGATCATTAGGCAGCAGAAACATGGGGGACCGGCCCAGGACCTCTTCGGCCGTATACCCGTAAAGGTGCTCCGCGCCAGCGTTCCAGGAGGTAATCTGTCCGTTGAGTTCCTTGCTGATGATGGCATCTTCAGAGTGCTCAACAAGTGCCGAAAGACGGCCGAGCTTGGCCTCGGTTTCGCGGACCTGGTTGGCCAGCCGCGATCCGTGAAAGGTGATCGCCAGCACGGGAAAAATCGCCAGCAGTCCAATCCCTGCTTCATACCAGCGGAGTGATGCCGCGTGCGCGACTTGATCGCCGAAGACGCGGGCCCCGTTGGCCCAGGCCTGCCAGCAGAGTGATCGGATCTCGAAGACGGCCTGCGAGTGATGCCGGCTCAGGGCCGTCAGATGCGACGCGGCTGCAACGGACTGGTGTTCACGCAGCAGATCGAAGATCCGATGGGACTCCAGCTGAATGGACATGACCGCCCGGTCGGCACGTTTCAACTGCGTCGCCAGCAGGCGTGCTTCTTCGGAAGGTCCATTCTCCGCGAGCGACTTGCTGACCGCCTGGGAGCCTTCCAGGTAGTCCTGAACCGCCTTTCTCAAACGCTCCGCTTCAAAATCGATCGCACCGCTTTTGAGCACTTCCTTGCCGGGAGCTTCCACGGCATTGGCCAGATTGGTCAGTTTGGAAAACTGAATAATCCGCTGCGTCCAGAGCTGATTCGAGAGAATGGAATCTTCATAGCTGTCCAGGAGCATCCGTGTCACGGAGAACGAGATGAGGATCGTGATCAGATTGATCGATGCCAGCACATAGGCCAGCCGGTACCAGCGCGACTGCTTCCACCGCGGACGCGTGAGATTCAAAAAATGAAGCAGCTGGGCCATATAATCCGCAGATACCGCGTATGATGCCCGCGACGTGGGAAGCGATCCTTCAACGCACTCACCCTCCTGATCGTAATCTCGTCTATCTTCGACGCGGGAGGTAACTCGCTGCAGCGATACCATTTGGGCGACGGTGATCTCCGTTACTTTACAGAAATAAGTTCCGTCTCGCACAATTCGCCAGATGTGCGGAGGAACACAATTATTCGGACTGTTCGCGGTTTGCTGTTTTGTACCGTAGTCTGACACCTTGATGCGGGATCTTTCGGCCGGCGCGCCGGGCAGTGGTGGCCCTTCCGCGATGCGCGTCTGTCGGTTCTAATGGAATCGGAATTCACCGGTGGATGCGTTCGCTGCCGGAATTCAGTATCTCGAGACGTCCTCGACCAGAGAGAGGCCACAATGCGGCGAGTTTTCCGTTGGAGTTTGTGTCTGCTGATGTGTTCCATGGGTACTCTGCAGGCGGGCGAACCGGCCTGGGAGCGGATTAAGCTCGACGAGCAATTTCGCTCGGAAGGGGTGACGGCATTTGACGTCAATAAAGACGGCAAGCTGGATGTGGTCACCGGCGACGTGTGGTATGCCGCCCCCGACTGGAAAATGCACGAAATCCGCAAGCCCGGCACGTTTGACGGGGCGAAGGGCTACAGCCAGAGCTTTGCCTGCTTCAATTACGACATCAACCAGGACGGCTGGTCGGATTTGATCTGTATCGGTTTTCCGGGCGTCCCGTGCCACTGGTATCAGAATCCCCAGAACGCGGCCGGGCACTGGAAGCAATTCGAAATCTGGCATAGCGCCGCGAACGAATCGCCGCAGTTCCTGGATGTGACTGGCGACGGCAAGCCGGAATTGATCATGGCCTCCGAGCCGGAAGGTATTGTCGGGTACCTGGAGGTGCCCGCCAAGGAAAACGCCGAGAAAAAATGGGCCTTCACCGCGGTCAGCGTCGAGAAAATTCCGGTCGGCAGCCACCGCTACTATCACGGCATCGGTGTCGGTGACGTCAATGCCGACGGTCGCCAGGACATCATCATTCCGCACGGCTGGTGGGAACGTCCTGAAAAGCTGAATGAAGGGCCCTGGACCTTCCATCCGTTAACACTGACGAAAGATGGCAAGGGCAGCTCATTTGCCTCGGCCGACGTCTATGTCGACGATCTTGACGGCGATGGGGACAATGAGATTATCCTCAGTTCCGCGCATGGGCGGGGCATCTGGTGGTTTGAAAACGTCGGTTCCAATGCCGAACCCAAGTTTGAATACCATTTGCTGGACGACAAATTTACCCAAACGCACGCATTGAATTATGCCGATGTGAATGGCGATGGCGTCAAGGACCTGATCACTGGTAAGCGATTCTATGCCCACGGGCCTGCCGGAGACGAAGACCCCCAGGGTGAGGTGGTAATGTACTGGTACGAAGTTCAGAAGACCAAGGGGATGCCCCCCAAGTTCGTTCCGCATAAGATCGAAGCGGGAACGGACACGGGTGTGGGGACGCAATTCCAGGTGCTGGACTTTAACGGCGATAAGAAGCTCGACATTGTCCTTTCGAACAAGAAAGGGACGAACGTCCTGATTCAGAAGTAAATGTAGGTTGAAATAGGCAAACTACGGCAACTAATTGACCCGCTCCGCACATTTCTGCGTGAGCGGGTCTTTTTATTGACCTGTTGGCAGTGTGCGGCAACCGAACCTTAATAAAAGACGCCGGGCTGGGGTGCGAGGGCGAACACGAAGTTCGCCAACCCGCTGGCGTCTGGCAGAAACTGCTGGCCGATTTCTCGGCAAGACTGGTTCCTGTCGGAAACTTTGGGCAGTTGCCCGGATTTCTCTCATCTCGCCCCAATTGACAGTATAGAGCGGCTGAGGACAACTTTGTCTCAGCTCCAATGCGACACAACTCACGATCAATGGAGGATCTGAGTGTTTTCAAGAACGAACATCTCGAGCTTACCCTGCTCAGGGAGCGCCCAGCGGACCGCGCTGGCACTGCTGACAGCTTCGGTGTTCCTTCTGACCGGCTGCGGCAAGAGCCCGCTCGGCGGAGCTGCCGCAGCGCCGACTCAAGAGATCATCTCGACCCCTTTCCACGTAGGCCAGGCCGTCATGGGAAGCGGTAAGGAAGTGGCGCACATTGATATCATCATCGGCCACAAAGACGGGCCGGTGGGCACGGCGTTCGTGAATGCCCTCGCCAATCAAAAGGAAGGCCACTCGAATCTGCTGGCAGTCATCGGCTCCAACACGGCGATCAAACCATCCACCGTGCTGATTCCCAAAGTTTCGACCCAGGATTCGAACCACTCCGTCATGCTGTTCGGGCCAGCCCAGTCAGCCGTCGCCAAGGCGGTCGCCGATTGCCTTGAGAAAGGGATTATTCCCGCGGGCAAAGCGGATGAGTGGGTGATTGTGTGCGGCATCTATCTGCATTGGGATGCACGCGACCAGAAGAAGGTCTACCGGTACAATTACCAGGCGACCGTCGCCGCCATCGAACGGGCCCTGGGTGGCACGCCGTCGGTAGCAGACATCAATAAGTATAAAGCGAACCTCGACCATCCCTGGATGCCGACTGATCCTTCGGAAGAGAGCACCGCGACAGCGGGACGCATGCGACAAGGTCTCTAAGCGTTCTGATCACAGCGTCTCGATGCCATGGGATGTGAATGGCATTGAGCGCGCCGCTCGTGCATAATCACGCGATGATCAGCTTCACGTTTCGCTGTGTATTGACCGGTCTGTGCACGCTGCTGATGCTTGGATTCCCCCTGGCAATCCTGGCGATTGGCTCGCGCCAAGTCTCTGCCCTGGAACAACGTGCACGCGATCAATTAATCGCTGCCGGCCGGTCGGATGAAGCCGCCCAGTTTGCGTCTCAAGGCGGGAAGGTCAATTTCGGTAGAGAAGTGACGTCTTCCGAGGCCACCTGGATCCTCCTGGCTGATCTCGTGCTGAAGTTCTGGTGGGGCTGGTTGCTGGCAGCAATCGTTGTCAGCTATGGTGTCTTTTGTATCACGGGCTACCTGTTTGCGACACGCACCTTCGACGAACGCAGGTAAAATCAGGTTCCTAACTCCGCTCATCCAACGCTGTGACAGTTAAACATCTCGCGGACAAACGCCCGGCGATCCGCCAGCGATCGTCGAACAGACGGTGCGAGTTTTCATCCCACGCGATTCACTTGCACGAATTGCGATTTGAGCGACAATGCCCGCAGATCCCGTTTCGGGCGTTCCGCCCGGTTTACGAGCGCATCCGCGAGATTGGATGCTCAACATCCCTGTCGGTGAACTCCAGCAATGACCTCGCGAAACCTGTTTCGATTCATTCTGAGTCTGTCGTGTCTCTGCGCCATCACCTTTGTCGGTAAATCGTCGGGTGACGAGTCCCTGCGCGGAATCGCGTGCCGGTCGGTCCATCTGGGGTATCCAGCTCCCGCCGGAACTGCGTTCTACAATGAAGTCACCATTGATCAATCGGCGGAGGGCACCTACTTCTGCGTGAACGCCTTCAACATGGGCTATTGCGGTTTGCAGGAACTGGCGAAGGGGAAAAAGGTCCTGATTTTTTCGGTCTGGGACCCGGGCAATCAGAATGATCCCAAGGCCGTCAAGGAAGAGCAGCGAGTGAAGTTGCTGCACAAGGACCCCGCGGTACGGATTGGACGGTTTGGCAACGAAGGGACGGGCGGGCAATCGTTTTTGGATCTCGATTGGAAACTCGGCGAGACGTATCGCGTTTTGATCACGGCGCGGCCGGATGGTGAGCGTACCGCCTACAGCTGTCATTTTTTCGACCCGCAGACGCAGGGTTGGCGGCATCTGGCGACCTTCTCCACGCTGGCTAAGGGGAAGCTGCTGGAAGGCTGCTATTCCTTCGTCGAGGATTTTCGGAGAAATCGCGTGTCGGCAACCCAGGCCCGAGCCGCACGCTTTGGGAATGGCTGGCTCAAGACTACCTCTGGCCAGTGGATCGCGTTGACGAAGGCCCGCTTTACGGCAGATGCCAATCCCGTCACCAACATCAACGCGGGGATCAAGGGTGATCAGTTCTTTTTAATCACCGGCGGACCGACCGAAAATA
>CAZQUW010000259.1:0-8728 GCA_964596215.1 uncultured Planctomicrobium sp. | reverse complement strand
CGATCACCTGCACCGAATCGGCACTGCCATTGGTGGCTCCGGCAACGATACTCCGATCCGTGTTTAATCCGTGTCAATCCGTGGCTAATACGTCTTTTTCCCGGTCTTGTACGAGAGAGTTCGGGGCCACGATTTTTCGTCTATCGGATAGACATCTCAGAGAGTCGGGTACTACACGCGGCGCGTGATCGGCAAACTGAGCCGGAAGCAGGTCTGTCCGGATTCTCGTTCCCAGGTCAGCAGGCCGCCGTGGTCGATGGCCACTTGCCTGGCGAGGGCCAGTCCCAAACCTACGCCTTCGGCTTTGCCGGTAACGAATGGTTCCCCCAGGGCCTCTGCAAGTTCCGGCGGCGGACCCGGGCCGTTGTCGCGGACTTCTATTAAGACAGCGTTCGCGAGAGATTGTTCGCTCACTTGCAGTTGAACTTCTCCGGCAGGCCCTGCGGCCTCGATGGCGTTTAAGGTCAGGTTGAGAACCGCCCCCCGGAGCCCCTGAATATCAGCCACCAGATTGGGCAGCCCCGCCGGCGCAGCATGCCGGAATCGAACCTGGGCGTGTTCACAGGTCGGCCCAACCAGGGCGGCAATTTCGGCGACCAGTTTAGCCAGGTCGCACGGTTCCGCCGGTCTTTGCTCCTGACGCCCCAGTGACAAAAAGCCTTTGATTTGCTCCTCGGTCAATGAGAGTTGGCGCAGGGCCACTGCCAGGCTGTCGTCTGTCGGGTTGGAACTGGTGCAGCGCCGGAGATGAATCTGAACTGCTAACCGGGCGCCGGTCACGGCGTTACGCAGCTGATGAGCCAGCCCGCCCGCCAGTTGCCCTAACAGACGTGACCGTTCGGCCTGCCGGATCGTCTGTTGCATTTGCCGTAACTGGCGACTCATTTCGTTGACCGACTGGGCCAGCTCGCGGATTTCGTCGTGCCGCTGTCCCGCCTCGACTTCAATGAATTCGCCCCCCGCAATCGCCGCGACTTGCGTCTGCACTGATTGAATCCGGCGACTCAAACGCTGTGCCAACCAGGCCGACAACACAACCATCAACAGAATCGTCGCGGCCCCCACCGCCAATGGGGGAAGTGCAGCTTCCCACCGGGCTTGACGCAGGCTTTGTTCGGGATACAGGACGATGAGTGTTGTCTCACCAGCCCCCGGGTTCCGCACGGCCGAAACGAGGTAGCGCTGTCCGCGCACGGTCACTGCCGGGTATTTCCGCAACGACGCGAACTCGTCCGACGGTGGAATCTGTTCGAATGCCGTTCGCAGTTCGTCGGTCTCCGCGAAAGTCGCAGCGACAAACTTGCCCTGCGCATCGCGGACGACGAATTCGGCCCCCGAGAGACCCCGCATCTTGTCGAGAACATTCGGGGCCAGCGGAAAACTCGATTGGCCCAGTGTCGCGATCACTTCCTGCAGGTGACGCAGCGTTTGCTCTTCGCTCCGTCGCGTCGCCAGCACGGCCGAGAACACGGCAATCAGGGTCACGGCCGCCGTCAGGAGTGCGGCGACCGGCACCAGGATCTGATTGCGAATCGGCCAGCGCACAAGTCACGCTCCGGTTAGCGGGCTTGTCAGAAGTTCGTCTAAGCGGTCGGTTCAGACTTATCCGAGCCTTCGCCCGTGCTACCATGTTCGTTCTTCGGCGGGAAAACCCAGGAGGCAGCGACGCAACAGCCCAGAATTCCGAGGATGATCAGCAATGACCAGAACGGCGGAATCTTCCAGGCGTGGTTGTAGTGCTCCAGGACCATCTTCGCACCGACAAACGTCAAGATGACCGAGAGACCATACTTGAGATAGTGGAACTGCTGCATCAGGCCCGCCAACGCGAAGTACATGGATCGTAGTCCCATGATCGCGAAGACGTTTGAGGTGTAGACGAGAAACGGATTCCTGGTCACGCTGAAAATGGCGGGGATGGAATCGACAGCAAACACGATGTCGGTTGATTCCACAATAATGACCACCAGCAGCAACGGTGTCGCGTACAGTTTGCCATCAATCCTGACGACGAACTTCTTACCGTGATACTCGGGTGACATCCGAAAGCAGCGATGGAAGATCCGGAAGATGATGTTCTTTTCCGGATGGATATCTTCCTCATCCCCCTTCAACATCAACTTAACGCCGGTGTAGACCAGGAAACCGCCGAACAGATATTGCAGATATGGGAAGTTTTCGAGGAGCGACAAGCCTGCGGCAATAAAGATTCCGCGAAACAGGATCGCTCCCAGGATACCCCAATACAACACCGTGCGCTGATAGGCAGTCGGCACACGGAAGAACTGAAAGATCAACACGAATACGAACAGGTTGTCGACGCTCAGCATCTCTTCAACGACATAACCCGTGACAAACACGAGAGCGTTGTGATGCGCCAATTCAGTGGTTTGGGCCGGGGTCAGCGGCACGTGGGGGCCTTTGTCGGCCGGAACGCTGGCTGCAGGGGGATGATGCGGGTCGTGTTCGACAGCAACCGGAACCGGACGGATGTCTTCCAGACTGCCCCCGGCATCAATCAACTCAAAGTAAATCGCGCCGGCAAACGCCAGGGCACTGAGGATCCAAATCAGGGTCCAAGTCAGTGCGTTCTTCATCGAGACGTCTTTTTCCTTGCGGTTCAAGACTCCCAGATCGAGTAGCAGCATGACGATTATAAAAACCGCAAATGCTGTCCAAGCAATGACTTCGTGCGAAAATGTCATCCCAATATCCCTTGCGAAGTGAGTTCACGCGGAACTTCGCAACTTGTAAGATTGCCAGCGACGCTGAGACCCGCGCAACCAGCGGCGATCAAATGCCAACCGCTGCCCTTGATGGCAGCGGTCTCGTACCGATTCTAACGTAAACTACATCCAGCAGGATCATCGAATCCGCCAGTCTGCTCGAAACCGGAACCC
The DNA here is from genome assembly GCA_964596215.1 of uncultured Planctomicrobium sp. Classification (GTDB taxonomy): domain Bacteria; phylum Planctomycetota; class Planctomycetia; order Planctomycetales; family Planctomycetaceae; genus JAKFVC01. The sequence continues at coordinate 5,828 of CAZQUW010000259.1, read as the reverse complement.
GTATCTAAGCAAACCCCCCGCGCGGACACAACCCTGAGGGGAATTGTGCAAAAGTGCCAGCACACGGAAGCGGGGCGGACAGACCTGGGTACTCCGTCCAGCACACTGCACACGGCGCCACTTCCATTTCGACTTGGCTATTGCATGCGCTCGGCAGCAATCTGCCGCATTTGGACGGCAATATCGCACCCCACCTTCTGGCCCCAAGCCTGTAACAGCCGCTGGTATACCGGACCAGGCTGGCCATTGCCCACCGGTTGACCTTCAAAACGCGTAACAGGCAACAGGCAATAGGGTGTCGATGAGGTAAACGCTTCGCTCGCCCGCCGGACTTCCAAGGGTTGGATATCAGCGACTGCAACCGGAATGCCCAATTCTTCCGCTAACAGGAACACAACGTAACGGCTGATGCCTCCGAGGATCGACTTCGGCCGCGGAGTCAGTATCGAGCCGTCTTTCACGAGGAAGAAATTGCCCGCTGACGTCTCCGTCAGATCTCCCTTGGCATCGAGCAGGATCGCTGTCCCCTGCGGGTCGCGCTCGCGAACCTGGGCATCTGCCAACAACCAGTGCAGTCGACTGCGATGTTTCATTGCCGGGGATAAGCACTCGCTGGGGATCTGCCGAATGTTGGGAATCAACAGATGTTGCCCAAGGCTGTATTTTTCGGCCCATAACTCGCAGGGCAAGGCAAACGTGTGACAGCAAACGGTTGGCCGGCGGCATTCTTCACGACGCGCGGCCCCCAAATAGGTCAGATTCTGGCCGGCAGTGACGAACTGGATCAACCCCAGCTCATGCCCTGGCGGCAGCAATCGCGCATTGTGAGCCAGCAATTTCTCCGCAATGATCGACAATTCGGGAAGCGTGTAGGGAATGCTCCACCCCGTCGTCTTCAACGAGGTTTCCAGGCGCCGCAGGTGATCATCCAGACGGTACCACGCTTGTCGGAAGGAACGCGTCATCTCGGTCACCGACGCGCCGTGAACCAGCCCCAGATCGGTAACCGGCAGTTTGGCCTGGGACGCCGGAATGAACTGACCATTCAGCCAGGCAATCGGTTCGTTCGCAGAAGGAGCCATGTGCATTTCAAACAAAGTGAGGAGTGTCGTTCAAGGCTGAATTGTAACGACCGGGAAACGCAAAGTCGTTTCGACTGTGAGCATTGTCGCCCGACGGAAAGACTTTTTGTCTAGCTTCTGTCGCTGGCATCACTCACATCAATTCTGCGAAATCCGTTCGGACCATGAAATGAAATCCAGTACACTGCATCAGATGGCACAGTCATACGGAAGCTCATCTAATGAGTATTGACAACTGCCAATGTGAACTGAGAATGAAACCACCGGGCAAGTCAGAGCAAATTCTCCCTGTGTACTGACCTGCCGTCTTGATATTGTATTTTCTGCAGACGATTTCCGCTTGCTGACAGCCAGAGGCACCCATGAGACTTCGAGCGTCACTCTTGATCGTCACCGCCCTCTTGAGCGGACTGACTGAAGCCGCAGTTGCACAGACGGCCCCGGCTGACGAACTGATCCAGGCGGCGCGCTTGCGCGGAGTGGAATTTATTAAGGCGCAGCAGACCAAAGAGGGTTTCTGGGAATACGACGACGACCCCAAGGCAGATACCAATAATGTCGGATTGTCGGCCCTCTGTACGATTGCGCTGATCGAGAACGGCGTGCCGCACAACGACGCGGTGGTCCGCAAGGGTTATGAGTTCGTGCTCGGAAAATCGGGACAGCTGAAAAACACCTACGAATTGGCGCTGGCCACCGTCATGCTGTCACGTATGGGTGATCGCCGCGATCGACTGCGTATCAAAACCCTGGCTGCACGGCTGGTGGCCGGGCAACTCAAGACCGGTGGCTGGACCTACACCTGCCCCGAAGCCGATGCCGACATCTTGCGGAACCCACAAAGCCTGACATTGAAAGAGGGTGTGGGCGATAACAGCTGCACCCAGTTTGCAGTCCTCGGACTCTGGGTGGCCTCACGCACCGGAGTGAATATTGAATACCCGCTCCGCGCCGTCTCGGAACGCTTTATCAAGAACCAGAAACCCGACGGGGGCTGGAATTACAACCTCGATGAAAAAGCAGGTTCGGGCCCCAGCATGACGTGTGCGGGATTGTTCTGCCTGACGGTGGCCCAGGCTAGCAAGATCAAGGCGGCCAAGCTCAAGGAGGGGGGAGCAGCTCCTGCGGCCGATACACCTGCCGCCACCAGCGTCGACGACCCGCCGGTCGAATCACTGCTGGCCCACCCTGTCTTTAAGAAGGGACTGGAACGCACCGGGCAGTTTGTCGGCGGTATTGGCAATGGAACTCCCAAGTATTTCCTGTGGTCGGTTGAGCGTATCGGCGTCCTGTTAGGTTTACAAAAACTGGGGACGACCGACTGGTTCGCAAAAGGGGCCACAGCGTTGCTGGCGACTCAGAAATCGGACGGAGCCTGGGAAGAAGCGGGGCACGGTGGTGGTCCCCTGGTGTCCACATCGTTCGCGATCCTCTTTCTGCGCAAAGCAAATCTGGGTAGCGACATTTCGAGATTGCTGGAAGGTGAATCACCGCTGCAATTCACGATTGCCGGGTCGTCGCCCCCCGCGCGATTCAAAACGATTACCGAAGCCCTGAAAGGGAGCAAACCAGGAGACACAATTCGAGTCGAGGGCAACGGACCGTTTCCCCTGGAGAGCCTGGAGCTCACCCAGGATGTGACCATCCAAGCCGGATTCGGCTACACCCCCGTCTTCAGTTTCCAGCTCGGTGTCGATCGTTTGGGAATCAAGCGGAAGCCCGAGAAGGATCCTCTTGCCCGCCACGCGCTCAACGTCACCAAAGGAAACGTGACCCTGGAGGGACTGAGCATTCAAATGGATCCCCCCAGCCAGCGGACGAAAATCGCCTGGGGCGGCATCCGCGTGGCCGGTGGTACATTACGCATCCTGAATTGCTCGATTACGGAAGGCAATCGTGGCGGATATGCGGGTGTGGTATTTGCCGCCCCCGGGAAGCTGATCATTCGCAATTCAGTCCTGGCCGGTGGCCGAGCGGCGGTCGAGATCGTTCCGAATGGTGCGCAGGAAGTGCTGCTGGACAACAGCCTGCTCTTCAGTGACAGTGGCATTCAAGTGATCCCCGACCCGGCCGCCAAGGCCAACGCGGCGGTGAAGCTGCAATTGCTGCAGGCGACGGTCCAGTGCAACAACGCTTTCAATTTCCCGGGCGTCGTCGGGCAAATCGACATCGTTACGGAGCGCTCGGTCCTGCAAGGCAAATCGCTGGGTTTGAATCTGCTGGCAGGCCCCACGAAACAAGGTCGCTCCTTCCGGGGGAGCAAGAACGTTTACGATGTCAAAGACTGGGTCGGAGCAAAAGGCCAACGGCTGCCGGATATTTCCAACCAGAAAGCGTGGGCCAAGTTCTGGGGCCCGGATTCCGACAAGAACTCATACTTGCAACTGGCAAAATTCTCGGTGCCACATTCGGCGGGAGGCTTCTCGCACACGCTGCAGGTCCAGGACTGGGGTCTCGAACTCCCCGATTCTGCCGAGCCGATTCTGTTGCGATCGAATGTCGGGATCGATCCTTACTTTGCGGGCTCGGGCCGGACTTTCGATCAATACCGTGATTCCGTCGGCTATAACGCCTGGCTGAAGGGCAATCTGGAACTCGACACGGAAGTCGCTTTTGCGGAGGGTGCCCCCGTGAAGCCGTCTACGACCACGAAGCCCAAGAAGTGAAAGTTGCTCACCGCAACTTCAACACTGATGGTCACCCAGGTTCAGAACAAGAACAATCCGGGTGACTCGCCAACGTCACCCCTGCTGGTGAAATCCCGCCACCCGGGTGATGATTGTTAACGCCGCCAGCAGCTGGCAGATCCAGGCGAACAGCCACCGCCGGCGGGCATCCCTGAGCCCCTGCTCGCCGGCGCCCATCAATGCCTCCCAGCCACTCCCCGCCGACCAGATCATCCATGGCATCAGGAAGATCCACAGCCGGGCCGCTTCCCCCATGTTCTTACCAGTGAGCCAAAGCAGAGACCAGGTGAGCAAACTCATCCAGAACGGCCCTGCCCCAGCGGCTCGCGGATTCGTCCAGACCGGGCGAAGACTCGACCAGGCGACCACGCACAGCGGCAACCCTGCGGCGACGCCCAGTTCCAACGGATTCACCAGCAGCCACTTCCAGTAGGTCCGGCTGAACTGTGCATAAAACCCGGCATGGTTCCGATAATTCCACACCCAGACTTCGAGTAAATGACAGTGCAGCACGATCGCGGCGAACAGTGTGAGGCCGATAAATCCGGCCCCACCCGCCGCCAGGCCGCGCAGCAATCGTGCGGCCGCAGACGGCCCGCGATCAGCAGGACAGCACAGCCATAGATCCCATACAGACAGCAGAAAGGCCAGACATGCCACGGGCAATAGTGCCAGGCTAAGCGTCATCCCCAACCAGAAGATGCAGCCGGCAGCCAAACACAAGCACCACGAATCGCGCCTGAGCCCGCGCAGCCACAGGGCGAGGACCAGGCAGCCCAGGAACGGGAAGCAAGTATCTGACTTGGGCGAAAACATCGTGACCGCTGGCACGAGAGGCCAGAAGGCTGCCAGTTGCCAGCTGGTAATACGGCGCGAGTGCAGTCGGAGCAGGCTGTAGAGCGGGATGACGGTGGCCGCGGCACAGATCTGCATGATCAGGGCCGCCAGCCAGATCACGCAGCGATCCTGCTCGGTCAGTGGAGTCGGCGACTGCAGACTCGCTCCCTGGATAAACCGGAACGCTTCGCGCAGATCGGCCGGCTGTGTCGCCAGCAGGCACTGCCGCAACCCGCTAAAACGAGCACAGGCCCACATCAGACCACGATAGCCCACAATCAATCCGGGGGGATGAGTCCCCTGGTGCAGCACGTCCCCCTTTTTGAGTTCGTCCGTGTAGTGGGCGAGAAACTCGCCCGTATCCCGCACCTGGCGAGCCTCGGTGAAGTAGCCCGAGGAACCCTGATAGTAAAGCACCCACGCAATCTTCGCCGCCCGGAACTCAGGTGGCGCCGCTTCTCGCAGGGCACTCAACATTCCAAAACTCGCCACCAACAAGCCACCCAGCCAGCCAATACGCTCCCAACCCCGGCACGTTTCAATCCGGCCGCTTCCCGTCCAGACGACGGTCGCCAGGATCGCAGCCCAGCCACAGGACGGAAGCAGGCTCAGCCAGAAATCGTCGGCCGTCGGACTGCGCGTCCAAGTCCATTCCCCGGGCACACCTAAGGGGATGGTCGAACACCAAATCAACAGAAACCCAGCGAGAACCGCACAAACCAGCTTCACCGGGAGACCCCTGGGGTAAGGAATGACGAAATCCGAATGACGAATGTCTAATGACTAATTTCAAACAGGGTGATTGATCAACTTCGAATAGTCGGTTCCGAATCATAGATCAACAATCTGGGTCCAATTCGTCTTGAAGAATCGGGCACCAACTCTCGACATGAGTCTTTCCTCACACCCACTCAATCCTATCCTGCTCTACTTATCTCAGCCAGACCCGCCAACCGGCACAGGAATTGCAAACCATTTTATCCCACAATTCCAGCCGATTGCCGCAGCCCCTCTTGCTGATCGCTTGATTCGCGTGATAAGCTGCTGGCACGATTGGAGTTCGAGCCGAGCGCGTAGGGGGGAACCTGCAGTTCTGCGAATTTCAGGGGGAGGCCGTTGGGGTCGGCCGATTCGCAGGACAAGCCGGAGGCGAGGCGACAAGGAGGTTGGGCCATATGAACGGCACCATCAAACGCAAGTTGGTGTTCGGGCTGGTATTGGT
>CAZQUW010000258.1:3477-8738 GCA_964596215.1 uncultured Planctomicrobium sp. | reverse complement strand
ACTTCGCCGCCGGCCTTGGTGCCCAGAGCTCCCCAGACGCCATAATTACTGACGCCAGAGGTCGCCGCGGCCGAAGATGATGTTCCCGCGTTGATGTTGTCGCTGACAAATCGGACGGCGCCGTCCGCCATCAATACGTGCACTCCACCCACATGCAGGCTGGTTGCGCTGTACACACCCGAGTATTCGTCGTCAGCACCCATCGAACAGGACGGGCTGTTCGGCGGCAGGACCGTGTTGAATCCCGCGTAGTACGGTTGTCCCGACGGCCACAGCATGCCGGCCGGCCAGGCAACCACACTCACTGTATAGACAGTGCCGGTAGCCGTTGCCAGGCAATTGCTGGGGGTCGTCGCGTTCGAAATGTTAACGGCAGTACGGCCCAGCTTCTGCAAGTTGCCACCCAGGCCGATCCCGCCCAGCTCACGTTCGCTCATCGCGATCGTGTTGCTCGTCCCGTCAGTGATATCACGCGTGTTCGTCCTGGAGAATGTTCCAAACATCCCGCGAGTCGTATAGAGAGTACTCGCCCCGGCATTGATGGTATTAGCAATCGAATCTCCCATGCAGAAGCGGTAACTGCGGGGGCCCACGGCCGGCGAGCCCGAATACGGCGAGCAGGGGGGCGAAGTCGGGCAGACCAGCGATGGAATCTGGGCACTCCAGAATGATCCATTCCACGACTGCGTCCAGGGCATGGCGTTGGAAGTAATGGTGTTGAACAACGGCGCCTGATCGAGATACGGCAGCATCGACACAATCCCGTTGTGACCGTTGCCATTGATGGCATCACCCACGCCACCGGAACCGACGGGCGAAGAACCCAGATTCATCGGGCAGAAGGTGTTGTAAGTATCATGGTAATTGTGCAGTGCCAGCCCCAGCTGTTTCAAATTATTCTTGCATTGCGAACGGCGGGCCGCTTCCCGCGCCTGCTGCACAGCGGGCAGCAACAACGCGATCAGTACAGCGATGATGGCAATCACTACCAACAATTCAATCAGTGTGAACGCGCGAATCGATTTCTTCATAGACAGTCTCCTTCCAGAAAACTCGGGCAGAACGGTGAATGAATAGAATAATGGTACGCATTTCGGGTCGAACGCCCGCAGACAAACGCGTTTTGGTCTTGTCCATTGTGCGGTTGCATACAGTTCCGCGTCAAGGTATTTTCCAATTATTCTACGCTGCCCGTTCAGGGTGGATTTCGGTTCTCACCTATCCTTGACCACTGAGACCAACTATGTTTCTCCAGCGACTCCAATTCGTAACACTCACCGCGATGGCCATCCTGTTCAGCAGTGGCTGTGGTGGCAGCAGCGCGTCTGGTGTGCCGACAGATGCCGTCAGCGGGTCTGTCAAGTTCAAGGGGGAACCGCTGGCGGGGGCCACTGTGACCTTCATTCCCGTGGGAGGCGCCATTCCGCCCGGTTCCACAGACCCCGAGACTTCCGTGCGCACCGCCGTGGCCAAGACCGATGCTTCCGGTGAGTTCAAACTCACGACCGTGAACCAGAACGACGGCGCAATCCCGGGGGACTACAACATCACCGTGACCAAACTGGAAGAGCGTCCGGCAGCCCCTCCGTCGACGGACATCGCCGCGCCGCCCCCCAAACCAAGCCCCGTCAAATCACTCATTCCCGCAAAATACGGCGATCCCGCGACGTCGGGTCTCAAGGCCACCGTCAAACAAGGGGGCCCCAATCGGGTCGAGCTGAATCTGGTGGAATAGACCAGCTTCCGGCAGCATACTGCCCGGCCTCGCAGGGGCTGGCGCCAGCACAAAAGCACGAGTTGAGTCGGGGCGCGTGCGGTTTAGATTTTGCCGGCCCCCATCCGCCGCGCTGCTGAATTGCAGTGGGGCACGGCGATGAAACCGGTGTCAGTCCGACCGCGATCGCCACCTGACGGGCGATGAATCTGCAGTGTCGGCCGGTTCATACTTCATGAGTACTGCGTCCATCCGCTCACAGGTGCCATGTCTTGAACTCGTGAGCGACACGGCACCAGCCACCGGCGTTTCCAAGGGAATCCAACGACAGAATCGGCGCCTGACGCCATGCCATGCATAACGTCAGTGCCATTCTGGTCCCCACGCGGCCGCCTTTAGAACTTCCGCTTGGTGTCGATCTTCAACTCCAGTGCCTCAGCCCCCCCGACCGGAATCGTCACCTGGTTGTGCTTGCCGACTTTCGTCATGTCGCTCCAGGCTGCCGGCAGAGTTTGAATCGCTCCCACGTCCGCAGGCATCATCCCCTCCGGCACGGGCGAACCATCGGGCTTGGCAAACTTGGTGTAGAGCACCGAATACGCCCCCTCGGGCAGGCCGGGCTTGTTCGTCGCGTTATGAGTGGCTTTGAAGTTGCCCTGGGCGTCGGTCTTGGCCCAGCCCCCACGCGTCGCCGAGTTGTCGGCGGGAATAAAGAGCAGCGTGATGCCTTCGACGGGCTTGTCATCGACCTTCAAAGTTCCCGCTACCGAGACCAGGTCCTCATCAGCCCCCGCAGTCGTTCCTCCGCAACCGACCAGCTGCAGTGACAAAGCCACCAGACCGAGAGCCACATACTTCGTAAACGAGTCGCACTGCGACATAGTCTTGTTTTCCTGAATAAACATGTCAAAAGAATCAAACACGGCCGCGATGCCCGCCACGACACGGTAAAACAAAGTCACACCGAGCCCACAGGCCCGGTGCGACTCGGTTTTTCATGTCGCAGTGCGTCGGCATCTCGCGGAAATTCCGGCACAGCCACCGTGACACCCATCGGCATCATCAGCGGTGCCACACCTGTCGCGAACTGACCAGGTGTCCCGCGGTTCCTCTAGAACTCGCCAACCACTGTCCCATCACCAATCCGGGCCAGCGCCGTCATAATCGTGAGGCTGATATTCTGGCTGATGAAACGGACGCCGCCGTCCCCCAGCAGGACATGCATCCCACCCGTGTGCGTACTGCCCGGCATCGCCCACGACTGCAGACGTCCGGGGATGCCCGGATAGGGGTTGCCGTAGGGAGCCAGCCACCAGACGTTGGGCGCCTGGCCAAACGAAATCCCGCTGCCGCCAACCCAATGGGTGCACGACCACGGCGGAGCCTTGCCATTGCTCACGTCCAGCGTCGTCTCGGAAACGGCCACCGTATTACTGGTTCCGTCGGAGATATCGCGCATCTGAGAATTCGAGTTCCAGCCGAACATGGCCCGCGTGCTGGGGGCTTCGGCCGACCAGTAAGTCGGCGGATTGTTCGTAAACGGACTCGTCACGCTGAAGCCGTAGCTGGTCTTGTAAGACGGGGTCGAACCGGAAGTCGTGCACCCGTAATAGGTGGCGTCATCACTCAGATTGGCGGCGCCGCTGTCACTGGGGCACAGCAGCATATTCAAGCGGACATTGGCCGCAGCCAGATTGGCCGCAGTCGTCGCAGGGGTGGGCCCCGACGAGGTGTTATTGAACCACTTGCCCATGGCGGCGCTGAAATTGAGCGTGTTGTACAGGGGGGCCTGGTCAAAATAGGGCAGCAACATGACGAACCCGGTCTGATTCTTCGTCTGCTCGCACGCATACGGGAACATGCTGGCCGTCTCGTGATAGTTGTGCAGAGCCAGGCCGACCTGCTTGAGATTATTCTTGCACTGGCTGCGGCGGGCGGCTTCGCGGGCCTGCTGCACGGCCGGCAACAGCAGGGCAATCAACACGGCAATGATCGCAATCACGACCAGCAATTCGATGAGGGTAAAACCACGTTTCTGGGACATAGGGGGGCTCTCAGCGGGAAAAATGCAAGGCAAGGTGCCTTCAATCAGGGGGGGACCAAGTCGGCGGGGCGAGCAACGCAGTTGGAAAACAACATATCAGAATACGACCAACCACCGCCCCCTCGCAAGTGTAAATAATATAAGATCTATTATTGATAGTCAGACATCTGCACACCGCCGCGGGCCGGGAAATTTCGCCCGGACCGCCGAACTGCAGTCAGCCCCATCTGACCCGGCCCCCCGCACTTCACTGCGCAACTCCCGCCTCCCGACGTGGCCGGTACAGCCCGCCCCCCGAGGCCGGCCGGCCGGTGATATCGCCTGTGCCGGTTGCAATGCCGATCCGCCAGCTGGATAATGTCGCGGCTCGCAACTTTTCTTACTCAGTCACGTTCCGGCGTGTGGGTTCGGCGGGCTCCAGCGTAGTTCAGCGTCGACCATCACACCTCAGGAGTTCAGACTATGAAGAGCGGTTCGATTTGCGTTGCTGTCGCCGTGGCATTGAGTTGCGTGCTGCCCTGTGCCGGGGCAGAGAAGGTCGCCCCCGTCCGCATGGGGTGCGGTCTGATGACCTTCGACACCGTCCCCGGCTGGGGCCTGAGTGCGGAAGGCAAATCGATCATTGGCCCGACGCATGGCGGCGTCGTGGTCGACAAGGCCGGCAACATTTTCACCAGCGCCGACATTGGTGTCTTTGTCTTTTCTCCCGACGGCAAAGTCATCCGCCGGTTTGTCGGCGATGAATACTCCAAGATCCACGACATCGAGATCCGCCAGGAAGCAGACGGCGAATTCATCTACGGGGCCCGCAACGCCGCTGCCGAAGGACTCAAGTTCAACGCCGAAACCGGTGCCATCGTCTTGAAACTTCCGTTTCCGGAAGCCTCGGGGTTGAAGCTGACCAAGTTCAGCCCGACCGCCATCACCGTCGCCGCCAACGGCGACATCTACCTGTCCGACGGCTACGCCAGCAACCACATCTTCAAGTTCGACAAGACCGGCAAATACCTGTCCCATTTTGGGGTCAAAGGGAACGACCTGAAGCAGTTCAACACGGCCCACGGCATGACCCTCGATACCCGCTACGAACCCAATCGCCTGTTGATCTGCGACCGCAACCACACCCCCAAGGGACGCCTGGTCCATTATTCGCTCGAAGGGGAATTCCTCGAAGAAGTCGCCACCGGACTCGGCATGCCAACCTCGGCCGCCGTGCAGGGTGACTACGTCTCCGTCCCCGACCTGCTGGGACGCGTCGTGATCCTCGACAAGACCAATACGATCATGGCCGTACTGGGCTACAACCCCGATCCTGCCAAGGGCCGGAATTATGGCATTCCCCAGGAACAATGGGTCGAAGGGATCTTCAGCGGCACCCACGGGTCTCACTGGGATAAAGAAGGCAACCTCTACGTCCAGGACTGGAACGTCTCGGGCCGCATCGTCAAGCTAGCACGCGTCAAATAACCCGCGGCCCGCACAGTGCCCACGTCAAAAAGTTGG
>CAZQUW010000258.1:0-3377 GCA_964596215.1 uncultured Planctomicrobium sp. | reverse complement strand
CCCCCCCCAGCTCATCTCACGGGTTGCGGCACGGGCACTTTGAGATCCAGTTCGACGTCGCTGCTCGACCAGGTCATCTTGAGAGGTGTCGTCTCGGCCTGCGAGTACACTCTGGGAAACTGCAACGGTGCGCCGGCCGATTCCAGGGTGCAGCGATACTCGCCGGCCGTCAGTACCAGGGGGCCCTCGGCATCATTGGACACCAGCTCGAAGGTGCCGTCGGACTTGGTGACGGCAAATCCGATCCGATCCAGGTCGCCCCCCTCGACCCGATAAACGGTTACCTGCATGTCGCTGTAGGTCTCCGTCCCGGAATGCAGCACTCCAGGCGTGCCGCCCGTGACTGGCTGAACTCCGCCGCAGCCTGGCAGAGCTGCCAGGGCAAACATCGCCAGGATGAAGATCTCGAATCGTCGTCGCATGCGTGAACCTCGCGGTGGCTTCCTGACTTCATTCAGGGGATGATTCAGCCTCGGAATGTTGATTGATGAACGTCGGCAATGCATGCTGCTGCCCCATTGGCAGACGGGCATCATGGCAGACTGGGTTGCAGCCCCAGCCAGCGGCGCACCCCCGGCAGACGTCGCAGAACGAGTCTCTCGACCAGTAGCACCACAACCAGCGACGCTCCAAACAGCGGCAGGTAAACGCCGATCAGCACCACCAGCGTAATCAGGCCCCACGAGACGCGCGGACTCAACAAGACCTTGGGGGCCCCCAGCACCCCCTGATCCCGGCGGCGCCACCAGAGAACCAGTCCGCTCACGCAGAGCAGGGCCAGCCCGACTGCGGTGATCAGCCCCAGGGCCTGGTTGGGCCAGCCAAACAGCTGCCCCTCATGCGCGGCAATCCCGATACTGACAATCTTGTCGATGAGATGCCGGTCCTGAAATCCATCTCGACTGACAATCCGCCCCGTCGTTCCATCCAGCACCAGATTGACGCGCAGTGGTCGATTGGCAGTCATCGACTTGGCGGTCCAGGTGCTCGCTCCGCGGTTCGGCGGGGCAATTAACACCGGAGGTGGCAATTGCAGCGGGCCGACCGTCGCCACAATCCGATCCACTGCAGTCAGGTCCTTCGGAGTGTGAGCCCCCGCGCCGCCCCGTCTGCGCCCGGAACCAGCGCCATGCCCGCTATGCTCTCCCTCCGCGGCACGCTCGGCCGGCTTCCCCTTCGACGAGGCGGCCTCGCTGGTGTTGGACCAGTCCTGCCGGGCGACCGCAGTTCCGGTCAGCGCGCGTACGGCCTTGAAATAGTTGCCCCACGACTTCGCCCACGGCAACCCGCTCAGCAACAAAAACAACGCGAGGGCCGAGATCCAGACCCCGGTCACGCTGTGAATGTCGCGCCAGAAGATCCCCCTGCCCGAACCCAGTCGGGGATAGACGATCCCCCCCAGCCCCGGCGACTGACGGGGCCACCAGAGATACAACCCGGTGACGATCATGATGACGGTCCAGGACGCGGCCAGTTCCACCACCATCGAACCCCAGTCGCCCATCAGCAATTCACCATGCAGCCGGAACAGCCAGCGCATGAAGCGTTCGTTTTCCGGGAATGTGTGCAGCACCTGCAGAGTCTGGGGATGCACATAGACCCGGATGGCATCGCCGTTCTGCCGTACGATGACCCTCGCAGCCGCGTTCGCACTGTTCGGAAGTTCGTAGGCATTCAACGTGGAATCCGGCACCGCCTGTAATGCAGCACGAATCTGCGCCGCGGCACTCGCCGGGCTGGCGGTGATTTCGAGGTTGTCGAACTGCCGTTCATTCCACGCCTCGATCTGCGGCTTGAACAGGTAGATGGCGCCACTGATCGACAAGATAATGACGAACGGCATGCAGAACAGGCTGGCATAAAAATGCCAGCGCCACACGGCACGATAATCGGGCCAGGATTTGCGTGTGGCGCTAGGGAAAGGCAGGCTCTCAGTCATGGAATTCAGCCACATTTCTCAAATCAATTGCCCTGCGGGACACTTCGAACCTGCCCCGATGCACGCGGGGGCAGGCTTCGAAATGGGAAATACAGATAGTCGCCGCCAACGGCGAGTCCGTTAGAAATTGCCGATGACTTCGCCGCCATTGCGGCTATGCAGACCGCGGTGTGTCGCGGCATCGATACTGTCGCTGAAGAAGCGGACGGTACCGTCACCCATCAGGACATTCGCCCCGCCGGTGTGATAGCTGCGCGGTCCAAAGAACCCGGTAAAGTGCGTCACCACATCCGGGATGCGACTGTTGGGAGTGGTGTAACCATTCGTGAGTGTGCACATCGCTCCTGCGCCGGCCCACGAGACCCCGCGGCCGCGCAGGGCGGCCCCCGACGCCCCCCGCCAGCTCGTCAGCGACGGCACGACGGCCGACAGATCGGGATTGTAATTCATCCCGCCGGGCCCCGCGGACCAGGAACCGCCGCTCACCGACATGCCTTGCGTCGCCTGCAGCGTGGCGCTGATCCCCGTCGAACCATTCACCGTATATTGATAGGGAAAAGGTGGCAGCGTACCGGCGGTCAACGTGATGTCCGCCCCCACGCTCCGGACCGACTCACTCATGAAGACCGTATTCGACGCACCATCCACGATGTCGGCAAACTTGGCGCTGGAATTCTCGTACACGATACCGTCGGTCTTCCAGCGCAAGTCGTAATTGACCCCGGTACCACTGCCGTAGCTGACCATATAATTATTTCCGCCATAGGTCGCACCGCCCGCACCGGCTGATTGCGACGGGGCCGGGTCGCTGGGACACAGCATCATGGGCAGCGGCGTGGCGAATGCCGTCAGGAACTGGGGGTTGGGCACCAGATTGTTGAAGGGCCCCGTGAAGGCCGGCTGACTGAAATCCAGCAAGTTCTGCAGATTGGCCTGATCGAAATAGGGCAGCAGCCGCGCCTGGGGCGAAAATCCCTGCACATTGGGCAGATAGTTCTGCGCATTCGTCATGGGAAACACCCTGAAGGTGCTTTCATAATTGTGGAGCGCCAACCCCAGTTGTTTAAGGTTGTTCTTGCACTGCGAACGACGGGCGGCCTCGCGAGCCTGCTGCACTGCGGGCAACAGCAAGCTGATCAGCACGGCAATGATCGCAATCACCACCAGCAATTCGATCAGCGTGAATCCCCGCATTCTCCGGCTCAGCGGAGGGTATTGGAACATCATTGGAAATCTCCAGAAGTAGTGCCTGGTGCGTTGTCAGCAATTGAGATCAGGTCGGATGCCACTGGCGAGATCAACGCGAGTGCTTTGTCAACGTTTGATTCTTGGATTGGGGGCCACTGCCAGTGCTGTGGGGAGTCCAAAGACACCCGGCACAGGCAGAGCCAGTGGCACCCTACGCCGTTAACCTTTTTTGATCATCGCTCTCACCACT
>CAZQUW010000257.1:0-8774 GCA_964596215.1 uncultured Planctomicrobium sp. | reverse complement strand
TGATGAAGATCGTCTTCAAGATCAAGGAAGACGATGCCCGTAATCCCGGCGTGATCGCGGATTGCACCGGCGACAACGCGGGCGATTCTGTAGGCCCCTCGGCCGACGGTTTCGAGACCTACGGCGTGACTGGTGTCGCGCTGATTACGTTCATCTTGCTGGCGGTTAAAGATCCGAAAGTCCAGATCCAGTTACTGGTCTGGATCTTCATGATGCGCGTGATGATGGTGCTGGCCTCGGCCGGCTCGTACTTCCTCAATCAGTCGTTCGCGAAGGGAAAGTATCTCAATTCGCAGCACTTTAACTTCGAAGCACCGCTGACGGTTCTGGTCTGGTTGACTTCAATCGTATCAGTCGTCCTGACGTTTATTGTTTCGGCAGTCCTGATTCCGTCGCTCGGTGGGGACCCGACTCTGTGGTGGAAGTTGTCGATCATTATTTCGTGTGGCACATTGGCCGGAGCCATCATTCCGGAAGTGGTCAAGTTGTTTACGTCGACTGAATCGGCCCACGTCCAGGAAGTGGTGACATCGTCGAACCAGGGTGGTGCGTCGCTGAATATTCTGTCGGGACTCGTGGCGGGTAACTTCAGTGCCTATTGGCTGGGAATGATCATCCTGGGGCTGATGGGGATCGCATACCTTATGAGCGGTACGATCAGTGAGCAGATGATGCTGGCTCCGGCCGTATTCGCGTTTGGACTGGTGGCGTTCGGCTTCCTGGGAATGGGGCCGGTGACGATTGCTGTCGATAGTTATGGTCCGGTGACCGACAATGCCCAGTCGGTCTATGAACTGTCGATGATTGAAACGCAACCGAACATCCGCGAGGAGTTGCAATCGAAGTTTGGTTTCACGCCCGACTTCGAACTGGCGAAGGACAATCTCGAGAAGAATGATGGCGCGGGCAATACCTTTAAGGCGACTGCCAAGCCGGTGCTGATTGGTACGGCAGTAGTCGGTGCCACTACCATGATCTTTTCGATCGTGCTGGAACTGACCGACGGATTGCAGCCGCACCTCCTGGCGAATTTGTCGATCCTCTATCCCCCATTCCTGCTGGGGCTGATCGCCGGCGGCGCCGTGATCTACTGGTTCACGGGAGCTTCCATTCAGGCGGTCACGACGGGAGCTTATCGGGCCGTGGAGTTTATCCGCGAACACATCAAGCTCGACGACAGCGTGACCAAGGCGTCGACCGAAGACAGCAAGCGAGTCGTAGCGATTTGCACGCAATATGCACAAACCGGTACGTTCAACATTTTCGTCACGGTGTTCTTTTCGACCCTGGGCTTCGCGTTCCTCGAACCGTACTTCTTCATTGGCTATCTGGTGTCGATCGCCCTTTTCGGCCTCTATCAGGCGATCTTTATGGCCAATGCGGGTGGTGCCTGGGACAATGCGAAGAAGATTGTGGAAACCGAATTGAAGGCCAAGGGAACTCCCCTGCATGACGCATGTGTCGTAGGCGATACGGTGGGTGACCCGTTCAAGGACACCTCCTCGGTCGCGTTGAACCCCATCATTAAATTCACCACGCTGTTCGGCCTGCTGGCAGTACCCTTGGCGGTATCGCTCAGAGAAAAACAGGGGGCATTAGTGACGCTCGGTCTGGCGATCAGCTTCCTGGTGGTGTCGATGATCTTCGTCTATCGCTCGTTCTACTGCATGCGGATTGATGTCGATACCGAACATGGCATAACGAGTGCCGTCTAAGTTGGCCGGGATTCGACTCGGTTGATGCAAATGGATTTAAAAGTGCTTTGCCTGGTGCCGCGAGTAGCGCCCAGTCAAAGCACTTTTTTTATTGCGTACAGCGAAATGCCAGGCTGGATTTCGTCACTGCAGCGGCCCTGTACGTCGAATTGCGAAATCGGTTCGATCGAGTTCTCTTAACGTAAACTCCATTTGCAAAAGAACTCTCGGGATGTCAGGCTTGGGAGTGGAGTGATTGCAAAAATATCGAAATGTTTGTCGATTCTCATACCTTTTGTTCGACGACTGATTGCAGGCCACTGCGACCACGCGAACGCCTCACGATGCGAAGTGCTGCAACCATCGTGTTCGACGGGGTCCACCGCCAAGGGGTAACATGCAGGCAGCAAAACCTTGCAATTCGGAGTCCGTCAATGAAGTACATGCTCTTGATCCACTGTAATGAACAGGCCTGGACCGAGGCCGAGCGTCAGGAATGCTTCGCAGAATCGCAACAGCTGCAACGCGAACTCGAGGCCGAAGGGCGTTTTTTGGCCGCGTCTCCTTTGCAGCCGGCGGCAACATCAATGTGCGTCAAGGTCCGGCAGGGGAAGCGGCACATTACGGACGGCCCATTCGCGGAAACCCATGAGCAGATCGGCGGTTACTTTCTTATCGAAGCCGCCGACCTGAGTGAAGCAGTCTCCGTTGCCGAACGGATTCCCGCAGCGCGTAAAGGGACTGTGGAAGTCCGGCCGTTATTTGAACTCGCGGGCACGCCAGCGGTACCCACGGTGGCAGAAATCGGACGTTAAGGGGCAGAGGTCAACGAGGAGTGGGCAACGCCAGCGATTGTGGCATTGGTACTTGCGGGCGTTTAGAGATTTTGTCGTTCGAACAGGCGCGGAATATCTGCCGCGACTCGGTTCAGGCCGACCGCGATTACGGAAATGGGGGACATTTCCGGACCGCGGTCGGGTATTGAACTCGCTGAATCAATCAGGTCGCCTTGCTCAAGGCCTGGGCATAGGCTTCCAATCCTTCTTTGCCCTGTCGGTGACAGAAGTCACCGAAAGTTTCGCCCGTTTTCCGTTCGGCCTTAAAGAAGGCGAACAACGGAGACAGCAGGGGGATAATGTTGTCTTTCGGCAGATAGTCGGCGAAAACGAATCCCAATCGCGTACCGATCGTATTGCCCCCCAGGTACAGCGTGTATTGTTCGCCAGCCGCGCGTCCGACTAATCCGATATCGGGAGTGTAAGGCCGGGCACAACCGTTCGGGCAACCGGTCATGTGGACCGAAATGACTTCAGTGCTGAGGGCGTACTTGGCGAGTTCGACTTCCATCTCGTCCAAAATTCCCGGCAACGCACGTTCGGACTCAGTAATCGACAGTCCGCAGGTGGGCCATGCGGGGCAGGCGATCGAGTAACGTCGCAGCAGGCTCAATTCTTCGACTTGTTTGATCCCGTGGTCCCGGAGAATCTTGTTAATGTCACCGCGATCTTCAGGAGCGATATCGCACAGGATGACGCTTTGTAATGGCGTCAGACGAGTGTCCATCCGATACTTTTCGAGAATCGTTCGCAGGCCCGTCTTGATCCGCAAATCACCGACGTCCTTGATGCGGCCATTTTCAATATTGATGCCCAGGAACCACTTGCCGTCCCCTTGTTCAAACCAGCCGATGTGGTCATCGACGCCGGTGACATCGATCGGTTTGGGTTCCGGCAGAGTCTGGCCGTAATATTCCTCGACCTTGGCCTTGAAGGCCGGCAGGCCGATATTCGCAATCAGGTACTTCAGCCGAGCCACCTTGCGATCGGACCGATTGCCAAAGTCGCGCTGGACCTTCACGATCGCTTCGGCCACGGCCACCACTTGATCGGGAGTGACATAAGTCATGGGCTTGGCCAGAGCGGGGAACGTCTTCTTGGCAGAGGGAGTGACCCCCATACCGCCGCCGACCAGGACGTTGTAACCGACGATACGATCGTTCTCGACAACGGCCAGAAAACCCAGATCGTTGGTGTAAACGTCGACGCAATTATCGCTGGGAAGCGAGATCGCCGTCTTGAATTTACGCGGCAGATAGGTCGCACCGTAAATTGGCTCTTCGACCGGCTGGAATTCGGCGACGTTCTGTTCTTCGCCATTTTCATCCTTCAGCCAGATCTCGTAATAGGCGGTCGTCCGGGGCTTCAGGTGCTCGGCAATTGCGTCGGCCATCGCCTGCATTTCATCCCGCACCGGACTGTTCTTGATCGGGGCCGGGCAGCACATGACATTACGCTCGACGTCGCCACATGCCGCCAGCGTCGTCAGCATGCTGCGATTGATGCCACGGATGGCTTCCTTCAAGTTCTGCTTCAGCACTCCGTGCAGTTGAAAGCCCTGCCGCGAAGTAATCCGCACGGTGCCGTTGCCATAATTGTCGCAGAGATCCAGTTCGGCCAGGAACTGGGCCGCAGTCACCTTGCCCCCGGGAATGCGAGTTCGCACCATGAACTCGTACGATTTGCCCTTGGCGGTACCATCAGCGTTCTTTTGACCACGCTCGTCGCGGTCATCCTGCTGATAAGTGCCGTGATTTTTCAGCAGGTTGACATCGTCATGATCAAAATGGTCGACTTCCGCCGAATTCAAATTCTGACCAATATTGCCGCGCAATTGCTGGCTGTTGATCTTCAGGATCTCAATCTGACTTGGCTTGCCAACTTCCGACATCCGTCCGACTCCTTCACAAAATTTTGAGCATCTGGCCCGAACGCCATAGCCCGACTCATTGAGCCGGGAAAATTTTTCGACGCCTAATTCTCCCGACTTGGAGAGTCGGGCTACGGTGGGTTGCTTCTATAACTTATACGAGAGACACTCCAGCCGAGGCTAGGCTCGCTCGATTTCCGTGATTCCGGCCCCGATCCGCGAGAACTGACAGATGTTTATCCAGATCGATGGTGGGTCGCAAAGTATAACGGCCGCAGGAAATGTTGAGTAGACCCGTTCATTCCCCACGCCTTTTACCGATTGAGGCTCCCGTGTCAGTGACTTTTTCGAGATTCTGGAACCAAATCGTCCTGTTTTTGGCAACTGGTTGTGGTTTAGGATGGATTCCGGTCGCTCCCGGGACGTTTGGCAGCCTGGGAGGCCTGGTGCTGGTTTACGGATTGTCGCATCTCCCGCTCTGGGGCCAGATCGCGGGAGAACTTGCATTTGTGGCCAGTGGCGTCTGGATCTGTACGCGAGCGGGACAGTTAATGGGACGGGCCGATCCGCCAGCCGTCGTCTGGGACGAAATCGCCGCGTTTCCGATCGTATTTGCAGGCGTCCCGCTGAATCCGTGGACTGCGGTGCTGGGGTTCCTCTGGTTTCGGCTGTTTGATATCTCTAAGCCTTTTCCTATTAATCGGTTAGAACGTTTGCCTCGCGGGTGGGGAGTGATGAGCGATGATCTGATGGCAGGCGTTTTTGCTGCCCTTGGGTTACAGGCCACGATTTGGCTCGGCGGCTCATATTTTGTAAGCTGAGCACTCGCAAATCCGAAATCGCACAGGTGCACCTCGTGCCGTAAGCACGCCGTTGGTGGCCACCAGGTAATTGATACCGAGTCCCCCTGCTCTGACGGGACGGGACTCACCAGTCACGTTGATTGTCTGCTCATCTGTGAGCACTCATTAACGTGACAGGCTCCAGGACAGAAGGAATTTCCGTGACGGCACAGATCATTGACGGGTCCGCTATTGCTCAGCAAATTCGTAACGAACTGGCCCTCGAGGTGGCCGCGTTTCAACTGCAATCCGGAGTCACCCCGCACCTGGCCGCCGTATTGGTGGGAGAGAATCCCGCCAGTGCCGTGTACGTGCGCAGCAAGCAAAAGGCTTGCGAAACAACCGGCTTGAAGAGCACGCTCCACAAGTTGCCGGCCGAGACGACTCAACAGCAGCTGCTGGATCTGATCGACCAATTGAATCGCGATCCCGGAGTGCATGGCATCCTGGTGCAGCTGCCGCTGCCCAAGCAGATCAATCAACAGGTTGTGTTGGATGCCGTCACACCGCTGAAGGATGTGGACGCGTTTCATCCCGAAAACGTCGGACTGATCGCGCAGGGGCGACCGCGGTTCTTGCCGTGTACTCCCCATGGCGTGCAACAATTGCTGGTGGCCTCACAGACCCAGATTGCCGGGGCACACGTCGTGATCCTGGGGCGAAGTGAGATCGTGGGGAAACCGCTGGCGATGATGCTCGTTCAAAAGGGCCCCGCGGCGGACGCGACTGTGACGGTGTGCCACAGCCGGACGCGAAATTTGCCGGAATTGACCCGGCAGGCGGATATCCTGATTGCCGCGATTGGTGTTCCGCGGTTCGTGACCGCCGATATGGTTCGACCGGGGGCCGTGGTCATTGATGTCGGGATCAATCGCGTGGACGAGAAACTCGTGGGGGACGTGGATTTCGACGCGGTGAAGGAAATTGCATCAGCGATCACTCCTGTTCCTAAAGGGGTGGGGCCGATGACCATTGCGATGCTCTTGAAGAACACGCTGACCGCGGCACGGCTCTCCCGTGTATAATTCCGACGTCAGCTCTGATTGTCAGAGCCGGTTCGGATTCAGGACACACTGTGAGTTCGCACGATGCCTCAGGTTGCCCCGGTTGTCTCGGATTGGAAATCGTTGCTGTCCGCATATCGTCAGCAGCGCGACGAGATCTCTCAGGGCGGCGGGGCCAAGGCCATCGCACGCCAGCATGAAAAACAGCGGCTGACGGCTCGCGAGCGAATTGCGGAACTGATCGATCCCGGGACCAGCTTTTTTGAGACGGGGCATTGGGCCGCATGGGGTCTCTATACTGAATGGGGCGGGGCTCCCAGTGCCAGCGTCGTTTGCGGGATTGGACAGGTGTCGTCACGATCGTGCCTGATCATTGCCAACGATGCAACGGTCAAGGCCGGAGCGTTTTTCCCGATGACCGTGAAGAAAGTGCTGCGGGCGCAGCGGATCGCGTTCGAGAACCGTCTGCCGCTGTTGTATCTGGTCGATTCGTCGGGAGTCTTCCTGCCTCTGCAGGATGAAATCTTCCCTGACGAAGACGACTTTGGTCGCATCTTTCGTAACAACGCGGTGATCTCTGCGGCGGGTGTGCCGCAAATTGCCGCCATCATGGGGAACTGCGTCGCGGGTGGCGGCTATCTGCCGGTCTTGTGTGACAAACTGCTGATGACCGAAGGTTCAGGACTCTATCTCGCGGGTCCTGCCCTGGTGAAAAGTGCCATCGGTCAAGAGGTCTCGCACGAGGATCTCGGCGGGGCGCTCATGCATGCCACGATCAGCGGGACGATCGACTTTCGTGAGCCTGATGACCAGGCCTGCCTGCGTCGGCTGCGCGAACTCGTCCGGATGCTGCCCCCTGATCCCGCCGCGGCCTGCTATCAGCCCGAAGTTCCCGTGGCAGCAGCGCGACCGGCAACGGATCTCGAACAACTTGTTTCAACCAATGCCCAGCAGCCGTATGAAATCCGGGAAGTGCTGAACTGTATCCTCGATGCGGGAAGTTTCCAGGAGTACAAGCCGGAGTATGGGCGTACCATGATCTGCGGATACGGCCGCGTCGGCGGTTACCGGGTCGGTATCGTCTCGAATCAGCATCACCCCGAGAAGACCCCTGCTACGGGGCTGCAGTTTGGGGGAGTCATTTATCACGACGGGGCCGATAAAGCGGCGCGATTCATTCTGGACTGCAACCAGTCGTGGCTGCCGCTGATCTTTCTGCAGGATGTCAACGGTTTCATGGTGGGGCGCGACTCTGAACAGGCCGGCATCATTCGGGCGGGTGCCAAGTTGGTCAATGCGATTTCCAATTGTCGAGTTCCCAAGCTGACCGTCATCCTGGGTGGCAGTTATGGTGCCGGCAATTACGCGATGTGCGGTAAGGCGTTTGATCCGCGATTTATTGTGGCCTGGCCTACAGCGCACTATGCGGTCATGGGAGCTCAGCAGGCGGCCACCACGCTCCTGGATATCCAGCTGGCGGCCTTGAAACGCTCGGGACGTGAACCCGAAGCGAACGAAATGCAGGACTTGCGAAAGAAGGTCACGGCGAGCTACACCGAGCAGACTGACATCCGGCACGCCGCGGCCCGCGGCTGGGTGGATGACATCATCGAACCTGCCGCAACGCGCGACGCCCTGGTGACGATGCTGAAGGTTGTGACGCGCACCGTCGATGACCGTCCGCTGCAAACTGGTGTGATCCAGGTCTGAGAAGTCTCAGATTATTTTGTCTGCATTTGAGCCCAATCGCGCTGAGCAACTTCGAGGACCCGTTCGTCGGGCCATTTTTTAAGCGGGGTGTATCGCGGATGCCTTGATTCCTTGTACGGATCGTTGTGCCTGGTGTTGTAGCAGCAGATCAAGGCCCAGCGCGGGTTCGGACTTTTATTCTGGTCCGAGCGGTGCAGTAAATTGCTGTGAAAGAAGACGGCGGAACCCGGTTCCATTTCGCAGTAGATCAGTTCCAGTCGAGCGCAAGCCGCCGCGACGCGTTCGGGGTCGGCCCCCGTCTGATCGCCGACCTTGCCGTGTTCGATCCGCCCCAGCAGATGCGATCCTTTTAAGACCTGCAGGCAACCGTTTTCACGAGTGGCCCGATCAACGGCGATCAGGCAACTGGCCATGTCCGGGTACAGGCAGCCGTTGTTGTACCAGTAGCCATAATCCTGATGCCAGGCCCAGGCGCCACCGGTATAGGCCTCCTTGAGGATCATCTTGTGGTGGTAATGGTAGACCTCATCCGCGAGCAGTTGTTCCATGGGCTCGACGATTCTCTGCGATCGGACTACAGCGCCGTAAACGTCATCAGTGACTTCGTTCTCGACAACCAGCCGGATGGCCCCCCCTTCACCATCGCCGCGACTGGCCGCTGAGGTCTGCAATTGCAGATCGGCCTTGGCGATCAACCGCAACAATTCGATCTCAGTTGAGCTAAATAACTGGTCGACCACAACGAAGCCATCGCGATGAAATGCAGCGGCTTGTGCTTCCGTAAATCCGGGGCTTCGTGACATCGGTTTCAATCCATC
>CAZQUW010000256.1:0-8808 GCA_964596215.1 uncultured Planctomicrobium sp. | reverse complement strand
TCCTGCCTGAATGACGAAGGTTCCCCCCGAAACCGCTCCGGGATGAACTTCAACCACGAGGACCGACGATGATTGGTGTGCTGCTATTCGCAGTTCTGGCTGCAGAAGATCCCGCTCAAGCCGGGGCGCCGACCGCCGAACAGTTGAAGTTTTTCGAGACCAATGTGCGGCCGGTGTTTGCTGAACATTGTCTGAAATGCCACGGCGAAAAGAAGCAATGGGCCGGGCTGCGGCTGGATTCCCGCGAGGCGTTGTTACGTGGCGGCGATTCCGGAGCGGCGGTTACGCCGGGCAAGCCGAATGACAGCCTGCTGATTCGGGCGGTGCGTCATGAGGACGAAGACCTCAAGATGCCCCAGAATGGTAAATTGCCGGACCGTCAAATTGCCGATCTGGTGCGGTGGGTCGAAATGGGAGCGCCCTTTCCTGAGGTCGCTCCAGGAGCGGCACGCAGCCGCGACCCGAATCACTGGGCCTTTCAACCCCCTGTCGAGCAGCCGCTGCCGCAAGTCAAGCATGTCGGCTGGTCGAATTCGCCGGTGGATCAATTCGTCCTGGCCAGGCTGGAAGCAGCGGGTCTGGCCCCGTCCGGGCAGGCTGACAAGCGAACCCTCATTCGCCGCGTCACGTTTGATCTCACGGGACTGCCGCCGACTCCCGCAGAAATTGACGCCTTCGTTACCGACGACCGCGCTGATGCGTATGCACAGCTCGTTGATCGCCTGCTGGATTCACCGGCCTATGGTGAACGCTGGGGACGGCACTGGCTCGATGTGGCCCGCTACGCGGATTCCAATGGCCTCGATGAGAATGTGGCCCATGGAAATGCCTGGCGTTACCGTGACTATGTCGTGGCAGCATTCAATCAGGACAAGCCGTTCGACAAGTTCCTGGTCGAGCAACTGGCAGGGGATTTACTGCCGGCGACCAGCGAGGCACAACGTCACGAGCAACTGATCGCGACAGGATTCTTGTCGATCGGCCCGAAAGTCCTGGCCGAAGTGAACGAACCGAAAATGCGGATGGACATTGTCGACGAGCAACTCGACACGGTCGGTCGCGTGTTCCTGGGACTGACCCTCGGGTGTGCCCGCTGCCACGATCATAAGTTTGATCCGATCCAGACGGTCGATTACTACGGGCTGGCGGGGATTTTCAAAAGCACGCGGACCATGGACACCTATACCAAGGTCGCGAAATGGCACGAGAATACGTTGGAATCTCCGGCCGCCACCGCCATGAAGATGGAGTATGACGCACAGCTGGCTGCCCGGAAGCAGGCCGTCGATACATTCATTGCCATGGCCGACAAGCTGGCGAAAGAAAAGCTGGGGGCTGACGCGAAGCCGCCGGAAAAGCTGGAGACCCTGTACCCCGAAGAGACGAAAGCGGAACTCGCCAAGCTGCGGGAAGCCGTCACGGCGTTGGAGAAAACCGCCTACGAAATGCCGTCGGCGATGGGTGTCACCGAAGATTCGGTCGTCGACCTGGCGGTCCATGTTCGTGGCAATCCGCTGAAGCTGGGGGATGTCGCGCCGCGTCACACTCCTCCCGTTCTCCGCGGCCCGCAGGCGGTGCAGTTTTCATCGTCAGAAAGTGGCCGGCGACAACTGGCCGCCTGGTTGATCGATCCGCAGAATCCGCTGACTTCCCGGGTGATCGTCAATCGTGTGTGGCGCTGGCATTTTGGTAAGGGGCTGGTCCGGACACCCGATAACTTCGGATTGCTGGGGGAAGTCCCTTCGCATCCTGAACTGCTGGACTGGCTGGCGCGGCGATTTGTCGCCGACGGCTGGTCTTTCCGGTCCCTGCATCGGCTGCTGCTGAATTCGAAAACCTATCAGCTGAGCAGTTCGCCCGACAGTGCTCTCGTCACCGCCGATCCCGAGAATCGTCTGTTGGGGCGGGCGAATGTGCGGAGAATGGAAGCCGAAGAGGTTCGCGATACGCTGCTGCACATGAGCGGCAAGCTAGATCCCACTGTGGGCGGATCGTTGCTCAAGGTCAAGAACCGCGGCTACCTGTTTGATCATACCTCGATTGACCTCAGCGATTACACCAGCCAGCGTCGGTCGCTGTATCTGCCGGTGATTCGCAACAATCTGTTTGACCTGTTTCAGCTGCTCGACTTTCCCGATCCGGCAGTGCCCAGCGGTGACCGCGCCATGACGACCGTGGCTCCCCAGGCACTGCTGATGTTGAATAGTGATTTCGTCATGCAGTCCGCGGACGAACTGGCCCGGCGATTGCTTTCGGAAGCGACCACGGACGAGGAGCGACTGTCGCTGCTGTCGCGAATGGTGTTTGGGCGTGAGGCGACCGCCCAGGAGCGCGCGGGAAATCTGGCATTCGTCGCTCGGGTGGAGCAGTCGCTCGCAGCAACAGTCACGGATGTTGCAGAGCGGCGACGCCAGTCCTGGAGCGTCCTCTGCCATGTGGCCCTGGCGACGAATGAGTTTGTCTATATTCGATAAGCCGGGGCCATCAGTTAGTGGTGTTTTGTTCGTAGTATCGTTACGCAGCGGTTCCTCTCCAGATTTGCGATGCTCTCGAGTTTCAACTTCGGGCGGCCTTCGCTTGTGTGATATCGAAAGTGCTGGTCTTCAAATGTTCGATGCTCCGATCTCTCGACGTCAGGCGTTAGCCACCACGGCGGCCGGCTTCGGCTCATTGGCCCTCTCGTCATTACTGGCCGAGACGGCTGCGCCCGATCCCCTGGCCGTACGCGCGCCGCATTTCGCGGCGAAAGCCAAGCGGATCATTTTTATCTTCCTCAGTGGCGGGCCCTCGCAGGTCGACACTTTTGACTACAAGCCCCTGCTCGCCCGCGACGATGGGAAACCATTTCCCTTCGATAAACCGAAGGTGCAGTTCAACAGCACCGGCAACCTGCTGAAGTCCCCCTGGGAGTTCAAACAATACGGGCAGAGCGGACTGTGGGTCAGCGATCTGTTTCCGAAGCTGGCCGAAAAGGTCGACGACATCTGCATGATCAATTCGATCTATGGGACGAATCCAGCCCATGGTGGCGCCGTGATGAAGGTGCATACCGGCAGCGACAATTTCGTCCGCCCCAGCATCGGATCGTGGGTCAGTTACGGTTTGGGGACAGAGAATGCCAATCTTCCGGCCTTCGTGACCATCTGTCCGACGCTGGCGTTTGGCGGCATCAACAACTGGAGTTCTGCGTTCCTGCCCGCTGTGTATCAAGGGACCGCACTCGGAAATGCCGCAGTGCCGTCGGCCCAGGCGCGCGTCAAGTACATCAGCAATTCGCGGCTGTCGCGCGAGATCCAGCAGCTGCAGTTGGATCGGCTGAAGGAGCTGAATCGCGAACACCAGGCGCAGACAGGGCCGGAAGCCTCATTGGAGGCTCGCATTAGTTCGTTTGAACTGGCGTTCCGCATGCAGTCGGAGATCCCGAAGGTCGAAGATCTGTCGAGCGAGTCCGAGGGGACGCAGAAGTTATATGGGCTCGACAATCCGGTGACTGCCAATTTCGGGCGCATGTGTCTGATGGCGCGCCGCTTTGTGGAATCCGGAGTGCGGTTCATTCAAGTCACCCACAATGACAACAAGGTCCAGTGGGATCAGCATTCGGATTTGAAAGACGGACACGAAAAGAATGCTCGCGAAGTCGATCTGCCCATTGCCGGGCTGCTGCAAGATCTGAAAGCTCGAGGCCTGCTGGAAGATACTCTCGTCTGGTGCGGCAGCGAGTTTGGCCGGACGCCGACGGCCGAAGGCAAGAACGGCCGCGACCATAACCCCGAAGGGTTCACGATGTGGCTGGCCGGTGGTGGTGTGAAGGGTGGCCTGCGCTACGGCAGCACCGACGACTACGGTTATTTTGCCACCGAGAACAAAGTCCACATTCATGACCTGCATGCAACGATCCTGCACCTGATGGGCATGGATCACGAGCGGTTGACTTACCGCTACGCCGGCCGCGATTTTCGGCTGACCGATGTGGAAGGCAATGTCGTGCGCGAGCTGTTCGCTTAATTCCAGCGATGGCCACGTGCCGGCCTTCGTTCAACCGGGCGCAGCTGGGAATTCGAGGTATTCCACGGGGACACGCTCGGTCAGCCAGACTCCGTTGGCTGATCGAAAGAACCGCTGCCCGGCGGCAAACATCTCTGCCGCCTGTACCTGCAGGACGACGGGCCGGCCGTGCCGCAGTCCAACCTGGGACGCGATTGTTTCATCCCCGGAAAGATGCACATGCCGGCGGCTGGCTGAGTGCAGGCCTGTGGCCCGGATGGAATCTAGAAAACGGGATGCCGTGCCATGATACAGAACCGCGGGCGGTTCCAAAGGGGGCAGGTCGAGATCGACCTCGATCGAGTGCCCCTGGCTGGCCCGGATCTGGCTGCCGTCCGCACTGAAGGCAAAACGCTGCTTGTCGTTTTCGGCAACGACTCGCGTTAACAATTCGCGAGACAACTGGTGGCCAGCCTGGTTGGCCAGCCGGATGAGTTCCGCGACATCCGCCCAGCCTTGTTTGTCCAGACTGAGGCTGATCTTCTCGGGCTGATGACGCAGCACGAGACTCAGAAACTGACTGGTTCGGACAAGGTTGGCGGACATCGAAGACGACTCACTCAGGTTTTCGGGGGGGCCTGCATATCGGCGAGCAAACGTTTGGCACCGGCTCCCAGCAGCAGGGTGTCGACTCCCGCCACAATGAGCGTGTAGCCACGTTCGATAAAGGGCTTGACGGCCGCCGCATTGACGCCGAAGTAGCCCAGGGGCATCTTAGCTGCCTGGCAAGTCTGGGTGATGTGATCAATCGCGGCCACGACCGCAGGATGGTCCAGCTGTCCGGTGTGTCCCAGGCTGGCGGACAGATCGTACGGGCCCAGCAGCACGGCATCGACCCCCGGCACCTGGACGATCGCTTCGATGTTGTCGGCGGCAATGGCATGCTCTGCCTGGACAACCACTGCGACCTGCTGGTTCGCGGATTCCATGTATTCCTGAAAACGCAGCCCATAGCCATGAGCCCGTGCCAGACCAACCCCGCGTGCACCTAAGGGGGCGTAGCGTGAGAAGCGGACGACGTCGGCTGCCTGCTGGGCTGTGTTGACCTGAGGCACGATGACGCCCGAGGCCCCCAGATCCAGCACCTTCTTGATGGCCACCTCATCTCCTGCCGGAACACGCACCACGCAGTCTACGCGGTGATCGGCAGCCTGCAGGATCCCCAGGATATCCCCCGAATCCAATGGCCCATGCTCGCCGTCGACGAACAACCAGTCAAATCCCACGCCAGCCAGGATCTCGGCCGCCACCGGGCTGGCCAATGTCACCATCGTACCCAACAGTTTATCGCCGCGTTTCAAACGAGCTCGGAAGTCACCTGCCATGATACTCTCACCCTTCTCTCAGTTGCTGGTCGCGATGGATCAGCGCAAATCGATGCGATTCCTCAATGTTGTGATGGCCTGCGCCGCGCATAGCATAGCGAATTGCGGAGATTTGGACGCCATTGCGACGGCAATTTGTCGTTGCCACCAGCGGAAGCCCCCGTCACCACGATTCGCCAGCCTGGTCGCTGTTCTTGACATCATGCCTTTCGTAGTATTCGCGGGTGCAATCCACCTGCTGCGTGTCATCACCTGCCTGACT
Organism: uncultured Planctomicrobium sp.; assembly: GCA_964596215.1. Taxonomy (GTDB): domain Bacteria; phylum Planctomycetota; class Planctomycetia; order Planctomycetales; family Planctomycetaceae; genus JAKFVC01. The sequence continues at coordinate 3,177 of CAZQUW010000256.1, read as the reverse complement.
GTGATCCTCCGCGGGTGCCGACTTGCCCTGCCCAGTCACTCCTGCCTGAGGCATCAGCCTTTCTGTTCGCCAGTGCTGCGGTCGAAGTAAAGCCGCAGCGTGACTGCACGAACCAGTGTGTGTGGGCCCGCATTCTGAACGCGTCAAACTGGTGTGTGATCCACGTCTTAATCTCACGCCCGCTGTGCGGCGCCGGCCCTGCTCTACCGCAACTTCAGGACCTTTGCCGCTTCCGTACCGAGGATACACACAGTCACTATACGCCAGACTGTTGAGTGCCTGTCCGAGTGATCTTCCAAATACGTGACGTCTTGAATGACGTTGCATTCGGGATTCACAGAAAATTGTCTTGAATCATTTTTGAAATAGTTTAAAAAAATATTCATTCCAGTTTTGACAAAGCTCCTATCTTATAGTTATGTTAGTGCCATTGCGGCCTCCCTCTTACGATACTGATGACCGTTGAGTGATCGAGAAAGACGGGTGAACCGTTGAGGTCAGGGATGGGGCTGCGGTACTCGCTAAGTCACCCGGGCTGGGGTGGAATGTAACTTGGCGCGCGAAATGAAGACATGGTGCCATTCGCCAAATCGCATGATGTTTGTCGTGTTGTTTTGTGGTTGAGCGTACTGTCGTTAGCTGCATCACCCTGTCGGTGATGTTGATCAGGTTTTCTGGTTTGAAATCTTCGCGCGGCGGCAGGTCCACGTTATTTGTCCAGTCTGTTTATGGTGCGTTAGCCGCTGAGTCTTTACGACTGCCAGCGTGGTTAGTGGTCAATTCTTTGAGCCATCAACTATCTACTCACGGATGAGTTGTATCGCCCTGCGTGGGGGTTTGTCACGCGGTGGTCGGGCATCTTCTTTGAAACGGAACGCTTCTTGTGGATCGCGCTGCGCGCGTTACCACTCCCTAAATATTTTTGATTTACCTGCTGACTGTCTGTCTGAAACATTGCCGGAGCATCCAGCTTTCCCGCTGGATCGCAAGTGATTCATAAGAACCAAAGGAGTTGCACCATGTGGTTTCCAAAATCGATGAGCTGGTGGCTGAGGCAGAATCGCATTCAACGTAAAGTGCAGAAACGCCGTCGTCGACTGGGCCATGGGTGTACAGAGCGACTGGAAGAGCGAACGTTACTGACGACGACATTGTACCTGGACTTCGGCAGTGGCATCGGGATGGGGAATACCCTGAGTACCACGACGACTGCCTATCGGGATATTTTTGGTGTCGGAGACGCGTCGTTTGGCGGATCCTTTGGAACCGGCTCGGATCTCACCGCGGACTTGAATGCCACGGCGAGTCTGGATTTCACGCCTCTCGCCTATGACTTTGACGACGACGGAGACACTGATGATCAGGATATTACGGCCCTGACGAGTGCCGTTGTACCACTTATTCAACGTGCCCTTGAGCCATTTGACATCAATATCGTCATCGCTTCGGCCACTTCATTTGCAGACGCCGTGGCGACAGTTGGCGCGAACGCGGGTGACCCGACGGGGCAATTTGATGCCTACAACTTCATTATGGATATCCGCTCTGACTTTTTCGGTAACACATCCGTCGGCGACGGTGCGCCGTTGAGCACAGATGGCGATCGAGCGGACGGTGCGGGCTTGTTCGGGATCGCCGGAGCCGATGACCTCTATAAGCAGTTCTTTGGCGGCCCCAATACCAACACGCAGGACGAAGCGACGCTGATCTTCTCGGATACGATTCTGGGGTCCACATCCGGCACACCGGGTACTGCAGCCTTTAACCAGAACTTCGCACAACGAATCGCCTACACTGTGACTCATGAAGCGTTCCACACATTGACCGCGGTTCATACGACCGGTTTGACAGCGAGTGGGGACGTGATTCGGCTGGGCTCGGTCACGCGCGAAGATCCGTTCATGGTGACTCGATTTGACCTGAGCCACGATAGTGGAGTTGCCGAGAACAACAATTACCTGTTGATTGCCGAAGACCCAGACATCGGATTACGCGATGCCAATAATAATTCCGTACCCGATCTGGCCTATGTGACCGGAACCGGCGCCCATGATGTGATCACCTTTTCCAACCTGGGGGGTGGTTTGGTCGGCGTGACCGTGGCGGCCTACAGCGACAGCGCGCATTCCGCGCTGATCGGTTCGGAGACTTATCAGATTGCGTTGGGGGGTGACACGGACGGGGTAATTCTGATCGACGGTGGCATCAACAACGACATTATTCGTATTGATGGTACGATCCCCGCGATCTTCCGCGTTCGCGGCGGTGAAGGGACTGACGGAGTGGGCGTGGAAGATGACAGACTGGTCGTGACCGGCGGCGGACATGACGGCACGTACCTGCCGATCGGCAGTGATGGAGGGTTGATCACCGTAACGAACGGTGCCACGATCAATGTCTCAGAAATCGAGCCCGCCGAATTTTCCAACTTCAATCACTTCACATTCATCACTCCTGACGCGGTAGACAATTTGTTGATCAACAGTGGACTCGCGCTGGGGGGGCAGAATGCGTTAGTAGTAACCGGTACGAGCGGCGGTCTGTTGTTTGAAGTCCCGACATTCTTCGATATCGTCAATCTCGAAATCGATACGGCGACCAACGATGCCGGGGGGGCTGACGATCAGATTACTTACATCGGTGGAATCAGCCCGCAAGGGATCAGCAGCGTTACCATCAATACCGGTGGCGGCAGCGATGGATTGACCGTTGTCAGTACGACCGGGCTGGTTGATCTGCTGAATGGAATCCGTTATCTCGCTGGCGGCGGGACCGACTCGTTGACGTTGACGGACGCGACAGCACGCCTCTCCGAATCGGTGATTGTGGGGGCCTTGCCCGGACAAGGTGCGAGTGTGATTTCTGATGGGGCCACACAAACCGTCTACTTTGAAGACATCGAACCGATCGTGACCACCGTCGTGGCTACGACGTTCACGATCACCTCGAATCCTGCACTGGCCAGTCTGTTGGATGCCTCAAACTCGATCAATTATGAATCGAGTCCCCTCATCGGACCAACTGGAGGCCGTGTTACCGTTGACAACTTCGAACCGATCGATTTTGTGAACAAGACCAGCCTGACGATCGATGCCGGGGCGGGCAGCGATTCGATCAATCTGAACAATCCCAACACGCCGACCAATTTGGCGAGTATTACCATCAACGGTGACGATC
>CAZQUW010000255.1:0-8888 GCA_964596215.1 uncultured Planctomicrobium sp. | reverse complement strand
AATCACATGAGCGCCACGCCGCAGCTCAATGCCTGGTGGCAGGACGTGCTGGAGAATGGTCCCAGCTCGCAGTTCGCGGGACATTTCGATATCGACTGGATGCCCCTCAAGCCGGACCTCGCGGATAAGGTCCTGCTGCCAGTGCTGGGAGACCAGTTCGGGAAAGTCCTCGAAGACGGCCAACTGACCGTTAGCTACGGCGAAGGAACATTTTGGCTGCAATACTTCGAGCATCGGTTTCCGCTGGCGCCGCGTTCTTATACGGGCATACTTGGTCCGCGGTTGAATGAACTTCCACAACAGCTCGGTGCTGAGCATCCCGATTTATTAGAGCTGTTGAGCATCCTGACCGCGATCAGAAATCTGCCATCCCGCACGGAGACCGCCGCCGACCGACTGATTGAGCGCCGTCGCGAAAAGGAGGTCGTCAAACGCCGGCTGCACGACCTGGTCCAACGGTCTCCGGACATCGCGGCATTTATCGACGGGAACGTCGTGCTGATTAACGGCATCCCCGGCCAGCCGCAGAGCTTTAATGCCCTGGATGCTCTGCTGCAAGAGCAAGCCTATCGCCTGGCATTCTGGCGAGTCGCCGCCGACGAGATCAATTACCGGCGTTTTTTCGATATCAACGAACTCGCCGCAATCTGTACGGAGCACCCGCAAGTGTTCGCCGATACGCACCGGCTGCTGTTCGAGCTACTCGATGAGGGCACGATCACCGGCTTGCGGATCGATCACCCCGACGGATTGTATGCCCCCCTGGCGTACCTGTTTCAATTGCAGGAACACCACTTTATCCGGCTCTGCCGCGAAGCGTTTTTTCAACGGCTTCCGTCGTCGGGCACCACGCCACAAGACAACGAACCGTGGCTGGCTGCGAAAGAGCGACTGCGCGCCCTCTGGTCGGCGGCGGTAAAGATTACGGCATCGCCATTAGCGCGCCCACTATTTGTCGTGGTCGAGAAGATCCTCGCACATGGCGAACCGTTACCCGAGGACTGGCCGGTGCACGGGACGGTCGGTTACGAGTTCCTGAATGCCATGAACGAACTGTTCGTCGATCCCCAGGGTGAGCGCGCGCTCTCCACCTTCTATTCCAAGCTCACCGAGCGGTCGCTCGACTTCAACGAGTTGGCATATCAGGGCAAACGACTCATCGTGCGCATGAGCATGGCCAGCGAACTCAATGTCCTGGGACATCGACTGGATCGAATTTCCGAACGCAACCGCTGGACCCGTGACTTTACACTCAACAGTCTCACGCGTGCGTTACAGGAGGTCATTGCATGTTTTCAGGTTTACCGCACTTACGTGCAACCCGGGCACGTGTTGGAACGCGACCGACGGATCGTCGAGGAAGCCGTGGCGAGTGCGAAGCGTCGTAATCCAGCCATGGACGCTTCGATCTTCGATTTTGTCGGCAACACAATTTTACTGCGCTTTCACGCACACGCCGATGACGAAGAGCGCCGCGCAGTGGAACGCTTCGTCGGCAAGTTTCAGCAACTGACCGGCCCCATCATGGCGAAGGGGGTCGAAGATACCACTTTTTATCGCTTCAATCGACTCGTTTCACTCAACGAAGTCGGCAGCGAACCAACACGTTTTGGGACATCCGCTGCCGAGTTCCATCAATTTAATCAATCACGGTTGCCACGCCTGGCGCATTCGTTGAACGCGTCTTCAACGCACGATACGAAACGGAGCGAAGACACGCGCGCCCGGATTAATGTCATTAGCGAGATTCCTAAAGAATGGCGTGAGAGAGTGCAGCGCTGGACCCGGATGAACCAGCGGCTGAAATGCACGATCGACGGGGTTGAAGCCCCCAGCCGCAATTCGGAATACTTGCTCTACCAGACGCTGGTTGGAATCTGGCCGTGTGCGATTCCCGTTGGTACGCAGCGCACGATCATGATCTTACGAATGCAACAATACATGCAGAAGGTGGTGCGGGAGGCCAAAATTCACACCAGTTGGATCAGTCCCAATGAAGGATATGAATCGGCCACATCGCAGTTTGTGGCCGGCTTGTTTGAAGGGGACCATCGACATCGGTTTCTCGCGGATATGCACGAATTTGCCTGCCAGATTGCCGAGAACGGCCGCTACAATTCACTCTCGCAACTGATTCTGAAGATGGCTTCACCGGGAGTCCCCGATTTCTATCAAGGAACCGAGCTCTGGAACTACACGCTGGTGGATCCCGATAATCGCGGCCCGATTGATTTCGCTCAATGCCGCACGGTCATTGACGAATTACTCGGTGAGATGGGTGCCGCACTCGGCCATCACGATCGCGATCGAGCGGTCGAAGCGTGGCTGGAAGCGGTCTCCACGGCCCCCGACTCTACTCCCCCGGTGAATGAGCTGGTGAATCGACTGCTCGATCATCGAGGTGATGGTCGAATCAAACTGTTTGCCACATTGCTGACTCTGCGAACCCGTCGCCAATATCCCGCACTGTTCACAACGGGGGACTACGAGCCGCTGACGATTACCGGTCCACACGCCGAACATCTGATCGCCTTCGCGCGGCGCCACGAGGACCAAACGCTGATCGTGGCCGTTCCGCGCCTCACGGTCGGCCTGATCGGTCTCGGCGGTCCGCCCCCGATCGGAAACCTCTGGGGCGAAACACAGATCCAGCTTCCCGAATACCTGCGCGGACAGTTGTTAAAGAATATTTATACTCATCAATCGGCCACCTCCGTTGATGCACCCTGCCTGCTGGCCGCAGCGTCGGCGCTCAGTCGGTTGCCATTCTGCGTCATGATATCCGCGGGGAGTCGCAGTAATCGAATACCGGGCACAATACCCCACTGACTTGCGTCGGCGGGTTCAACTTGCCACCCACTTCAACATCGTCGTTCACGACGGATTGGCCATCGCTCGGATCATTTTGTCCCCAGTGGGGCAACGAGATTTCCAAGGCTGGCAAGATCTCTTACAGTCCATGTCATCGATTTTGCCAATTCGCTTGAGGCACGCATTTGTCGGGTTTGCGATAAAGGCAGAACATGACGCCAGTTCGGTCGCCGAGCGAATTATAACGAAACTTGGCACAACCCATGCCCCGCCTATCGACTCGCAGTCCAAATTCGATGCCACAGCTGAAGGGAGTCGAAGTATGCTGGTACTTTCGCGTAAGACGATGGAATCGCTCATTATCTCAGGCAAGATCTTTGTGCAGGTTCTAGAGGTGCGAGGCAATAAGGTCCGGCTGGGAATCACCGCGCCGGAGGCGGTACCGATCCAGCGCTTCGAGAACTCGTCGCTCGAAACCGCGGGCGAGTCGCGCAGTGGGGCACTCAGGCCGAATAATACACGACCCGCTCCGGTGAGCTTATGACATCGTTCTGAGATGCCGGTCGGCTTCCGCGGCGCAAGTTATGGAGAACTCGCCGCCGGCAAGGTCTGAAGCTGGGAGGCCGTGGACAATTCAGTCGAACGAACTGCATATCCGCGAGCAGCACCCGGAAGTGAGCTTGATTGCTGATCTTCTAATTCCGGTGGAGTGAGCCGGGCCAGCTGTTAATGTGTCCGACACTGGCCGGCGCAGCCGCAAACACGGCGATCGAGCACGGGTGAACAGAGTAGATAGAATGCGAGGGGTAAATCGCGGGACGGGACGCTGCTGAGGTGGTGTCGAAAGCCAGGTGCCAATCCGTCCCGGCGGGAGCTTCGGTTAAATCATAGTCGATCGTCAGGGTATGGTCGGCATTGAAGAGCATCAGCAAAGTGTGGCCGGAAATGATCTCTCCCCGGTCGTTCACGTCGATACTCTCACCGCGCAGCAGGCAGGCCACGCTGCGGGCAAAACCCGTTTGCCAGTCCGCCGCCAGCATCTCGACACCGTTGGGTTGCAGCCACTGGATATCTTCGATTTCCTCACCGCGTGTCGCCCGTTCGTGAAAGAAGCGGCGGCGTTGCAGGACAGGTTGCGAGTTCCAGAACTGGACAATTCGGCAGGTGAAGTCAAACAAAGATTGCTGCTCTTCGGACAGATTCCAGTCGAGCCACGTGATTTGGTTATCCTGGCAATAGGCATTATTGCTGCCCTGTTGGGAATGTCCAAATTCGTCACCACTGAGCAACATCGGCACCCCCTGGGACAGCAGCAGAGTGGCGAGGACATTCCGCTGCTTGCGTGAACGTAGCGCATTAATTTTGGGATCGTCCGTCGGCCCCTCGGCCCCGCAGTTCCAGCTCAGGTTGTCATCAGTCCCGTCCGTGTTTCCGTCTCCATTGGATTGGTTGTGCTTGTGGTCGTACGAAACCAGATCGCGCAGCGTAAAGCCGTCATGACAGGTGATGAAGTTGATGCTGGCATGCGGCCGCCGGCTGTTCCACGCGTAGAGATCACTGCTGCCGCAGAGGCGGGTGGCAAACTCGTCCAGCACTCCGGCATCGCCTCTCCAGAATCGACGCATACAGTCCCGATACTTGCTGTTCCATTCCGACCAGCCGATGGGGAAGTTGCCCACCTGGTAGCCTCCATCGCCCAGGTCCCATGGCTCGGCAATCAGCTTCACCTGGGACAGCACCGGGTCTTGATGAATGATGTCGAAGAACGCGCCCAACTTATTAACCGCATAAAGTTCGCGGGCCAATGTGCTGCACAGATCAAATCGAAAACCGTCTACATGCATCTCCACAACCCAGTACCGCAAGCTATCCATGATCAGTTGCAGGACACGCGGATTTCGCATATGCATGGTGTTGCCACAGCCCGTAAAATCCATGTAGAAACGTGCCTCGGCCTCCACCATCCTGTAGTAGGAAGCGTTATCGATTCCGCGCAGCGACAAGGTCGGGCCGAAATGGTTGCCTTCCGCCGTATGGTTGTAGACCACATCCAGAATCACTTCAATCCCGGCGGCATGCAGGTTGCGGACCATTGATTTGAACTGGTTAATCGTCGTCCCACCATGGACCGAGCGGTATCGCAGGTCCGGAGCAAAATAGGCCAACGTATTATAGCCCCAGTAATTCGACAGGCCTCGTTCCACTAGATGTCGATCGTCGACGTGATGCTGCACCGGCAACAGCTCGACCGCCGTGACTCCCAGTTTCTGCAGGTGCTGAATTACGACATTCGCCCCTAACGCTGCGTAGGTACCACGCAGCGACTCGTCGATTCCCGGATGTAGCTTCGTGAATCCCTTCACGTGTAACTCGTAGATCACGGTCTTGTGGAGCGGAGTCCGCGGCGGCTGATCGTTGCCCCACGTAAACGCCGAATCCACTACGGCGGCCAGTGGGGCAGAAGCGGCATTGTCCCGCTCATCGTAGGAAAGGTCCTCGAGCGGGTCGCCGATTCGATAGCCAAACATCTCGTCTCCCCAATTCGTCAGCCGGACAATCTCCTTGGCATAGGGATCGAGCACCACCTTGTTGGGATTGAATCGATGGCCTCGTTCAGGATCGAATGGACCATATACGCGATACCCATACACCTGCCCTGGACGCAGGTCTGGGAAATAGCCATGCCAGACGAGGTCCGTCTGTTCGCATAACGTGATACGCTGCGACTCCTGGTCGGCATGTGCATTCGGGAAGAGGCAGAGTTCAATTTTCGTCGCATTCTCTGAGTAGATCGCAAAGTTAATCCCCATCCCGTCCCAGGTGGCTCCCAGGGGATAAGGCCGGCCCGGGTAATGGCGAAGTGTGGTCAGACTCATACTGCTGGCTCCCTGAAATAACTTCACCGCAATGGGCGATGGGGTTTCCCCTGCTGTGCAACGTGGCCATTGGGGACGAGTCGAGGACGACGACTACAAGTCCCATGGTGATGCTGGTTTCATGGATCCGAATCCGCTGTTCACCTGGCGATTGCTGGCAAATGCAAGCGTGAGAATTCTCCAGACGCAAATGGCGCGCCGTGCCAACAATCACTGTCTCATACCGAGAATCTGAGGCCATTTGATCACAGGACAGCCAAATCAGTAATTCACAATCGCCTTACGTGGAAACACTATTGCTGCTGATGAAAAGGCCCTTTCCAGAGTTTGGAACGCGGACTGTTTCAACGGAACACTCTAATCTGGCGACTCCGCTGAGCATCTGAAGTCTAAGTCACGCGAGAATCGGGCCTTGAGTCGCATAAGTGGTCTCTCTCAGATCTCGGCACGGGGTTTGCCTCTGAACCCTTAAGAATAAATTGATTCGAGCAAGCAATCATCAACTGTCTCATCTAGTCTTCTGACTGAAGGTGGAAAACATGGGACCCCACAGTGAGCGTACTTCACAGTCATTGGACGCTTTTGGCCTGACAAACATAGGAAACGTCCGCAAATGCAATCAGGACCAGTTCCTGATCGCGTCCTTGAACAAACAGATTGCGGTCTCGCAAAGCAGCGCGCCTAAAGACGCCATGCCTTCTCTGACCGAATCGTGCGGGCAGTTGCTGGTTGTCGCCGATGGGATGGGAGGCCGCGCCGCGGGCGAGCGGGCCTCTCTCCTGGCAGTCCAAAACCTCTCTGAGTATGTGCTGCATATGATGCACTGGCATCTATGCGAGGCCGAAATGCGCGAAGACCCCGTCCCTTGCGAACTCATCCACGCACTCGGATTCTGCCAGGACAAAATCCACTCTTACGCCGAACAGCATCCCGAATGCCAGGGCATGGGAACAACATTGACCGCGGCCTATCTCGCCGGGCCGCATCTCTTCGTACTCCATGCCGGGGATAGTCGCTGTTATCTGCTGCGAGATGGCCAGTTCATGCAGGTCACCGTGGACCACACGGTGGCGCAGCAAATGGTCGATGCCGGCGCGATGTCGCGTGAAACTGCGACACGATCACCGATGTCACACTGCGTCTGGAATGCCGTCGGAGGAAATTCGAATGCTGTGCAGCCGCAGCTCGCTTATGTCCGATTGATCCCCGGCGACGCGCTGCTGTTGTGCTCCGATGGACTCACGAATCACGTCACGGATGAACGATTGAGGGCGATTCTGATGTCGGGCGTCAGCTCTCGAAACGGATGTGAACAGCTCATCCGGGACGCCTTGGATCTAGGTGGAAGCGATAACATTACAGCGATCGTCGCGCGCGTCGTCGCTTCACCTGAACTAGATGGCGAACGGACTCTTGTTATGTCCGCCGGTGGGGACAGTCAACCGACACTTGCGGCGGCCTGCTCGCGCGTCACAGTACCCTCGACGAATTCACTGCCTTCGTTGGCGACCGTTTAGCGATTGACGCAGGTTGTAGTCAAATCAAGAAAGAAGTGCCCATGCCACTCGACACATTGACGATTATTCTGGCTGGCGGAAAAGGAGCTCGCCTAGAGCCCCTGACAAACGAACGAGCGAAGCCGGCAGTGCCGTTTGCGGGTGGCTATCGGATCATCGACTTTGCCCTGTCGAACTGCATCAATAGTGGCTTAATGCAATTGCTGGTACTGACACAATACAAGTCGCTCAGCCTCGAGCGGCATCTTGAACTGGCCTGGAAACCGTTGTTTTTACGCGAGCTGGGCGCTTATCTGGACGTCATTCCGCCTCAACATCGCATTACCGAAGAATGGTATCGCGGAACGGCCGATGCCGTTTATCAAAACATCTATTCCATCGAGCGTGCCAATCCGGTCGACGTACTCATCCTAGGCGGAGACCATATCTATTCGATGGACTATCGCGAAATGCTGCAGTTTCACCGCGAACGCCAGGCCGATGTGTCACTTGGCGCGATCGAAGTTCCGGTCGCGGAGGCGGCACATCAATTTGGTGTCGTGCAAGTCGATCGATCGCAGCGGGTCATCGGATTTCAAGAAAAGCCTGCCCGACCGATACCGCTTCCCGATAAGCCGAGACACGCTTTTGCATCGATGGGCATATACGTCTTCAATTCCAAGTTTCTCCTCGACACGCTCTGCACAAACGCGACCAAGACCGGCGGCGGACACGACTTCGGTCACCATATCCTGCCTGATGCGTTTAACCAGGCTCGAGTGTTTGCGTTTCCTTTCAGCGCGTCGGGTGGAGGAGGCCCTGCCTATTGGAAAGATGTCGGTACTCTGGACGCCTACTTCGAGTCCACGATGGAATTGCTGCACCTGGACTCACCACTCGATCTGGACAACGAGCAGTGGCCAATTCGAACCTTCAAGCCGAACCTTGCTCCACCCCGGTTCCTCTCGGATGGAGCTCAAGAGGGGGATTCCAGTGTAAGCGACTCCATCGTCTGCGGCGGATCAAAACTCGTCAACGCAACCATCAGCCGTTCCGTATTAGGATACAAGAGCATTTTATCGCCTGGCGTCCGGGTGCATAACTCGATGCTTCTAGGTGACGTCCGGATCGGACGTCATGTGCAGCTCCGGAACACGATTATCGATAAGCATTCGCAAATTCCAGATGGGATGAGAATCGGATTTGATCGCGCCACAGATGAGGCACGGGGATTCACCGTGTCGCCGGGCGGTATCACCGTGGTCCGTCGAGGATTTCATGAAGAGTCTTAAGGACAACGGACACTGTCGCCAGGGCCGAAGGTGCGTCGGAGAGAATAGCGATCCGGCGCGTTTGGCTTTAAATAGTTCTCGAATTTCTCAACGAATCAGCCAAGTCAGTCCAGCGACCACCTGCAATGGCAGTCAGTACGATATTTGTGTTTATCCGACTAATGCGTGCTGAGCGTTGCAAGAAAAGGGACATGCGGGTGTCATTGAGGGTGCATAAGTAAATCCTTGATGACAGGAGTCCCGCATGTCCACGAGTTTGTTGTACCACGCATTTGGGGTGAAAGGCTACCATCAGTCGGCCATTCAGTTCGAGGCCGGTGCCGTGATCATTCGGATTGAGCAACCGCGCGAAAATCTCTGCTGTTCCGCCTGTGGATCGAATGACGTGTTCGCCAAGGGAGCGGTGGCCCGTC
>CAZQUW010000254.1:0-8901 GCA_964596215.1 uncultured Planctomicrobium sp. | reverse complement strand
ACAGCAGGATGACGTCCCACGGCAGGCGTTGAGCCGTTTCCCAATCCATCAGGAATGTGGTCCGGCCCTGGCTGTCTTTTTCAATAGGAATGCAGAACATCAGCAGGCACATGCCGATCGATACCGTCGCATCGTGCAGGTAGGTGGCTTTGAAGTCGCCCGCAATGTTGAGATATTTCAGGGTGGTCTCGAGCCACAGTCCCCACCCCATCACCAGGGGTTCATCACCGATCTGAAATTTGGCTCGAAACACCCACAATAAAGCCGTCGACACAAAGATGAGCAGCATCCAGAGTTCCCCGCGGGTGGGCGCGCCCAGCAGCTGCAGCCGGCTGCGAAAGAAGTCCGCGTCCAGCCAGTTCCGCTGGGCCTGACGTGGCAGGTACCAGGTCAGAACGACCCAGGACGCCAGGATCATCAGGATGCCAAACGGCAGGAAGGACATGATCCATTGCCCCGATGGGACTTCCGGTGCCCCGGGGAATTGACGTCGCCACATTCCGAGGAAGACGACGTTCGTCGGCGTCCCCACCGGGGTCAACGTGCCGCCGATGCTGGCCGCGTAGGCAATCCCCAGGACGAGCGCCGTGCCCAGCACGGGGAGCCACGGCATCGGCGACGGCGTGCTTTCTATGCCTGACTGCGTCGAGGTGGGCTTGATGCCAGCGGCGATTTCTTCCAGGGTCCGCAGCAGCGCCAGCCCGATGGGCATCATCATGAGTGTCGCGGCGGTATTGCTGATCCACATCGAGAGAAAGGCAGTCGCCAGCATGAAGCCCAGCACCAGCCGCCGGGGACTGGTCCCCAGGCTGCATAACACGTGCAGCGCCATACGTCGATGCAGGCCACAGCGTTCGATCCCGAGGGCGATTACGAAACCCCCCAACGCCAGCCAGATGTTGCTGTCGATGTAGGACTTGCTGACGTCGTCGGCCTTTTGAATTCCCAGCAGCGGATAGGCGCACAGCGGAATCAGGCTGGTGGCCGCGATGGGCAGAGCCTGGGTAAACCACAGGACCGCCATGCCGATGGTCACGGCCAGCAGCCGCCACGCGGAAACTGGCAGCCCGGCCGGGGCCGGGCAAAGCAGCAGACCGACAAAAATCAGCGGAGCCAGCCAGCGTCCGGCACGACTCAGGCCTTCCGGCAAAGATTCTTCAGAGGATGTCGTCATGAGGCGTCCGTAGCGGCAGGTGCGAAAGGCGGCATCATACTGTCTGTGGGCGTTTCAACTCTATATCACCAAATCACCGGATTTGACATCCGGTGTGCGGGGAAGCTCTGCCGCGTCGATCCAGCGGGGGCCCCCGGTCTATGCGGCCAACTGATGTTCCCGGAAAATCTTGTATTCCTATTGGTTTCTGTCCCCAGCCGCTATGATCGGAGTCTGTTGATTTGATCTTCATTTGAGACAACATCAGGAGTGATTCGATGAAACGATCTCTGCGGATTTGGGCGATGTGGATGGTTGGTTGCTGTCTGGGTTGGAATTCTCCGTACGCATCGGCCGCCGAGGTTTTTCAGGCTGGATTCGGTAAGGTCGCGATTACGCCCGATGAGCCGACCCCCATGTCGGGGTATGCTGGCCGGACCGCCCCCGCGAAGGGCAAGATCCATGATCTGTATGCGCGTGCTGCGGCCCTGCGTGATCCCGCCGGGAAGACGATTGTCATGGTGTCGACCGATTTGATCGGTGTGCCGGCGACGATGGCCCATGCGGTCTGCACGGAGATTGAGAAGCGTCACGGGATCACGCGTGCCGACATTATGATGACGTGCTCGCACACGCATTGCGGGCCGGCGCTGGATGACGACTTGACATTGATGCTGTTTCTGCCCCCAGAGGAAATGGCCAAGGTGAAGAAGTATCAGCCGATTTTGAATGCCAAGCTGATCGACGTCGTGGGCCAGGCCATTGCGGATTTGAAGCCGGCGCAGCTGGCGACGGGGATTGGCAAGGCGGAATTTGCTTCACACCGCCGGGCACCCATTGGTACCGGGCCGATTGATCATGAAGTTCCCGTGTTGCGGGTCCTGGACCAGGACGGCAAGACGTTACGCGGCGTTCTATTCGGCTATGCCTGTCACAATACGACCATGGGATTCGACATGTATTGTGGAGATTACGCCGGCTTCGCCGAACTGTACCTGGAAGATCAGCATCCCGGTGCGGTCGCCTTGTTTCACCTGGGATGTGGGGGCGATCAGAATCCCCTGCCCCGTCGCAAGCTGGAGATCTGCGAGAAATATGGACGCATGCTGGGTGTCGCGGTAGAGAAAGTGATCGACCAGACTCTGCCCGCCGTGACAGGCAGTTTTAAGGCGGACCTGCAACGCATCGACCTGCCGTTCGCGACGGTACCGACGGCGGCCGATCTGGAAGCGCGGAAGGCCAAGGGGAGCAAGTACGATCAAGCTCTGGCCGAGACATTGCTGAAGCGGTTGGCGGCTGGTGAGAAACTGCCGGCCACCTATCCCTACCCGATTCAAGTCTGGCAAGTGGGCACCGGTGTCACCTGGGTCGCCCTGGGGGGGGAAATTACCGTCGAGTACTCACTGCGAGTCAAAGAGCAACTCGGCCAGGGACGCACCTGGGTGACCGGCTATGCCAATGATGTGATGTCCTACATCCCGTCTGAAAAGATCCTCGCCGAGGGAGGCTATGAAGGAGAGACTTCGCAGGTCTATTATCAAAAGCCGTCCAAGTGGGCGCCGGGGATTGAAAAGGCCATCGTCGATAAGGTGGTTGAGATGTCCGCCAAGTCCAGGTAAATTGTTTCGTGAGGACTCTGGCCGCGAAATCGTCGCGCCAGAGTTCTGACGAAGTCTGATATGGTGTCGGGAGGCCAGACCCCTGCAGTGCCTTGCACTTGCCAGACCTTTCACACAGAATCCGGTGAACGGATCCCACGTTCTCGCAGGAAATCGCTATGCAGTCTGGTTGCTCTTGGTCTGGTGTGATGTTCACTGCGGCCTTGATTCTTGGCCTGCCAACCGCGAACCAGGTCCGCGGCGCTGATCCGGTTCGTACCCCGGCGACCGTGAGCGAAGCGGCGAAGGTCATCAACCTGGGGACGGTGCCGCTGATTAAAGGTGCCGAGAAACCCAAGCAGCGGAACCTGGCAAGCGTCTCGTATGATGTTGCGGCAACATCGCAAGGTGCATTCGAGTTTTATCGCAAGCTGCTGCTGACCCAGAAGTGGAAGGAACTGCCCAATGGCTACAGTTCTGACCAGGGGGCGAATGGTACGTTTACCCGCGACGGATTCTTGCTGTCCTTGACCGTCTTTCCCATGGGGAAGCCCGGGCTGGTCAATGTCATGCTGATGAATCACGGGAATGTCGACCTGGCGAAGTTGCCCCTGCCACCTGGTACCAAGCCCTTCTACAGTGCGCCGACCAATGCCGCAGTGATCACGGAAGTGCCGGTCGAAGCGACTGGCAAAGCCCTGCAGAAATTGCTGCTGGCGAAGGGCTGGCAACCGTATGGCACGGCGGGCGATTCGATGTTTTTCAAGCAGCACGCTATCCGGTTGACGGCCAACGTGGCGGCTGCTCCGGCCCAGGGGGGCAAGACCGTGATCACTTACAGTGGCGAGTTGATGTCGGTCGACCTGCCGGCACCGGCCGAGACGATCGGTCTGCAATATTCGGATGTCACGACGCAGCTCTTTTTCGATT
This sequence comes from uncultured Planctomicrobium sp., assembly GCA_964596215.1. Classification (GTDB taxonomy): domain Bacteria; phylum Planctomycetota; class Planctomycetia; order Planctomycetales; family Planctomycetaceae; genus JAKFVC01. The sequence goes on along the minus strand of CAZQUW010000254.1, from coordinate 5,220 downwards.
CGAAACAATCGTCCGCAGACATCTTCGACTTCTACCGCCAGACGCTGGCCAAAGCGGGCTGGGAAGCGACAACCAAGCTGCCGATCAAGCTGGACTTTAAAGAGGCCCTGATTTTCCGCAATCCGCACAAGGACATGCTGACTCTGACGGTCCAGGGACTGACAGACGATAAGGGGGTCAACCGCGTCCTGCTGCGTCATCAGACGGCTGCGGAAATGGCTGAAATCGAACGGTTGATCAAAGAAGAGCAGGCCAAGAAACAGGCAAAGTAGCGGGACGCTGCCGCGAAAGTCGCCGACATGGGGCTTTACTCGTTATCCGATTCCTCAGACGGTCTGGTACGATTATGACTCGAAACATCCGTAGCTTGCTGTTGGGCTGTGTGGCGGTCGGTGGTTTCCTGAGTTCCGCGATTCAGGCTGAACTGGCTCCCGCGCGGCCCCAATCTGTGACACCGAAAAGTTCGGTTCCCTTGGGGGCGAGTTCCCCACTGCAGCGTTCCGGTCGGACGACTGTGATCACTGGACGGGACCGTATCGGCGTCACAGCAGGATCGGGAACGACGGCGTTTCCCGCCACACCCCAGCGCAGTCGCCCGGACAACTTTTTGACGCAGACTCGCCAGTTTGGTGACGGTACCGTCGTGACGGGCTCCAGTCGAACTGGGGTCACGCGCGCGGTCTCGACGGGAAATCTCGGCGTCAGCTCACTGACCCGGGCTCCTCAAACGGTGAACCGGAGTGGCTTGTCGACGCTTCACAGCACGGGACGTGCGTGGTCTGGGTTTCGGCGGGTGAAGTAGCGACGACTAGACTCACGCTGGAGAGACCGGAACACTTCTGCAGGAACCATGCGGGCAGTGCGGCGGTCGCGTGAATTTCCGCTGCGTTCCCGTTAAGCTGTCCCCACGATGGAACAGCCCCCCGTGATTTCGGTTTCCCAGCTTTCGGAGCTCCTGCAAGGGGTTCTGGAAACAGCCTTCCCCTGTGTCTGGGTCTCGGGAGAAATCTCGAATTGTACTCGGGCAGCGTCGGGGCATTACTACCTGACTCTGAAAGATGAAACGGCGCAGATTCGCGCGGTCATCTGGCGCGGAACGGCGCAACGCCTGAAGTTCGAGGTTCAGGATGGTCTGCAAGTGATTGCAGTCGGTCCTCTGGAACTGTATGCCGCGCGCGGGACTTACCAGCTGACGATTGAGCAGTTGATTCCCCAGGGGCTGGGGCCGCTGGAAGTGGCCTTCCGCCAGCTGCACGACAAGCTGGCGGCCGAAGGCTTGTTCGATGCGGCTCGCAAACGCCCCTTGCCACGCTTTCCGCGAACGATCGCCCTGGTAACCAGCCCCACCAGCGCGGCGGTCCGCGATATGCTGCAGGTCATTACACGCCGTTGGCAACAATCAAACATTGTGATCGTTCCGGTCCCCGTACAGGGGGAAGGGGCCGCCGAGCAGATTGCCGCCGCGTTGCGTAAAGTGCATCTGATCCCCGAAGTGGATATCGTCATTACCGGCCGCGGGGGAGGCAGTCTCGAGGACTTGTGGGCGTTCAACGAAGAGGTTGTGGCCCGGGCGATTTTTGATTGCCTGATCCCGGTCATCAGTGCCGTCGGACACGAAATTGACGTGAGCATTTCGGACCTGGTGGCTGACCGTCGCGCGCTGACTCCCAGCGAGGCTGCCGAACTGGTCGTGCCCCATCGCGATGAGATTCGAGCCGAATTGGACGGCTTGCGTGGCCGGTTAACGCAGGCTCTGCAAGGGAAGGCGTCACGAGCTCGCTGGCAGCTGGAAAGTTTGTCCAATCGCCGCGCATTCACCCATCCTCGGGAACGCCTGCACGATCAAACCCGGCGTCTCGACGAGATGGCGGAACGGGCCGTGCGGGCCTGGCGTCAACGTGTCAGTTCCGCCCGGCAGCAGGTGCAGTCGCTGGCGGCGCACATGGATGCGCTCAGTCCCTTACAGATTCTCGAACGTGGTTTTACGCTGACGTTTCACGCGGGCCAACGCACACCACTCAAGCAGGCTGCTGAGTTGCGCGTGGGGGATCGCGTCGATACCTATTTCCAGCAGGGGCAGATCACCAGCGAAGTTGTCAGCGTCAGCCCCGAGCAGAGTTTATTGTCGGCCGTCGAGACCGAGACCGTCGTTACCCCAGATTAAATTGACTTTCCGCGACAGAGATTTGCCAAGTATGTCCACTTCGCCTGAACCAGTGCCGCCCCCCAGCTTTGAAGAAGCGGTTCTCTCTCTCCAGAAGATCGTTTCAGATCTGGAAGGGGGAACGATTACGCTCGATGAATCCCTGCGTCGTTTTGAAGAGGGGATCGGACTGTTGCGTCAGTGCTATCAATTCCTGGAGCGGGCCGAGCAGCGGATCGAGCAGTTGGTCAGCCTGGACGCGCAGGGGAATATCACGCTGGTGCCGTTCGACGCGACCGCGACGGTTGACAAGCAGACCAAGCCCGCTGCGAAGACGTCAGCCAGGCGGACGGCTAAGGCCAAAGAGCCCGAGGCCGTGGCGCCGCCAATGGAAAAAGCCACAGACGAAGACGATCCGTCCGATCTCCCGGGCAAGCTGTTGTTCTGAAATGATAATCGCGAACAAAACCTCTGCGTCAGTTCAGAACCACTTGAAATACCGCGGCTCGGAACTTCTCACAACCGGTGTTGTCAGGGGTTCATAGAATTGTGATCCGGTGGAACAATGCTGGAACTGGATGCTGCCAATACGCTTGATTATTTACGCCGCCGCGGAGACGTTCCGCACCTGGAGCGGGCGCGTGCAGAGATGCTGGGCTGGGGCGTGTCCAATGTTGTGCTGCGCATCACGCGTCCGGGGGCGGATGATCTCATCATCAAGCAGTCACGAACGCAACTGCGGACCAAAACCGAGTGGCTCAGCCGGCTGGATCGCATCTTTCGCGAAATCGGGATGCTGCGGCTGCTGGGGCCCCTGCTGCCGACCGGTGTGATTCCCGAAGTGCTGTTCGAAGATCGGGACAATTACTTGTTTGCCATGGAAGCCTTCCCTGCAGACCATGTCGTCTGGAAGCAGGCCCTGCTGGAAGGCCAGCTGGATGTGACCGTGGCCGACCGCCTGGGAGACTATTTATCGGCGGTGCATGCGGAGACCAGCTTTCGACCCGATCTCGCGGCCGACTGGGGCGATCTGGAAGTTTTCGATCAATTACGGCTGGACCCGTTTTATCGGTACCTGGCTCGTGTTCGCCCTGCAGTCGCCGGCCCGCTGGAGAACTTGATTCAGGAGAATCTGGCGACCTCCTGCTGCATCGTGCTGGCCGACTTTAGTCCGAAGAATATTCTGTTATCTGGAAATCGCCTGGCCCTGGTGGATTTTGAAACGGGGCATTACGGCGACCCCGCGTTTGATCTGGGGTTCTTCTTGAGTCACCTGTTGCTTAAAGCGGTCCGGGATCTCTCGCAATTTGAGGCATTCGCGGATTTGACTCGACACTTCTGGCTCCATTATCGAGCCGGTCTGGTCCGCGTTGAGCATCACCGGGAGTTCTCGGCTCCTGAATTGTTCCGCCGCACGCAGGGGCATCTGGCGGGCTGTCTGTGGGCTCGCATCGACGGCAAGAGTCCGGTGGACTATTTGACCAGCGAAGACACGCGTCGGCACGTGCGGGATTTTTCACGCGGATTGTTTGATTTGCCTGCGGTCACGTGGGATGAAACGTTGACACGCTTGAAGCAGACTTGTTCTGGTTGATCCGTATGAGTTGACCCGCGGGGATGGAGCACGGCATCCCTGGCTGCCAATGGAGGTGACACCGCAGGCGAGTATACAGTGAGGGCCATTGAGTAAACGTTACTGGTCCCAGAACCGGGCCATTCCATCCCAGCCCGCCGAAATTACGAGCTGGGAGTCGGCGGTCGCGGCGAGTGAATTCACGGGGCCGGCATGTGCTGGCACGGAGTTCACACACAGTCCGGTCGACATGTCCCAGAAATCGATGTGGCCATCGATGCCGCCGGCAATCGCCTGTCGTCCCTGGTCGCACAGGATAAGCGACGTGAGCTGACGCCCCGTATCACGGAATTTCAGCGTGCGCGTGCCCTTCTTCAAATCCCAGATTCCAATCTCGCCATCACGCGTGGCGACCAGAACCTGGGTTTCGTTCGAGACAACTTGAATTCCCTCGACGGTCGACTCACGCGGCTCCGTGGTTCTCGAGACATGAGTCGTACTCAGAAGTTGTCGAGAGGTCATGTCCCAGAGGTGGACGTCACCGTATACTGTACCTGTTACAAGTAAATTGCTGGCGGGAATAAAACATCCAGTCCGCGTGTTGGCATTAACCGACGGCAGTTCGAAGAGTTGCTCCAGGGTGTGTGAGTCCCAGACAATAGTCCGGCCATCGTTGCCGGCACTCACAAACGAGTGGCCGTCGGGGCTGTAGACGAGGACTGAGATTCGGTTCTGATGGAATGGTTGTCGCATCAAGAGCTGTTGAGTGCGGTCCCAGTCCCAGAGTTCGATCTCGCCGCTCTCGGTCCCGATCAAGATCTGGCGGCCATCGGGCGAAATGCAGACCGCCGACAGTTCCGACTGTTGTGGGCCTAGTTCACCCGAGCATGTCCGCGTTTGCAGGTCGTACCGCTGCACCACGCCTTCGATGCCGACTGAAACGGCTGTCCGCTGATTGGGCGAAATGGCCACGCTGAGTAAGGGCAGTTTGTTGCAACTGGTCAGGCTGAGTGCTGTACGAGTGCAAGGACAGTTCGCGGCGAGGTTATCCTGCCATAATTGGCAGCCCCAGGCAATCGCAACTATGGCACTGAGCACCAGGACGACTTCCGCCAACCCGATGCCGCTCCTGGGGAAAATACGAATTTTCGGGCTGGTTGATCCTGGAAAGTATGGTCGGCGCATTCGAGTCAATCCTCCTCTGAATTGACTGCGTCCCGATCCGGAACATGCTGGACTCTCCACAGTCTATCGGCGCGCACTGGTCGCGTACATTGACCGTGGAACCCCGTCATGGAGGTCATTGCAAGCAAGTCTGGATGGGGTGCAGTGGACGGCGGGGACGATTCCCATTCGCAGTCCGTTAGACTGTCCCGGCGATAGATCCATCAGACTGGATCGAGTTACCTGGTCGGTGTACCTGACTAATACAACGGATGATCGCCGAACTGGAACACGGCCACAGCGAAGGCCCTTCCGCTGGACTTGTCATTGTGTATTTGCC
>CAZQUW010000253.1:0-8905 GCA_964596215.1 uncultured Planctomicrobium sp. | reverse complement strand
GCGGATCTGGCACTGACCCTGGCGTGCCTGGCGGCGATCGTCATGGGCGAACCGGCCGTGGCGGCGCTGGTCGTCTTCATCGCCCTCTGCGGCGAGAGTCTGGAAGGCTACATCGGCAGCCGGGCCACTCACGCGATCAGTCGGTTGTTCGCGCTGCGGCCCACGACGGCTCATGTGCTGCGGGATGGCCAGGAACTCGATTTGCCCCTGGAACAAGTCATCGTCGGCGATGTGCTGGTGGTGCGGCCGGGCGAACGAATTCCCTGCGACGGATCGGTGGTGACGGGACAGTCCGCAGTTGATCAGAGTGCGCTGACGGGCGAGAGCCTGCCCGTGGATAAACGGGCGGGAGATTCCGTCTATGCCAGCACGCTGAATCAATTTGGTGCGCTGACGGTCGCGGTGGAGAAAGTCGGTCGCGAGACGACATTTGGGCAGATTGTCGAGATGGTGGTCGCCGCGACCAATCGCAAGACAGACCTGGAACGGACTGCAGATCGGCTGGCACGGTACTTCCTGCCGGCGGTTCTGCTGGTGGCGGTGGCCACCCTGCTCGGCTGGCGGTTGACCGCGGGCAACTGGCGTGCGGGCTGGATGCCGGCATTGGCGGTGCTGGTTGTGGCCTGCCCCTGCCCGTTGATTCTGGCCACCCCCAGTGCCGTGCTGGCGGCCTTGGCCTGGCTGGCTCGCAGCGGCGTCGTCATTAAAGGCTCGGCGGCGCTGGAGCGATTGGCCCTGATCGACACCATCGTGTTTGATAAAACGGGAACACTCACCACCGGGCAACCCGCGATCGGCGATGTGTTCTGCTTTGGATTGATGACCCCCGATGACGTCCTGCGGATTGCGGCCGCGGCGGAACGGTATAGCGAACACGTTCTCGGTCGACTGGTGGTGGAAGAAGCAGGGCGCCGCGGGCTGGAAGTCCCCGTTCCGAAAGAGTTCACGGCGCATCCCGGGGCGGGGATTACGGCGTGGGTGGCCAAGTCGGCCCTGCAGGGAACTGACCGCCAGCAACACCTGCTGCTGCGAGGCGGGCCGGATGATCTCTGCCAGGTTCGGGTTGGCAATCTGCGGTTCTTTGATTCGCAGGGCTTGAACGTGGCTGAGCATTTGCAGGGCTGGCTGACCACGCTGGACGAAACCGGCCAGACGCCAATCCTGGTGGCCGTGCAAGATACGGTCATTGGATTGATCGGTGCGCGGGATACAGTTCGAGCGGACGCTCGGGACGTTCTGCAGACCTTGCGCAGTGAAGGCCAGTTGACGTTTGCATTGTTGACGGGTGATCGGCTGGCCCCGGCCCGGCAAGTTTTGAGTTCCGTCGGGGCGTTTGAAACGGTGGCGGCGGAGTTGCTGCCCGCGGACAAAGCTCAATGGATCCAGACGCAACAGCTTGCTGGTCGCAAAGTGTTGATGGTCGGCGATGGCATCAATGATGCCCCCGCGCTGGCGACGGCCGATGTCGGGATTGCCTTGGGAGGCGTGGGGAGCCAGATTGCCTCCGAAGCGGGCGATATTATTCTGATGGGGCAACCGCTCGCCCCGCTGCCGGGATTGCTGCGGTTGTCTCGCGAATTAGTTCGCGTCATTCAGCAGAGTATCTACTGGTTTGCATTTGGGCTGAATGGCATTGGGGTTCTGCTGTGCGCCATCGGCTGGCTCAACCCGGTCGGGGCGGCGTTGTTTCACGAAGTCGCATCGCTGGCGGTCATGATGAACGCCCTGCGTCTGCTGTGGTTTGAACGCTGGAATACCAGTGGATTCGGGCGGTTTGCGACCGGCTGCGGCCGTTGCGTGGAACTCACGGTGGATGCGTTGTCACCTTCGCGAGCAGCACAGGCGCTGGTCCGCTATTGGTCTCTGGTGGTGCGCCTGAGTTTCGCGGCCGCGGCCGCCGTGTGGCTGCTGTCGAACCTGGTTCTGATTCGGGCGGACGAGCAGGCACTCGTGACGCGATTCGGGAAACATCAGGCCTTATTGGCACCGGGATTGTATTGGCGCTGGCCCCTCCCCTTTGAACGCGTTCACCGCGAAACGGTGGATCGTCTGCGGACGATTCAGCTGGGCTTCCGCGCGTCGGGAGTGGCCGAGATGAAGGAAGAGGTGTTTCTCGGCCCGATTGAATGGCAGGCGGAACACAACGACGGCAACTATCAGCCGATTTCCGCCGAATCCGATATGCTGTCCGGGGAAGAAATTCCTGTGGAACTGACGGCGGAGGTCCTCTATCAGATCCGGGATTTCCGGCAGTTCGTGTACGGTGCGGCAAACGTCGAACAGGTCCTGCGCGGTCTCGCCGAGAAGTCGATTCGCCAGACGGTCGGGCGCTGGGGCATGGAAGATGTCCTGACGGCGAAGCGATCGGAACTGGCGACGGAGTCGCTGCGCCTGATCCAGCTGGGGGCTGAATCGTATGACTTGGGGGTCGAGATCGTCGGTGTGAATCTGCTGGATATTCACCCGCCGGTAGCCATCGTGCCGAACTATCGCGATGTGGCCAACGCACTCGAAGAACGTGAGCAGTTGTTGAATGAAGCCCAGACAATGTATGTGCGCGAGCTGTTCTCGGCGGTTGGTGAGTCGGCAGTCAGGCAGTTGGAACAATCGGCAGACGGGGGCCAGCCCCCCTTGCGGAAGTTGCAGTCGGACCAGTTACCGGGATGGAAGCTGGATGACTCAATCTGGACGGCCCTGGTCGCGGGCCGAGCGGGGCAACCTGCCCTGGCGGGTCAGGCTGGAGCCCTGTTGCAGTCGGCGCGGCAGTCCGAGACAGAGCAGATCGAATCGGCATCCTCCGATGCCGCACGGTTTGCGACGCTGCTCGTCCCCTATCAGGCTCAACCGTGGCTGACACGCCTGCACCTGTATTGGACCGCGTTGGAAAAATCGCTGGCCAATTCGAGTTTGACCATCGTGGACCCGGCCGCGAAGGGGCGGCAACAACTGTTTTTGAACGAAGCATTACCCGTGGAAGAAGTACCACCGCCAGTCATTGTCAGCCCGCCCAAGCCAGAGCCGGAGAATTGACAGCCTGAGGATCTCGTGGCGATTGTGCCGGAGAACCGTCTGAGATCGATAGGGCTGCGATGTCGTTGGCCGGAGGTTCATGGATGCCATTGAACAACACCGTCAAAGAGGAAACATCCTGATGCATTTAGCTGGAAAAGTGGCAGCGGCTGACAAGGACCCCACCTGCGGCGGGTCCTCCCTGCTGAAGCGCGTGGCCGAGCCGCGTGAGATGGCGAACGTCATTTTGTTTCTGGCCTCGGATGAAGCCTCGTAGATCACCGGCGCGCACATCATGGCGGATGGTGGCTATACTGCCGTCTGATTCCAATAACTGTTTGTTTTAGCCTTCCGTCAATTTTCTCTTTCTACGACATAGTTCAATCACATGCCCGCAAATCTGACTCCGCAGTATTCCAAGGCCGAAGAAGAATATCGACGTGCCCAGTCTGTTCAGGAACAGATTGCCTGTCTCGAAAACATGCTGGTGCTGGTTCCCAAGCACAAGGGGACCGAGAAGATCCAGGCCGATCTGAAGACGCGGCTGAAGGAAGCGCGCGAAGAGCTGGCTGCTGAAAAGAAGGCGCCGAAGAAGGGCAAGAGCTACAAATTCCCGCGGCAGGGTGCAGGCCAGATTGTGGTGCTGGGGGGGCCCAATGCGGGGAAAAGCATGGTCCTGGCGGCGCTGACGAACGCGCAGCCGGAAGTGGCTCCGTATCCGTTTACCACACGGGAGCCGTTCCCGGCGATGATGCCGTGGGAAGATACGATGGTGCAATTGATCGACACCCCGCCGATCACCGACAGCCATTTTGAGACGTACATTCCGAATATCGTGCGGTCTACCGATGTCGTCGCCCTGTGCTTCGACGGCAGTTCTGACGACGCCCCCGAGCAGACGCTGGAAGTCTGCAAACAGCTCAAGGCCCGCAAGACGTTGCTCGCTACCGAGACTGGATTTCTCGAGGACGATTTTTCTACAGTGCGAGTCAAAACGATCCTGGTGGTGACTCGCGGCCATGATCCTGACTGCGCGGCTCGGCTAGATCTCCTGCACGAGATGACTCCGGAACGATTTCATGAGGAGATTGTGGACCTCGAAAATGCGGACGATGTCGAGCGTCTGCGAACCTGCTTGTTTCAGGCTCTCGGTGTGATCCGAGTCTATACCAAGGCCCCGGGAAAACCGGCAGTGTATGCCAATCCTTATACGGTTCCCCAGGGCGCGTTGGTGGAAGATCTGGCGGCCAAGGTCCATCAGGATCTGGCCGACAAATTGAAATTCGCCAAGATCTGGGGCAGCACAGCATCCGACGGCCAGACGGTCGGCCGCGACTTTGTCCTGTCGGATCGAGATCTTGTGGAGTTGCATGCGTAGCCCGGCACGGGCGGGGCTTATTGTGCCTGCGGTGAGACCTTTGTCACCAGCGGAATATCGGGCTGCAGGAGCTTGCCCCCATCGACGGAGGTCGTGCGAAACACAACGTTGGGGACATCCATTGCAGCGGCAACCGCCGCAGGAGTCACGGTGAGCTCGAAGGCTTCCTGATCGGGAGCGACTGTCACGGTGGGGACCGTTGACCCCGCGGGCAGGTTCAGGATCTGCACGATAACCGCACCTTTAAAGCCGGCAGTACGTTTGATTGTGCCGGTGAATTTTGTTGCGACTCCGCCAGTCACCATGAGGTTCTTCGCCGCCAGTTGCACGGCGATGCCGGACTGTACCGGCAGGCGGAACGGTGTTGAATAGATGGTAGCGACTGCATTCTGGGAGAAAGGATGCTCGACAAGTTCCGCCTTGATCACAAAGTCGATCGCGGCCTCGGCAATGTCTGCCGGGACCGTGATCCGCAGGGCCGACTGTGGATCCTCGGCGTCGATCGTCTGATTCAGCCCACCGTCGACACGCGGCAACTCACCCTTGCTGGGGTCGGCTGGGTTCACCTTTCGAGCGGCTTCCGTGGTCAGCAGAGTGAGACGAGCAATGCGAGTCAGGGGTTGGGCGGCGAGTTTTAATTTGACGGGGATGGAGATGTCGGCACCTTTGAAGATTGCCGGAGGTAACGGACCGAGTTCGAGCGCTGCGCCGACGGGACTGGTCAGGCCTGCCGCGAGGGTGACTCGATCATTGGGCAACAGATTCAGACGCGGATCGGCCGGCACCATAGCGATGCGGCTGAGAGGCGGGTTGGCATCGGTCGATTCGCCAACGATCCGCAGGTTGTCAAAGGTGCCAGACGCCGCAGCGGCTCCTTGTCGAGTCAACGTGATCCAGGCCTTGTTGACACCGGCAGGGATTTCGGCGGGCAAGACTGTGACCTGCGGGTCACCCTGCACGCTGAGCTTAACAGGACCGTTGTACCCAGCGCGAGTGACATCGATCTGCAACGCGGTGGAACCGTCCTGGGCGAGTTGCAGGCGGTCCGTAGAAAGTGTCAGGTTGAAATCAGGTTGGCCAGCCGGAGCAATTCGCAGGCGGTATCGCAAACGGGATCCCCCACGTGCTCGCAAATCACGAACCGCCACTTGAATCTGCGACTGATCGGAGGAGGCCGTGTACTCCAGCGAAGCTTCCCGGGTTCCCGGGTTCTCGGCGGTTGCGAGGACGTTTCCTTCAGGGTGTTTCAGGACCTGCAGTTGCGGGTCGAGCGACGAGTTCACTGCCGCACCGGAGGCTGAAATACTGAGCTTCTGGCCGGGGGTGACCTGTAACAGAATCACATCGCGTTCCCGCGGTTGGGCGAGGACGCCGGTGAAACCAAGTGGCAACAGAGGGGGGGCGGCAAACTTGGCATCGACTGTCTGAAACTGACCGGCGGCGACTGGCGTTTCAACAAATTCCGGACCCGGACCGACAATCAGTTTGGGTGCGGGGGCAGCAATTCCCAACGTCGGCGGCAGCAGCCAGTGCCGCGCGGCTGTTCCCGGTTGATCACGTAAATTGATCGGTAATCTGGTCGCTGGATCGGTCCCGGTTCCTGACAAACCAAGCTGGGCTTCGCTGCCGGCGGTGATCCCTCCCAGGGTGACATCGGCCAGTTTCAGATCGCCAATCTTCAGCCGAAACGGGTTGACGCCCGGGGCGGCGTAACTGAGATCGTGTAGTTCGACATAGTAGAGCCCGTTGCTGGGCAGGGTGACCTCGGCCCGTGCATCGCCCGAGAATTCCAGGTGCCCCCATTCAATCTTGAGCGGAGTACCACGAGCCGTTTTAATTTCGATGACCGGAGTCATCGCGGCTCCGAGGCGACGTGCTTCGACATCCGCGATCACATGTTGCCCGGCCTGGCCCGTAAAGTAGGTGCGGATTTGCTGTGCTCCCGACAGAACTCCGGATACAGCGACCGGCAGGGGCAATGGCTTCTCGGGTGAACTGGAACTGGCCGCGACTTCCGGCAGCCCGTCGACGGCCACTGGCAGCGCATTACTGACGCCGCCCGGAGTTTGGACTCGAATGGGGTAGTGGCCGACCAGGGTTTCCGGCGGCAACGTGATCTGGACTTCAATCTGGTTGGCATTGGTGCTGGGGCCCAACGTGAGCTTGGCACCGGGGATGGGCAAAGAGACTGTCGGGGTCGGTTGTAGATTGGTGCCGGTAATGAGCAACGTGCTGGCGACACCCAGCTGCAAGCCGTGTGTGGATAGAGCGGAAATCGTCGGGGCTGGAGCCTGGGCTGGCAGCGTTTCGGCAAGTATCGCGGTGGAGGCGTTCGGCCCGGCTGTTTCGACGAACAGCTGGCCTACTTCTGCCGGAGTCAGCGCGTGTGGGAAGATCGAGAATTCATCAAAGATCCCGGAGGCGAATTCAATCGTCGGCGTACTGGCCCCGATCAGGAACGTAACATCGTTGAGTATTCCGGGAAGATTGACGTTTAACAGCCAGGCATCATTTCCAGCGAGTTGCGTTCCAGCGACCGGCCGCGGGGCCTGTTGCACTCCATTCACATAGAGCCGGACCAGCACATCGTCTTTATCCTGATCCGCATCATCGCCGGGGGCATCGCCGATCTCATAGCTCACTGTGACAAAATTCGGGCGGCGGAAGCCAAGCACTTGTTTCACACTGAAATGGGCAATCTTGTAGGCCGGACCGTCATTCAAATAGACCTGCAGCACATCGGACTTGCCGGAAAAATTGATGCCGTAATTTGTGGCCCCAGCTCCTTCGGACCGCTTGGCAAACAGACTTTGATAGCCAGCCTCTTCAGAGGAACCCAGATGCAGATAGAAGAAGCTCAGCGAGACGCCCGTGGCCCGATCGACATCGGCCCCGTCCGCGACCTGCACGAATTGCTTACGCGCACCATCGAGAATGAGTGCCGATTTGTCTTTCTGATTGGCGAACGGGCTCTTGACCCGCGAGGCCCCATTGACCAGCTGGCCGACATCTTTGACGGTGCCGGCTGTGGCCGAGTCCTGGGCGTCGCCGGTGGCTTCGTCGAACGAGAAGTGCAGGGCCGCCTTGGAACGGATCGTACTGTCTTGAGCGTGGATGTTCGGCAGCCCGCACAGGCCGCTGACGACACCCAGCACGAGACCCAGTTTTCGCCACCGCATTGCTTCACCGGTCATGCGCATACCTCGCAGGTTTTACGGACACCGGCAGAATTGCTCTGCCGGCCGAGCGACTTATCAAAATGACAGTATACGTCGCAGCGGGCGAAACGTTAATCGAGTCACCGGGAGTCGTTGATGGCCACTACTTCGCCGCCAGAGCTTGCCGAATGCCTTCTTCCAGGCTGATTGCGGATCCCTGGTTCCAGACGATCTGGTTTTGTCGGTCGACGACCCACACCATGGGAATGTAGTCCGCCCCCAGTTCCCGCAGCGTCTCTTCGGCTCCGTAGGCGTTCTTCCAGGTAATTCCCGTGTGCTTCAAGAAGGCTTGCATGGCGTCCATATCCCCGTCGGTCTCCATGGTCAGGCCGATAAACTCGACCCCTTGTGGCTGGTACCGTTCGTGCAGCAGTACCATTTCGGGGGCCTGTTGTCGGCAGGGGCCGCACCAACTGGCCCAGGCATCGATGACCAGCACTTTGTTGGCGAGTTCCGCGGAAGTGGGGGGATCGCCATTCAGCCAGCCCTGGGCTTTGATCGGCGGCATCGGAGTCCCGACAGCTCGACCTGCAGGTTGAGGCTGGTGCGATCGCATCAGCAGTAACAACACTGCCAATGCACCGACAGCTATGAACAACCCCTTGAAGAACTTGGATTGGGATGAAGCTTTAGGTGGCATTGGCATGGCAATCTGCAGTGGAGGAAATGATGTCTCAAAACAGGTTACTGCTGCGGCCAGGGCCGGAGTTGGTTGTGCCCGATACCGGAGAGTCGGGACACTGAATTATAGCCAGGCCGCGGTTCAATGTGCTGTGGCTGGTAATTGATTCACGGCCCAGTCGGGAAGTTTGTCGAACGATATGCCCATCACGGGAACCATCCAAACCAGAGTGACGACAGTCACCAGGATGATCCCAATCAGATTCAGCACAAATCCATATTTGGCCATCTGGTCAAAGCGGACTCGGCCGGTGCTGAAGGCAATCGCATTGGGTGGTGTCCCCACCGGCATCATGAATCCGACGCTGGTCGATATGGTGGCCGGGATCATCAACAGACGCGGGTCATAGCCCAGGCTGACCGAGATGCTGGCGACGATGGGCACAAACATATTGGCGGTGGCGACGTTCGAGGTGAACTCGGTGAGAAACGTGAGACTGGCAGTGATGAGCAGCATCCAGACGATGATTGATCGGAAGGTGACCCCCGACGTCAACAGATCGCCAATCCAATGGGCCAGGCCGGTGGTTTCGAAGGCCCCGGCCATGGCAAACCCACCGCCGAACAGCAGGATGACGTCCCACGGCAGGCGTTGAGCCGTTTCCCAATCCATCAGGAA
>CAZQUW010000252.1:4143-8975 GCA_964596215.1 uncultured Planctomicrobium sp. | reverse complement strand
TCTGCCATGACTGTCGAGTGGCAGTCACAGGTCCCACGTCGACCCGAGACACTGACAGCCCCGGTCGGGGGCAGCGACAACACGGTCCGCCGACAACACCGAACACAACGCGGCGGCGTGGTACTCGCCGAGTCACCACATTTTCGCTATGGCGAATTTCTTCAGCGATTCGACACTGCTCACCGGGTGTGCTTCACTTCCCCAGGAAGGACACGGAGAAAACTGGCGGCCTCCCGCCGGGCGAGCGGCAAGTTCCCTCAACCAAAGCATCAACCAACATTGATGCTTGCTTCGTCTTTTCGAAGGCACTATCATGCTGACTGGTCGGTATCCAGAACTTTTTTCAGGAGTCCTCAATGTCGCGTATTGCCGCTGCTCTCGTATTAATTGCTGCGTACGTCGTTCCGGCCATCGCCGCCGACTCGGTTCCCGCTGCCAAGGTGGAGAAAAAGTTTGCCGTCGGTGATCAGGCCCCTGAATTCAAGATCAAGGATGCTGCCGGCAAGGTCATCGATTTGACCGAATTGACAGCCAAAGGGCCTGTGCTGGTCCGCCTGACCTGCGGTTGCTCGGGCTGCGACAAGGAACTCGCCTACTTCAAAGAGATCGATGCAGCCTACAAAGATCAGGGCCTGACCAGCCTGTTGATCTTCAAGGAACCCGACACCAAGATGGCCAAGTACGCCGTCGACAAGAAGCTCGGCATGCTGTACGCCGTGGACTCCAAGGGTGACAGCTGGAAGGTCTTCCAGACACCGACCATGCCCACGAACTTCCTGATCGCCAAGGGTGGCAAGATTTCTTCGATCGCCGCCGGTTGTGATCCGAGTGGCCTGCTGGCCAACAAGGTCTCGGAAAAGGCCGCGAAGGTGATCGGCGCTGCCGTCGTCGACGTCAAGAAGCAAGCCGATGCGAAGCCAGCCGATAAAGTCAAGAAGAAATAAGACGCCCCGGGCGTTTGTCGGATTAATTCAAAGTGAAAGGCGATTGTCGTGACGCACGGTCATGACAATCGCCTTTTTTCACATCGATGTTACGCGGCCCGCTGGGCCGCTCCATGTCGCGTTCATCGCTCGACGTAAAGTAAGCTGCGCGTGCCGTCGACAAAGCGGTGTTGGCACGGTTCCAACTGCAATCGACGCCAGCATCCGACATATCGTCTACGGCGACATCGAAAAAAACGTGAGACGTCCAATTTGCGTTCGGCCAGTTTGAGGCGGAGCAATCAAGGTGACGATCCCTGACGCTCGCAAGACGCACACGCCGCCCCTCTGGTTTCCGGGCGTCGATCAGCACATTGCCCATTATTGAGGCATGCCCCCGGAATCAGCAGATCTTCGAGAATCCGGCCGCCCATGACCGTTTCGTCCAGGATGCGCGGCACGTCGCTGATCTGCACGTGGCCGTACCAGATCCCTTGTGGATAGATGACCACGGTGGGGCCGACTTCGCATTGCTCCAGGCAGCCGGCTTTGTTCGCGCGCACCAACGGCCCCAGCTTCCGTTTGGCCACTTCGACTTTGAATGCTTCGCGTAATGCCTCAGCCCCGTCAGGATCACAGCTGCCACGGCGGTGCTGGGGTTCGCGTTGATTGCAGCAGACGAAAATGTGGCTGGTAAACGGAGGCATGCGACAGAATCGATCCTTGATCCTAACTGGCTTCAAGAAGTGACCAGGTTGCTGCCACGAGTCAGCATGGTCGTTCGACGGCATCTTAATCGACAACGTCGATCATGTGGATACTCGCAGGCCACAATCAGGACAAAATGAGTTCTGCACCGAGATCCGAGCTCCACACCCGGGACAGTCCCTGAGCTGCGGATGGGACGGACGACCGCCTCCTGCCTCCATCGACTGCTGCGACCCGAACACGATCTTCCATGACGCGCGGGCAACAATTGCGAGGAAGCCGAAAACGACCACTGCGACGAATCCGAAAACAATCAGTTCGACAGGTCCAATTCCCACATTCATGCGTTGTTCCTAGATCAGGCGTTCCTGATTTCAGTGACTCACAAGCAGAGACCACTTCTGCGCGATTGGCAATCTGTCACCCAACAGAATACACTGGGCGACTTGATTCGGAACTCCGGAAAAATCCTCGCCAGTGCTCGATTTTACTGAAAAAACGCAACATGCCTCGTTACGAAGCCCGTCGAATTGAAGCCAAGTGGCAAACCTACTGGGATACTCATCACACGTTTGAACTGAACGCAGCCGAGGCTGCTGCGGATCAACAAAAACTATACGTTCTGGACATGTTTCCCTATCCGTCCGGGGAAGGACTGCACGTCGGGCACCCTGAAGGTTACACGGCCACCGATATCGTCTGCCGCTATTCCCGGATGCTGGGCAAAAAAGTCCTCCATCCCATGGGCTGGGATGCCTTTGGACTGCCCGCCGAAGAATATGCCATTAAGACCGGAACTCATCCGGCTGTTAAGACTTACGAAAACATCGACAATTTCCGACGGCAATTGAAGATGCTTGGCTTCAGCTACGACTGGAGCCGTGAGTTTTCCACGACCGATCCCGATTACTATCGCTGGACGCAGTGGATTTTCCTGCAGATTTTCGATACCTGGTACGATCCGACTTTCGAATGGACCGGCCCGGATGGCAAGGTCCGCACGGGGAAGGGTCGCCCGATCGCGGAATTGCCCATTCCCATGGAAGTCGCCGCCCAGGGCCACGATGCAGTCCGCCGCTATCAGGATAAAAATCGCCTGGCCTATCAACACGAAGCCCCGGTGAACTGGTGCCCGGCATTAGGGACGGTGCTCGCCAACGAAGAAGTCATTGATGGTAAGAGCGATCGCGGCAGCCATCCCGTCGTGCGCATTCCGCTGCGCCAGTGGATGCTCCGCATCACGGCCTACGCCGACCGCCTCGGCAACGAACTGGAAGAACTTTCCTGGCCCGAGTCGATCAAGTTGCTCCAGCGCAATTGGATCGGCCGCAGCGAAGGGGCCGAGGTCGACTTCTTCATCGGCAGCCGGCTGAATCAGCCCTCCAGTGGACTGCAATCACCCACTTCGGTCGTCACCCAGGGTTTGATCGAACAGGAAGCACAGCGGCTGCTGGGGGTCCATGGCGGTGAAGTTCAGCTGACCATTAATCCCCAGACCGGTGCACCAGCCATACTGCATCAAGGCCAGGAGCTGCCAGCCGCAACGTTGGGCGAGTTAATGGGCCGGGTCGCGGCCGCCCTGGCCAGGGAGATCCTGCAGGACAAAGCGAACTTTGAAAAATGGCAGACTTCGCGAGCGGTTACCGGATTTCCCAAAGAACCCACCGACGATGTGATCCGCGTCTATACCACGCGTCCCGACACGTTGTTCGGCGTGACTTACATGGTATTGTCGCCCGAACACCCGTTCGTCGATCGTTTGACGACCGACGAACAGAAAGCGGCCGTCGAAGAATATCGTCGACAGGCATCCTTAAAGAGCGAACGCGATCGGACAGATGCCGGAAAGACCAAGACGGGTGTCTTTACCGGGGGGTATGCACTCAACCCCGTCAACGGTCAGCCTGTGCCCATCTGGATCGCCGACTATGTGTTGAGCAGCTATGGCACCGGGGCCATTATGGCCGTTCCTGCGCATGACGTACGGGACTGGGAGTTCGCGGTAAAGTTCCAGATTCCCATTACCCCGGTCGTCCAGGCACCGGCGAACTATGAATACTCCAAGGAAGAACGAGACCTGGCCCGCGAGGTCGACGGCCGGGTGGAAATGCCGTTCGCCGGGCTGGGAACCGCCATCAATTCCAGTACTTACAATGGTCTGCCCACACTGGAATTCAAGACGAAAATCTCCGCGGAATTGACTGCCCAGGGCCTGGGTAAGGTGGCTGTGAACTACCGCCTGCGCGACTGGTTATTCAGCCGCCAGCGCTACTGGGGCGAGCCATTCCCGATCTGGCATGAACTCGACAAGGACGGCCAGCCGACCGGTTTGATGCGGGCTGACACGCCCTCGGACCTGCCCGTGACATTGCCCCCGATGGCTGACTTCAAACCGACGGGAACGCCCGAGCCGTTGCTCTCGAAAGCCCCCTCCGAGTGGCTCTACAAGACGCTGCCGGATGGCACGCGTCTCAAGCGCGAGACCAATAGTATGCCCCAATGGGCCGGGTCGTGCTGGTACTACATGCGGTTTATCGATCCCAAGAATCACCACGCGTTTGTTGATCCGGAACTCGCCAGACAGTGGCTGCCTGTGGATCTGTATGTCGGCGGTGCCGAGCACGCCGTGTTGCACCTGTTGTATTCGCGGTTCTGGCACAAGGTGTTGTTTGACCGCGGACATATCGGCACGCCCGAACCCTTCGGCCGACTCGTCAATCAGGGAATGATTCTCGGTGAAGCCGAGTTAACTGCCTATCAGGATGCCGCCGGGCAATGGGTGGCAGCCAACCAGGCGACCGATGGACCAGAGGGCGGTCCCGCCCATGTCCACAAGCAAACCGGGCAGCCACTGACCTTGGTCAAGCTGACCGCCGATCAAGTCATCAAGCAAGGCAACGACTTTGTCCTCGCCGCGCAACCTGAGATCACCGTCGACAGCCGCGCATACAAGATGTCCAAGTCGCGGGGCAACGTCATCAATCCCGACAGCGTGGTCAAAGAGTACGGTGCCGACGCCTTACGCCTTTACGAAATGTTCATGGGTCCCCTGGAGGCCACCAAACCATGGAGCATGAGTGGTGTCGAAGGGATTGCACGGTTCCTGGCCCGCGTCTGGCGCATGATTGCCGATGAGCGCAGCGACGAAGTTGTCCTGCACCCCGCGGTACAAGAGGTGACACCCACTGCGGAGCAAACACG
>CAZQUW010000252.1:0-4043 GCA_964596215.1 uncultured Planctomicrobium sp. | reverse complement strand
GTGGCGAGCGTCCGGCGTGAGCCGGATGGTTGTTAGCGAGTCACAAGCAACCGCAGAACGTCCACCCCATGGACGATTAGGCGAGCCGATTCTCAAAACGGTCGATTTCCGAAGACTCGCAACTCACTGACAACCATCCGGCTCACGCCGGACGCTCGCCTACGTAGAGGCGAAGTCTTCGCTGGGGCGTATTTTCGCTCACGAAGCCGTCGACAACTGTTTCAACTTTGCGCGGCGTGGCCTACAATTTAATAGACGATTATCAATTCCCGTTTCCTGATCACCAGTGCGTAAGCATCCATGCGATTCCAGCCCAGAGGCGTTCCTCGACTTGGACGACGTCGCGATCAGGTTCGCGTCGTGATGCTCGTGGGCACGCTGGTGATCGTGCTTATGTCGATCTTCAAATCGGCGCACCCCAAAAATTGGGCGTGGTTAAATCCGCCCCAGAAGAAACAGCAGCAGCAGCCACTCACTCCAGAAGACGAACAGCGGATCAAGCAGCTTCAGGAAACGCTGACCCAGCAGGCAGTGGGCCAGCCTGGAAAAGCAGTGGTGAAGCAGGGGACTGCCGGGCCGAAGAATGTCACCCCGCAAGTTGACCAGGCACAGGACCTCAGGATCCCGAAGACCGTCTTCGCCAAAATCAACGAGAGTGCGTTGTTTATCCGGCATGCCGAAGGTGAGGCCTACTGGACTGTCTTCGCCAAACTGCGAGACACTCCGCAGGCGGATCTCGAACGAGCCGCGCTGCAGGATCTCAGTTACACCCAGTTGTTCTCGGACCCCGATTTCTATCGCGGCCGTTTGATCACACTGGAAGGGGAGCTGTTACAGCTCAATCGCCTGCCGCATCACGAAAACGATGCCAAAATCGAGGTCGTCTACGAAGGCTGGCTGCGCAATGCCGACTCGGGAAAGAACCCGTATGTCTTTCATTGCCTCGACAAGCCCGCGGGACTGATGGAAGGCAACAAGCTCAGCGAGAAGGTGACGATTACCGGTTACTTCTTCAAACGCTATCAGTATCCGGCACAATCAGGCCTGACCTACGCCGCCCCCATGTTGCTGGCGAAACGCATCCGCTGGTTCCCGGTGGTGCAGCGTCAGCCCACCGCAGATCCGCGCTGGGTCCCTTATCTATTAGGAGGGATCGCCGTCGTCGGACTCAGCCTGGGTGGTTCGATCTGCTTTTTCATTCTGCGCGAGCAGCGTCGCTCGAATGCCCAATTGAAACGCTTCGCCGCGCCGCCCATTACAGATTTTGGCCCCATCGAACCGCCGACTGAGTGAGCGGCGAAACAACGTGTTGCTTACGTCGAGCGTACCACGACAAACTCGGTCAGCAATTCCAGTACTTGCCGGGCGGGCGAATCTGCAAGGCACGCGAGTGCAGCCCGGGCACCTTCGACGTATTCGAAGGCTCGTTGACGAGCATATTCCAATGCATCGCCCGCCTTGAGCAACCGATTCAATTCGGTTTTGGACTCGGCACTGGGATGGGCCAGCATTTCGCGGATTTTTGCAGCATCTTCCGGGGTCGCTTCGGCCAGAAGCCGGATCAGCGGTAAGGTCAGCTTCTGTTTTTCCAGATCTGATCCCAGGGACTTGCCCGTTTCCTGTTCGGTGCCACAGACATCCAGCAAGTCATCGGCAATCTGGAAGGCAATTCCCAGATTGCGGCCGTAGCGGTCCATCGCCAGGGTCGTCGCTTCAGAAGCGCCCGCAAAGTGTGCCCCCAGATAGCACGAAACCGCACACAGTTCGGCCGTCTTGCCTTCGATGATGTTGAAGTATTGCTCTTCGGTTAACCCCGAATTGCCCCGTTCGTGGATCTGGGCCAGTTCGCCTTCGCAAACCAGATTTGTGGCACGGCCAATCAGGCGGCAGGCCAAGGTGCTTTCCAGGCTGCTTGCCAGATGGAACGCGTGGGTGAACAGATAGTCGCCGAGCAGAACACTGGTTTCATTGTTCCAGCGGGAATTGACCGTAGCGACATGCCGGCGGGTGGTGGCATCATCCAGCACGTCGTCATGCACCAGGGTCGCGGTATGAATCATTTCCACCACGGCAGCCAGGACATGATGCGAGGCATCAACTTCCCCGACGGCCTGCGCGGTTAACAGCAGCAGCATCGGTCGCAGCCGTTTGCCGCGATAAGTATTGAGGTGTGTCAGGACGTCCGCGACGTAAGGATGATTACTGCGTAATTCGCGATGAAAAACCACTTCCATTTCGCGCAGGTCATTCCCGATCAGGCTCAGAATTGTTGCCTGTAAGTCGTTGGAATTTCCCTTTTCGCTCGCCGCTTTTTGAACCATGACGCTCTCTTGCACCCCCAACGGACCGATTGTCTCAGGTCCGTCCTGTTCGATATTCATCGCCACTCAACTGTCACCGATCACAGGCATGGCAAATCAAATGCCAGACTTCGGTGATGTATCCATCTAATTTTCTGAATCGCGATATCTGCTTAAAAACCGCATCAACCCCACAGGAGCCATCACTCCTCTTCACGGCGGAAGTGTCCGCTTTTGCCACCCGATTTCTCGAGCAGCATCGTCGGACCGAGCACCATGGCTCGATCGACGGCTTTGCACATATCATAAACCGTCAAAGCAGCGACGCTGACTGCCGTGAGGGCTTCCATTTCTACACCCGTTTTCCCATGTACGGCCGCTGTGGCCCGGACCTCTACCGTTTGCTCATCCAGAATGGAAAAACTCAACTCCACGCTGTCCAGACCGAGCGAGTGGCAAAGCGGAATCAATTCGGAAGTCCGCTTGGCGGCCATGATTCCTGCCAACCGAGCCACCTCAAACACATCCCCCTTCGCCACCTGACGATTGGAGATGAGCTGCAAAGTTTTCGGCAGCATTGTAATCCGACTGGAGGCCACGGCGCGTCTGGCGGTGATGTCTTTCGCCCCGACATCCACCATCCGGCTGGCACCCGAATCATCAAAATGAGTGAGTCCAGATGCCACGCGACGATTCCTTTTCCGACCAGGTTGGCAACGACCGACGTAGCGGCAAAATCTGCCGGATGAGCAGCAAAAACCCCACTCGCCATCGAGTGTCACGCACAGAAGCCGAACCGGCCACAATACTTGCGATTCACCATGCCAGTCCAAATAAACCTTGCAAACATAGGGGAGCGCATCCCGGATTGTCAAGCAGGCGACTGGCAAGCATCACGGAGCATCGATTCGAACATCCGCATCAGGCTAACCGACATCAATATCGACTATTAACTCTGGCCGGGAAGATGTGGATTAGGGAAATGTCGCATGTCGAAATTCGAATCGCCCGCCTCGTTCGCTGACGGAGACGATTTTCGCCGTTGAAATCTGGACAATTTTTCGTCATTCGGATTTCGACATTCGTCATTTCTCCCCATCGGTTTCCATTCTGCCAGCCGAAAGCTACCATACTCCCCGCAGGCGTCCAGACGGGGAATCTTCACCGTGTCTGGAGGGTTGTGGCCGTCGCTAATTTGGCAAGCTCGACAGGCCCGACGATCGCCACCGCATGACTGAATTCGCCGTCCGCTACGGAGTTCAAGATGGAAAAAGCTATCGTCCTGGTCCTGATTTTCATCGCCGGTGCAGCCCTCTCCTGGGGCCTGTATGTGCCGACCGTCCACGCCGCCCAATCCGCATTGAAAAGTCCCCTGCGAGCCTTCCTGTTCGTCGGACTTGCCTACTTCATCACTGCGGTGTTGATTCCCTCGATATTTGTGTTCGTCCTCAACTGGGACCCCACAGTCAAGCCGGGAGTCGTTCCGAACTTCGACACACTGGCCTGCATGAAGGGCTTGTTCGGCGGCACATTGGGGGCCGCGGGTGCCCTGTGCATCATCTTCGCCGTCACCATCGGTGGTAAAGATGCCACGCTGTACGTACCGCCGCTGGTCTTCGCCGGCGCACCGATCATCAACACAATTGCCACAATTATTTATTTCAATCCCGCCAAAAAGCTGCCGGACTGGCCGTTTTTCCTGGGTTTGGTGATGGCCGCCTGCGGCGCCGCACTGGTCATGGT
>CAZQUW010000251.1:1422-8996 GCA_964596215.1 uncultured Planctomicrobium sp. | reverse complement strand
GCCTTCGAGAATGAAGATACCCGGCTCGGAGGGTCAGGCTACAGAACTGAAGGGAGCAAAGAGTGCAAAGCGAGGATGAGAATCTCAATCACCTGGCACGATTCGGGGATACTGACTTAACGGCGATCCGACCGCAGGATCGCGGACGATGTACCCATTGATGGCCCGGGTACTGTGGGAAAGCTAGAGATTGCGATGCTGGCGCCGATATTCTGCGGCCAGGAGATCCCGCAGAAATATGACGCGTTCTTCAGGGGGCGGCGAATCGGCCTTCAGCCGTTCAACCAGGGGAGGCAGCAGTTGATCCAGCAAGGAATTCCGCTGCGCCTCGGTCAGTTTCTCCCAGCGTTCCAGAATCTTTTCAATCGCCGGAAAGTCCTGGGGACGAGCGCGCTTGAGCATATTGGAATCGAACGTAAACCGCGCATCGACCGTGCCGAATTCCGCGATTGTTTGCCGGACGCTACTCAGTTTCTCGGGTCGGTCGACCACGACCGTCGTGCCGGCGACCATATCTCCGAACCGTTGCGAGCGTTTCGACATGAAGGGAACAATCCACATCACGGGAATCTGATCGACCACGCGGAAGATATTTCGCACCAGAATCGCGGCCGGATCGAGAGCGAATCCGTCCACCCGGACGACTCGCAGCCCGAGCATCCACTTGCCGAAGGTCTGGCCGCGCAGCCACAGTTCAAAACACGTATAGTAAACAAACCCGCCCAGCCCCCAGACCAGGATGGAGAATCCAATCAGGTATTGCATGATACGCACGCCAGCCTCGGACTGCTTCTCGGGCGTGACATTGTCCAAACCCTGTAGCGCCTGCGCGGCTTGACGTACGACTCCTTCCGTCAGGATCCCCAGCAGGATCGACAGAAAGAACATGACAACAATCAATACGGTGACTAGGATATTATCCAGGAACCAGGCCAGATAGCGGGTTCCCAGGCCAGCCGGCTCATAGGCAACCCGGATATTCTCGGGCGTTTCGAACTCCAGGCTGGCAACCATTGTGTGATCCGCGGTGCTGTCTATTTTCGGGTGTTCACAGAGCACCCGGTCAGGGATCGAGTATGAGTGGTTTCGTCGCACGGAACAAGCCTGAATGGGACGAACTGGAAGCGCTGGTGACGAAGGCTCGCAAGTCGTTGCGCCGGATGTCGCCCGAGGAATTGGCGCGCCTGGATGTCCTCTACCGCCGGACCACTCAGCACCTGTCGCAAGTCGCCACGCGCACGAATGACGACCGGCTGATCCACTATCTCAACGGCCTGACTGCCGCCGCACACAGCCTGATCTATCTGCCGCCGCGCACCTCCATCTGGGCGGGATGCAGCAACTTTGTGACGGAAGGTTTCGCGCGATTGATTGCCCGGCGCTGGAAATACCACGCCACGTCCGCAGCACTCATGCTGGCAGGGGGCATGTTAGGGTACTTTCTGTCACTGTATGACGCGCTCGCCGCCTACGCGCTGATGATGCCGTGCGGCTGTGATCCGCGCACGCCGGGGGCCACCAGGGAGCAATTGCTGGAGGTGCTGCGATCGGGCCGCAATACCGATGATGGCGGCAAGTTCCTGTTCGCATCGTTCCTGTTCAGCCATAACTTGAAGGTCGGCATTACGGCGATGGGTCTGGGTGTTCTGGCCGCCATCCCGACGATGATCCTGATGATTTACAACGGCATGCTGCTGGGAGCGTTTGCGGCCATGCACCACCGGGCCGGCATCGACGCCGAGCTATGGGCGTGGATTCTGCCACACGGAATTCCCGAAATGGGCGCGATCGTGCTGTTCGGTGGAACGGGCCTGTTGCTGGGGCATTCCGTAGTCAGCCCTGGCAAACTGACGCGGGCGGAAAGCCTGAAACGTGCGGGGATCGACGCCGCTCAAACGGTCGTCGGGGCCGGGGCCATGCTGTTCCTGGCCGCAATTCTCGAAAGCTATCTGCGCCAAAGCCACCTGTCGACTGCAGCCCGGCTGTTTGTTGCGGCCGCCAGCGCGGTGGCGTGGGCGGGGTACTTCCTGTATGGCTACATCCTGGAACGGGCGGCTCAACAGGCGAGCCATCTGGACTTCACCCAACTGGAATCAGGCCCCGAGCACGTGCCGTTCGAAGTGGCACAAGCCCGGTCCACGTAGGCATCATCGTCAATGTCTGGTGTGAGCCGGACCGGGCAACGGAGAGATCCGCACCACGGACTTAAGAGTATTTTACAACTCAGCATTCTGGCGAATTCATTGACAAACTTCGTTTACAGCAAGTTCCCCTGCCGCAGTTCGATGAACTGATTGATTAAAGGAATTGTTAATTCGTTGGGTTCCACGTCGACGACATGCACACCGCTATGCCGCAACGACTGCAGGGCCACTTCGCGTTCGCGCAGCAGGCGGAAAGCCACGGCCTGGCGGGCTCCATCGACCATCGAGCCGATCGGCGCGCGGGTGTATTGTCTTAATAATGGGGTCTGCAAGGCCGCGAATAACACCACATGCCGGCGACAGAGGGTGCCCAGCGACGCCCGGAAGCGAGTCGACGTAGCCTCATCAATAATGTCCGACAGTATGACCAGCAGCGATCGCTTGGACTGGCGACTCTGCAAGGTGGCAAACATGCGGGTGAAGTCGGCCTCACGCCAGCGTGACTGCACACTGCAGGCACTTTCGGTCAGGGCCCGCATGGCCGAGCTTCCAGATACGGGAGGCAGATAACCCAACACTTGATCGTCGAACAACCCTAACCCGCAGCGGTCGCCCCCTTCGAGCACCGTTCGTCCCAACATGAGGGCCGAATCCACTGCGCAATCGAGCTTCGTTCCATGTACCGCATCGGCCCCCATCAACCGTCCGCAATCGATGATCAACATGACGTCGCGGTGCCGTTCGACTCGAAACCGCCGGACAATCGGGCGACCAAACCGGGCAGACGTCCGCCAGTCGATCCGCCGCGGGTCATCGCCGTCGCGGAACTCGGACAACTGATCAAATTCGGTCCCGACACCCTGCTGCCGGGCCTGCGACATCTTATCCAGCAACAGCAACGCGGCCCGCTTATCCTGCAACAGCGATTCGCCCGTGCTGAACGATTCGGGCAGGACTTTCACTTGAGCAACACGGTTCACAGACCATTGGGCTTCGAGCAGACCGCGCGTCCCGGGGATGCGCAACCACAGCGGCCCGAATTCAAAGGCTCCGCGGACCGGAATGCGGACATCGGTCGACAATGTCTGGCTGGTCTCACCGGCGGGCAGATTGAAAGCGATGATCTGAAACGGCGGGACAGCGGACGTCGGCAACTGGTCTCGCAGCTCGAGGCTCAATGGCTGCATCCCGTCATGTTCGATGCGATAGACCACCTGGAACGCCAGATCCCGCCCTACTACATTCGGCAGCAGCCGCACGACTTTGATTTGCGGGCAGCGGACCGCCAGGCCGCGATACTCCGTAACGACCGCCACCAGGATCAGCAGGAGCATCGCCAGTAATGCCCACGCCGTCGCCGACCACACGAAGCTCGCAAACGCCAGCCCGGCCAACACCCCGGCCACCCGCAACAGATTTCGTCCGGGCCGGATGCTCACCGCGGCACCTCAACCGATTCGAGCAGCGAGCTCAGGACGTTATCAGTCGTCGTCCCTTCCAATTCCGCGGAAGGACTGAGTACCACGCGGTGCCGCATCACGGGGATGAACGCGGCCTTGATGTCGTCCGGAATCACGAAGTCCCGGCCGGCAAATCGCGCCAGACTTTTCGCCCCCATCAGCAACATCAACCCGGACCGCGGGCTGGCACCGACGGCCAGCGAGTCATCTCCCCGCGTCGCATGCAACAGGCGTCGCACGTAACTGATCACCTCTTCCCGAATGTGGGTGGCACGAATGATCTTCCGAGCTTCCAGCAACTCTTCCGGTCCGACCACGGCCTGGACATTCATCTTCAGCGGATCAGACATGCCCCCCGTCGCATGGTGCTCACGCAGGACCTTTTCCTCGTCCCCGGCTTCGGGATAGGTCACGAACACCTTGAACATAAAGCGGTCCAGCTGCGCCAGCGGCAGGGGATAGGTACCTTCGTGCTCAATGGGGTTCTGGGTCGCAAACGTCAAGAACGGCTCGGGCAGTTGATGGGTGACACCGTCATAGGTCACCTGCAGTTCCTGCATTGCTTCCAACAGGGCCGATTGCGTCCGCGCCGAGGCTCGATTGATTTCGTCAGCCAGGAGGAAGTTTGTGAAGATCGGCCCCTTCCGGAATTCGAACGTCCGCTGGTCCTCACGATAGATCGACGAACCTGTGATATCGATCGGCAGCAAGTCGGGTGTCATCTGCACGCGGCGATAGTTCAGCCGCAAGGCAGCGGCAACGGTCCGCGCGAGCAGCGTTTTGGCCGTTCCCGGAGGGCCTTCCAGCAAGACGTGACCGCTGCTGAACAAGGCCGCCAGGACCAGGTCGATCACTTCGTCCTGGCCGAAGACCACCTTCGTAATTTCATCGCGCAGCTTTTGATAAAGTGCTTCTAGAGACAACTGGAAATCCCCTGCAAGAGTCGAATGGCGTCGGATTCACGCACAATAATATTTTGAGACAATGCCTGATCAATCTGCCGCACAGCATCGATCAATTTCATCGCACGTTGCGGGTCGCGGCGCAGCAGAACTGCGGCCAGTTCTTCCACATCCTCGCGGCCGGGCGGCAACCCCAGCTCACGCCGTACCGAATGCAACACGCCGCTGCGCACTTCACGCAAGACAAACGGACGAGTCGCCTGACCCCGATTCAAGAACATCGCCATGGCCACAACATATTCGCCGATGGAACGTCGCGAAGGAATCGACTCAGCCAGGGGCGGCCCCAGGAAGACGGCTTCGCGCCAGATCCACAACCCGGCAACCGCCAGCAAAGCCAGCACCACAACGCCGTACCCCGGTCGAGTAAACAACCACATCGGATTCCCACGCACGGTCAGTCCGTGATAGAACTCATCCATGATGACCGTCCGCCCCGACGCCGCAATCAATTCTGCAGCCAGCACGCTGTTATCATCCCGGGCAATCAACCGGTTCTCGGCCAGCATGGCAGACCCGACGACGATCAGTTCACCCTGCCCGACCCGATACGCCGCCACCAGCGTCTGCGTCTGGCCTTCCAGATCGGTGAACTCAATCCGGCCAGTCGGCTGTGACTTCTTCAGATCCAAGACCTGGAGGGATTCGATCGGCAACTCCAGAGATTTGACCTTCGCTCCCAGCGGAGCAAGTGAACCACTCGCCCGCACGGCCACTTTTTGCGTGGGCTGCAAGTTCTTTTCACCGGACATAAGCCCCCGCATTCGCTGGAGGTCATCATTCCAATCAGCAGGACGGTATTTCCTCGCATTTCGCTGCCTGCGTCGAGTTTCGGGCACCGATTCCTCTAGATCATCCGCGGCTTTCGTCGGCCCGGCAACGAGATCCATCAACTGCACATCGATGTCAGGCCCCTGCAAAGCCTGAAAGACGGACTCCGGGGGCAGAGTTGACTTGTCTTTAGTGAACACATTCTCCGGAGCACCCTTGTCTTCAAGATGGCGATCAGGTGCCAGCACCACACGTCCCCCCTGGTGCATCCAGTCCCCCACGGCATGCAGATAGGTCGGCTCGCGCGTGACCAGCGTGGTGTCTGGTTTCCAGAACACCAGCGTGGCCGGTCGATCCAAATAGAATGTGGGGGGCGACAACCCGCGTTCGACCGGAACATGTAATTCGGCCAGAATCTCAAACAGGGCACGCAGGCCATGACGTCGAGTCCCATACGAATCGCCCCCGAGGCCCCCGCTATCGGGTGGGCCCATCAACGACCAGATGGACCACAACATGCACAGGATGAAAGTGGCACTGACACTCACTACAACATTACGCGTCGTGAACATCGCTGGCTCCTTTCATCGATCGCAGCAACTCGGCATGCGCCAGCCGACAGGTCTCATAATCGACAGACGAGCATTCCCCCATGCCGTACCACTTGGTCTCGATGATTTCCACGAACACCTTCATCGGTTCGTACACGGGCGCATGACGATGCCGACGGAGAACTTCCCGATTGGTGGTCCCGCCACGCAGTTTACGGGATTCTGCCTGTTCGAGACGCAGCAGGCAGGCCCGGAACAACAAACGCACCGCCAGGCTGCAATCCCCCCGCGCAGCAGCTTCGGCCGATTGCCGTTCCAGATTGGCCGGATCCAGCACCACCGCGGGCAATGTCACGGTCACACCGCGCCGGCGTTTGGCACTCGCAAACAGCGACCAGATGGTATAGATGAAGTGCGCACCGATGGCGATCAAGATCAGGATCAATCCCCAGATGATGATCCACTGCAGCCATTCCGGCAGGCCCTCCACGAGACGAAACAACCATTGAAAGGCCCACAAGAACAGGTCAATCGCCCTGCGCCCCAGGCTCAGCAATAACTCATCGACGCGAGATTCAGGTTCGAGCAAATAGTCGGGGCGTTGAATGACTTCAGTCGCCGTGCGGCGGATGGTGTCGGCATCAGGTAACGTTGCGGTAACCGCCATCGTGACTTTACCTGCGGAAATAATTCAGGCGAAGAAGGACAAATACCCCGGCAACCGCCCTACCAGCCCGCGGCGCCTGCAAATGGATTCGTCAGAGTTCCACTCGATCGCACTGCGGGCTGGAAGCCTCAATCATTACAACGCCTCAGGTTCTGCTGCGGAGGGTGGAGCATCAGGCGTCGCGACCGCCTCGGCCAACAGCATCAGATCAAAATTCTCGTGCTGGCAGCGCGTCGAAAAATAAAAGATCACTCCCGTCGTCGCCCCCAGCAGCGTGCCCAGACATTGCGCGATCGCGGAAACGACCGCTTTGATATGCGGTTGCCAGATCATCCCGGCGATGCCCCCGGCAGAACCATTGATTAACGCGACAATCAGCATCAGGAGAAACAAGTTTCCCATGTTCCCCTTCATCAGGGCCTTGCTGCGCTTCATGGCTTCCCAGCCCGACAGACCTTCCAGGACCAGCACCTGGGTCACCAGCGCATACCAGAAACTGAAGATGATCCCCGGGACCACACATAATACCATTCCACCCAACACCACCAGACCGGTCAGGATCCAAGTCCACATCAACGGCAGAATCCGCGAGATCGCAAATCGGAAGCTTTGCCCCACGGTCGTCGGTTGCGCGAGATACACGCGGGAAATCGCGTATAACATCGCCGCATTCGTGATCGGTACGACGATATATGCGAAGATCAAAAACAGCGGCACCGTATACACGGCCATCCCCAGCATGGCGCGGTAATACGCTTCCATGGCCTCGCGATTGGGGTTCTGGGGCAGTTGTGGTGCGGCAACCATCGCCGCAAAACCCTGGATCAGGGCGAAGGGAATCACCAGCGGCACGGTGATCCCGGCCAGCAGTTTAAAATTCTCCTGAATCAGCTTGAATGACTGATCCAGAATTGCACTGACTCCCAGCTCTTTAATCTCGTACTTCATCGAGAAACCTCAGCCCCAGACCGGTATCGAAGATGTGATCAGCACTCCTTGATCGAACGCTCAGGCGGTGC
>CAZQUW010000251.1:0-1322 GCA_964596215.1 uncultured Planctomicrobium sp. | reverse complement strand
TTGATGGCGTCCAGTTGTTCGCCGTCTTCTTCTCCCTTGGGAGTTTCCAGGTACATGGGAACTTTCGTGAATCGCTTGTCATTCAACAAATGCCGAAACGGCTCCAAGCCCAGCGTCCCACGCCCAATGTGAGCATGCCGATCGACTCGGCTGGCAAACGGTTTCAAGCTGTCATTCAGATGGAACGCTTTAATCCTCGAGATCCCGATCAGTCGATCGAACTCCGCAAACGTCGCGGCATAGTCGGCGGCGTCAATCAGTGGATACCCGGCCGAGAAAATATGGCACGTATCAACGCACACACCCAGCCGCTCAGGTGCCGCCGCGTGATCAATAATCCACGCCAGCTCTTCAAACTTCGCCCCCAGCGTCGAGCCCTGCCCCGCCGTGGTTTCCAGCAGCGTCAAAGTCTGATACCCGGCGGTCGCCGCATGAATGTCATCCAGCGCTGTGACAATCCGTTGCAGTCCCGCCTCGGGACTCGACGAAACATACGCCCCGGGGTGCATCACCACGCCAATCAATTCGAGTGCCTCAGCCCGTTCCAGTTCGTGCTTGAAGGCGTCAATCGACTTCTTCCACAGATCATCATTGGGGCTGGCCAGATTGATCAAATAACTGTCATGAGCCACCGGCTGAGTCACCCCAGTCTGTTTCAGACAAGACTTAAAATCGTCCAGATCCTGCGACGACAGCGGCTTGGCATTCCACTGGTTGTTGTTCTTCGTGAAGAGTTGACACGTTGACATTCCAAAACTGGACGCAGCTTCGATGGCCTTGTAGTAGCCACCAGCGATACTCATATGAGCGCCTAAAACGTGCATTTCTCTGTGTTTTCTTTTAGTTTTTGATCGAGAACCGGCTCGCACTTTCCTTCGCCACTGTCGAATATTACCAAAAACCGCGGCGATACTGCATGGTGACATTTTTTTCCCGGCCTGGCCTTCCACGAGGCACAGCAACCCAGGCCACCCCGCACAAACATCCTGCGGAGATCCAACTTCTTTGATCTGACTGGAAGCGTCTGGCGATTCACTCCCCTCAATTCTCTCGACGCCGACGGAGCATAGGCGCCCGCGAACTGGCGCGCAGCTCACACCCGCCGCTCACCGGTTCGCCACACTACCATCAGACTCCACCACCTCCAGCCCCAGGCACCGTAAGTCCTGAAGACGTCAGCCCAGAGCCCCAGTTCCTCCAGCGTTCTACGAAATTCGCCCCCAATAGACCTCATCCTGACCAACCCTGTTTCGATCATACAAGACGCCAGGAATCTCACCAAAACGAGACCGGCATCGAGCAGCTCGTCGACCGCATGAGCG